>JBQGNO010000201.1:0-4876 GCA_052087725.1 Janibacter sp. | reverse complement strand
GCCCGACGGACCGGCGCGGGCGATGCGGGTGCTCGCGGGACTGGACCAGCCCTTCACCCTCAGCGCCGCGCGGCAGGCCCTCGGGACGACCCGGAGGGTTGCGGTGCCCCTGCTCGAGCACCTCGACTCCCGCGGCTGGACCCGCCGCGTCGACGGCAACCTCCGCGAGGTCGTGCGGTGAATGCGAACTACTGCAGGCAGCCTTTCGTATCGTCAGCCGTAGCTCGAAGTGCGGCAGACGATACGAACTACGGCCTGCAGTAGTTCGTATCGGTGGTGAGGGGTGCGTCAGGCTGCGGCCACCTCGACCGCGGTGCGGACGGGAACGCCGTTGGTCAGGTTGTCGAGCACGGGGCAGTGCGTGGCGACGGCCTCCTCGAGGCGGCGGTAGTCCCCTTCGCTCTCCGGGCCGGTGAGCCGGACGCCGAGCTCGATGCCCTGGTAGCCGGGCCGGACACCCTCCTCGGCACCGAAGAAGCCGGCGAGGTCGATGTCGCCGGTGAGGTCGACGTCGACGCCCTCGAGGGTCAGGCCGAGCTTCTCCGCCCAGACCTGGTAGCTGATGACGGTGCACGAGGCGAGGGCGGCGAGGAGGTGCTCGATGGGGTTGGCGCCCTTGTCCGTCCCGCCGAGCGCGGCCGGCTCGTCGATGGTGAAGGTGTGCTCGCCGGCGGTGATCGCGACCTCGGTCGCGGTGCCGCGGACGAGGGATCCCCCGACGGCGGTCGTCAGCTGGGTGCTCTTGGTCGCGGTCTGCGTCATGACATGGCTCCTGCGTGAAAGGGCTCTGGTGAACCCGCGCTTGGCTACGACCGGTCGGCCGCGCCCAGGTCCTCACCCGGGGCACCCCACCGAGGGTGGAGGGTTGCCGCCCAGCCAGCCGGGGCTACGCGCTGGGACTCATGACCTGCACATAACGTGACATATGCAAACCCATAATGTCTAGTTATGTATCTGGATCTGAGACGACACCCCGACGCAGGTCGACGGTGAAGAGCGGCAGGAAGAGCTGCGCGAGCGGACCGATCGCGACCGCATAGAGCGCGGTACCGAGGCCGACCGTCCCGCCGAGCAGCCACCCGACGATGACGACGGTGACCTCGATCCCGGTGCGCACCAGCCGGATCGAGCGACCGGTGACCTTGGCCAGGCCGGTCATCAGACCATCCCGCGGCCCCGGCCCGAACTGCGATCCGATGTACATGCCCGTCGCGGCGCCGTTGAGGACGACCCCGCCCACCAGGAGCGCGATCCGCCACGCGAGGTGGTCCGGCGGCGAGAGGACCGACAGGACGAGGTCGGCGGACGGCCCGATGAGCAGCGCGTTGCCGATCGTGCCGAGACCGGGCTTCTGCCGCAGGGGGATCCACGGCAGGAGGACGAGCAGGGAGACCCCGACGACGATCGTGCCGAAGCTCAGGGGGACGTGCCGGGAGACACCGACGTGCAGGACGTCCCACGGGATGACACCGAGGGTGCCGCGCAGGACCATCGCCATCGAGGCGCCGTAGAGGAAGAGCCCGACGAGCAGCAACGGCACCCGGATGCCGAGCCGGCCCGCGCGCAGCTGGGCGAGGGGACCGATGTCGGCCAGCTCCCGGTTGCGCGAAGCCGCGGTCCTCGCTTCATTCGCCATGGGGTCAGCCAACACCCACGAGACCAGGGGTGTCGACCTGTCTCGCCAGAGGGCGGCGAGGAGATGGTCCGTGGGGTCGGCGCCGCGGCGTCACCCGTCGGCGGCGCGCCCCGGGCGAAGGGGGGGGCCGAGCCGGCACGAAACCACCCCCGGCTGTGCAGCGGGCATCGGCCGTCCTCGTGGGCCCGGGCACCCGCCCGGCCGGCCACGACCACTCGGCTCGACCATCGGATGCGCCGGCGCAGGACCAGCAGGGCCAGGCCAGCGGTGATCGCCAGCGGCCACCACAGCGGGCTCGGAGCGAAGTTGGGCGGCTGGTCGTAGCCGCCGTCCTCGAGATCCGCGGCCCGCTCGAAGTGGTTCCGCGAGAACGGGAAGAAGAGGCTGTCGACGTAGTACGCCGCCGGGAGGGCCACCGGCCCGCCGATCATCGTCGCGACGGCCCACTGGTCGACGTGCCGGGACTCGTGGCGGGCGATGGCCTCCACGGCTTCTGCCTCGGCGTGCGTGTCGGACCCGAACTGCACGTACGACTCCGCACCGGGGAGCGCGGCCCAGGCCCCGTCCGCCTCGGAGATCCAGCTGACGAAGATGCCACCGACGACGCTTCCACCGCTTCCGGATTCGCCCGCGGGCGGCGGCGGGAAGGCCACGAGCACGGCGGAACCCGAGCAGTGACTCATCCCGACCGCGCTGGTCGCCGCGAGCATCACCCCACTGGTCGGCGCGGTCACAGCGCCCCGGGTTGTCGCCCACCACTTCATGTACGCCGGGTCCTGCGACGGGCCCTCGGTCAGCGCCTCCTCCGCGCCGACCGTGAACCGGCCGCTGCACTCGTCCAGGGGAGTCGCCGCGACCGAGGTGCGCACCCCCGCGCCGAGGAGCAGCAGCACCGTGAAGCCGGCGACGGCGACGGTGCCGACCCGCTGCTGGTGGCGGCAGACCCTGCAGGCCGCGCCTCGCTCCCGGCGACGGCGTCGCGTGGCGGGCCACCACCAGAGCAGGAGGCCGATCAGCCCGAAGCACAGCAGCATCGCCGCACCCAGCACCAGACGGGGTATCCGGCGACCGGACGAGGAGTCCGTCACGGGAGCACGTTCGCCGTCGCTCCCACCCATGGCTCCCCACCTCGTCGTCAGGGGCCGCGCGAGACCGCGGCTACTCAGGACATTACCCGCCCGTCGGGGACCGATGGGGCGCGAGCATCACGGCCGGTCAGTCGCCGACGATCCGCTTGCCTCGGGCGACGACCTTCTTGTCCGGGGTGTAGACGACGCTCGTGTCCTTGTCCTCGTAGTCGAACTGGTTGAGGAAGTAGCGCATGGCGTTGATCCGACCGCGCTTCTTGTCATTGGACTTGATGACGATCCACGGGGCGTGCCGGGTGTCGGTGCGCTCGAACATCGCCTCCTTGGCCTGCGTGTACGCCTCCCACTTGTCGAGGCTCTCCAGGTCCATCGGGGAGAGCTTCCAGCGGCGCACCGGGTCGATCTGCCGGATGGCGAAGCGGGTGCGCTGCTCCTGCTGGGTCACCGAGAACCACAGCTTGGTCACGTGGACACCGGCGTCGGCGAGCATCCGCTCGACCTTCGGCGCCTGGTCCATGAAGCCCTCGTACTGCTCGTCGGTGCAGAAGCCCATGACCCGCTCGACCCCGGCGCGGTTGTACCAGGACCGGTCGAACAGGACGATCTCACCGCTCGTGGGCAGGTGCTGGATGTAGCGCTGGAAGTACCACTGCCCCTCCTCGCGCTCGCTCGGCTTGGTCAGCGCGACGACGCGGGCGCCGCGAGGGTTGAGGTGCTCGGTGAAGCGCTTGATCGTCCCGCCCTTGCCGGCGGCGTCGCGTCCCTCGAAGAGGATGACGAACTTGCGGCCGGTGTCCTGCGCCCAGTACTGGAACTTCAGCAGCTCGATCTGCAGCAGGTACTTTTCGACGTCGTAGTCATTGCGCGTCATCAGCTCGTCGTACGGGTAGTTCTCCCGCCAGGTCTCGACGGCCTTGCCGTCTGCGGCGATGAGCATCGGATCATCGCCCTGGTCGTCGCGCACGGTGTAGCCCTCGGCCATGAGCCGGTCGATGTACTCGCGAAGGTTCTGCTGCATCCCGAATCGTACCCACGCCAAGATGACGAGGAGGTGGACAGCACCCACGGTGGCTGAGGTGCGACGAAGGAGCCTCGAAGCCACACTGGTGCCCATGGCCAAGAAGACGAAGGGCGGCGCCACCCCTGCGACGCGGGCACTGGCCGCGGCCGGGGTGGACTTCACCGAGCACCCGTACGAACACGATCCGTCGTCGGCGTCCTACGGGCTCGAGGCGGCGGAGGCGATCGGCGCACCACCGGAGCAGGTCTACAAGACCCTGCTCGCGCAGACCGACCTCCCCCGCGACCACGGCCTCGTCGTCGGGATCGTGCCGGTCACCGGACAGCTCGACCTCAAGGCCCTCGCCGCCGCGGTCGGGGCGAAGAAGGCGAGCATGGCCGACCCCGCCCTCGCCGAGAAGACCACCGGGTACGTCGTCGGCGGCATCAGCCCGATCGGTCAGAAGCGCGCCCTGACCACCGTCGTCGACGCTTCGGCGCTGCTCCGTACGACGGTCCTCATCAGCGGAGGGCGGCGGGGCCTCGACCTGGAGCTCTCCCCTTCGGACCTGGTGGCACTGACCTCCGCCACGACCGCCCCCATCGCCAAGGACTGAGCTCCTCCCGCGAGTCGGACTGCAGTTGGGCTCGACGGCAACGAGGCCACGCGGGTTTCGACCGCCCCCTTCGACGAACTGCAGTCCGACACACCGGCGGCCCGCTCCTCAGACCGTCACCTGAGTGTGGTCAGCCCAGGGGAGACACGTCGCCCACGCAGGCGACCGGCAGGTCCCCGCCGTAGACGTGCGGGAAAAGCTCGGCGATCCCCGGGGCCGGGGGCTCCAGCCGCACCTCGAGGCCGTGCCCGACGAGCGCCTTCTCATCCAGGGTGAGGAGGAGCAGATGCTCGGTGACGTCGGAGTAGAAGCGCTCGAGCGCCCCAGCGGTCTGCTCGGGGGTGCTGCAGTGCATGAAGCCGACGTCCGCGATCCGCTGGTCCCGCGTCGAGACGGGGTAGGTGCCGGTGACCTGCGCCGCCTGCCAGTCGGACTCGAGGGCGATGTGCTGGAGGATCATGCGGTCACGTTACGCGCGGGTACGACGACACGAGGGTGAGCAGTTCCGTGAACAACCCTGGAAAGTCCAAGGTTTC
>JBQGNO010000200.1:0-5022 GCA_052087725.1 Janibacter sp. | reverse complement strand
AAGCTGACCGAGACGACGCGCGGCCGAGCGGTGGAAGGCGGCAGGCTGGCGGACCACCGGCTGGTGGCCGGCGCGGTGCCGCCCCCACCCGGGCCGGCCTCGCAGGAGCCGGTCTGGCCGCACGAGGAGCAAGCCGATCTCGATGCCTTGAGCGCCACGCTGCGCGCGCGGAAGGATCCCGCCACGAAGACGACGGCCACGAGGGCCACCGGGACGCCGACGAGGAAGAAGGCGTCGACGCAGCGCGCCGCGCCGGCGAAGAAGGCCTCCTCCACCCAGACGTCGGCAGCAACCACCGCGTCTGCGCCGGCCAAGAAGGCTGCCGGCACGACGAAGAAGAGCTCCACCGCCACGAAGCCCACGAAGCCCACGACGAAGAAGACGACGGCGAAGAAGGCGACCCCGGCGAGGAAGACCTCATCCGCCAAGAAGTCCGCTCCGGCGAAGAAGGCGACTGCGTCGACGTCCGTCTCCGCCGACACCCCGACCCTCCCGGTGCTGCCCGATGCCTGACGAGACCCAGCCCGAGGAGAGCCCCTCACCGGGGACGACCACCTCACCCGAGACGGGTGACCTCGTCGTGGACGCAGCCCTGCGCGACCTCGCCGCGGTCGACCCCGCTGACCTCGATGCCACTCTGGCGGCGGGGGAGGCGGTCCACGCGACGTTGACCTCTCGATTGTCCGACCTCGGGACCTGAGTGGCGTCCCGGACCAGCCGGCTCGACGTCGCCCTCGTGGACCGTGGCCTGGCCCGCAGCCGCACCCGGGCCGGCGAGCTCATCGCTGCCGGGTCGGTGACGGTGGGCGACCGGTCGGCGACCAAGCCGTCCCTGCGCGTCACGCCCGACGACGAGGTGGCCGTCATCGGGGACGCCGACCACTGGGTCGGTCGGGCCGCGGGCAAGCTCGTCGGAGCCTTCGACACCTTCGATCTCGACGCGCGGGGACTGCGGTGCCTCGACATCGGCGCGTGCACGGGTGGATTCACCCAGGTCCTGCTCGAGCGCGGCGCCGCCCACGTCATCGCCCTCGACGTGGGCCACGACCAGCTCGCCGCGCAGATCGCGACGGACCCGCGGGTCGAGGAGCGCAGCGGGACGACCATCCGCGGGCTGTCCTCCGAGGACCTGGGGGGACGCGTGGACCTGGCCGTCGGTGACCTGAGCTTCATCTCCCTTCGTCTCGTCCTGGCGGAGATCGCCGGGCTGCTCACCGATGTCGGCGAGGCGGTGCTGCTGATCAAGCCGCAGTTCGAGGTCGGACGAGGACGTCTGGGGCGCCGCGGCGTGGTCACCTCGCCCGACGCACGAGCCGAGGCGATCGAGTCGGTGCTGCACACCGCAGAGCAGGTCGGACTGTCGGTGATGGCCCTCGCGGCGAGCCCGGTGCGCGGGGGCGAGGGCAACCACGAGTACCTCGTCCATCTGACCCGACGCCCCGCAGCCGCGCCGACGTGGCAGGCTCTGCAGGTGACGATCAGCGACCTGGTGCAGGAGGAGGAGACATGAGCGACGAGCGGCAGGTCCTCCTCATGACCCACCCCGAGCGGCCCGAGGCCCTCGAGGTGGCCATCGGAGTCGCCGAGCGACTGACCGAGGAGGGGATCCGCGTGCGCATCCCCGCGGGCGAGATCGCCGACAGCATCCTGGGGCAGCACCCGGTGGCTCTCGTCCACGAGGGTGACGACCCGGCCGAGGGGGCCGAGCTGATCGTCGTCCTCGGGGGTGACGGCACGATCCTGCGCGGAGCCGAGCTGGCTCGCGGGTCCTCGGTCCCGGTGCTCGGGGTCAACCTCGGGCACGTCGGCTTCCTCGCCGAGGTCGAGCGGGAGGACCTCGACGCGACCGTGGAGCACATCGTGGGCCGGGCCTACAGCGTGGAGGAGCGGATGGCCCTCGACGTCGTCGCCACCCTCGACGGCCAGGAGATCGCCCGCAGCTGGGCCCTCAACGAGGTCACCGTCGAGAAGGCCTCGCGCGAGCGGATGCTCGTGCTCACCGCGGAGATCGACGGTCGCCCCCTCTCGACGTGGGGCTGCGACGGCGTCGTCATGGCGACGCCGACCGGCTCCACCGCCTATGCCTTCTCCGCCGGTGGACCCGTCGTGTGGCCGGGGGTCGAGGCGATGCTCGTCGTGCCGATCAGCGCGCACGCGCTCTTCGCCCGCCCGCTCGTCGTCGCGCCGGACTCCACCACCGCCGTCGATCTCGTGCCCGGGACCGAGGGCCACGGGGTCCTGTGGTGCGACGGCCGCCGGGCCGTCGACCTGCCCCCCGGCGCCCGGATCGAGGTGCGCCGTTCGGCGGAGCCGGTCCGGCTCGCCCGGATGAGCACGTCCCCCTTCACCGACCGCCTCGTCGCGAAGTTCGACCTGTCCGTCCACGGCTGGCGCGGGCGTCGAGCAGGCGAGCCGGGAGTCTGATCCATGCTGCGTGAGCTGCACATCCGTGACCTCGGCGTCATCGAGGACGCCACCCTGCCGCTGGACCCCGGTCTGACCGTCGTCACGGGCGAGACCGGCGCCGGCAAGACCATGGTCGTCACGGGGATCGGTCTCGTCCTCGGGGGCCGCGCCGACCCGGGCCTCGTGCGGGCCGGGCGCGACGAGGCCGTCGTCGAGGCCGAGCTCGAGCTCGCGGCCGAGCACCCGGCTCGGGTCCGGGCGGCGGAGGCCGGTGCCGTCAGCGACGAGCCGGAGCTGATCCTCGCCCGGACGGTGTCCGCCGCAGGACGTTCGCGGGCCCACGTCGGCGGACGCCGTGCGCCCATCGCGACGCTGACCGACCTCGCCGAGGACCTCGTCGCCGTGCACGGCCAGGCCGACCAGTGGCGCCTGCGTCGACCCGGACAGCACCGTGCGCTCCTGGACGCCTTCGGTGGCGAGGCCGTGGCCGGCCCCGCCGGTGAGGTCGCCGAGCTCTTCAGCGCCTGGCAGGAGGCGAAGGGGGAGCTCACCGACCTCGTCGACGGCGAACGCACCCGGCTCCAGGAGCTGGAGCTGCTCACCCACCAGCTCGAGCAGATCGACTCCGTCGACCCCACGCCGGGCGAGGACGCCGAGCTGTCCCGGGAGTCCGAGCTCCTCGGTCATGCCGAGGACCTGCGCACCGGGGCGGACGCCGCACACCGGCTGCTGTCCGACCCCGATGACTTCGCCGGCGGCGACGCCGTCGGGCGCATCGCCCGGGCCGGTGAGGAGCTGATGCGGCTCACCGAGCACGACCCGCGGTTGGCCGACCTCCACCGACGCCTGGGAGAGGTCGGCGTCCTCGCCGCCGATCTCGCCGGTGAGCTGTCCGGCTATGCGGCCGACATCGAGGCCGACCCGGCCCGGCTCGGAGCCGTCGAGCAGCGCCGCGCGACCCTGACCGAGCTCACCCGGCGCTATGGCGAGGACATCGATGCCGTGCTGGCCCACCGGGACACCGCGCGGGAGCGACTGCTCGCCCTCGAGGGGGCCGATGAGCGGATCGAGGAGCTCACCGCCCGCGTCGACGACCTCGCGGGGCGGCTCTCCGCGGCGGTCGGCCGTCTCACGAACGCCCGGACGGCGGCCGCGGGGGAGCTCGCGACGACCGTCGAGGGAGAGCTCGCCCAGCTGGGCATGGGCGGTGCCCGCGTGGAGATCGCCGTCGAGCCGCGCACCGATGACGCCGGCCCCCAGCTCCCCGGACCGGACGGCGACCAGCGGGTCTCGGCCGATGGTGTCGACCAGGTGGAGATCCGCGTCGCCGCCAACCGGGGGAGCGAGCCGCGCACGGTGACCAAGGCCGCCTCCGGCGGTGAGCTCTCGCGGATCATGCTCGCGATCGAGGTCGCCACCGCCGGGTCCGGGCGCGCGCAGGTCCCGACCTTCGTCTTCGACGAGGTCGATGCCGGGGTCGGCGGCCGCGCCGGCCTCGACGTCGGTGCCCGACTGGCCGCCCTGGCCCGCACGAGCCAGGTCATCGTCGTGACCCACCTGGCGCAGGTCGCGGCACATGCGGACCGGCATCTCGTCGTGCACAAGAGCCACGACGAGCAGGTGACCTCCAGCGACGTGCGCGTCGTCGACGGCGACGACCGTCTCGGCGAGATCTCGCGGATGATGGGCGGCGGCGACACCGACGTCGGGCTGACCCACGCCCGCGAGCTGCTCGAGCACTGCCGCGCGGACCGCGCCGCGACTCCGTCCTGAGGCGGTTCCGGGGCGGTGGCGTCGTGGCCACGCGATGTCGTCGCACCCTGAGGTAGGTCGGACGGCGCTCGTGACGTAAAGTGAAAGCCCGTGGTGGCACTGACGAAACACATCTTCGTGACCGGAGGAGTTGTCTCCTCACTCGGCAAGGGTCTGACGGCGTCGAGCCTCGGGCATCTGCTTCGAGCGCGTGGCCTGAGGGTCACGATGCAAAAGCTCGACCCTTATCTCAATGTGGACCCGGGGACGATGAATCCCTTCCAGCACGGGGAGGTCTTCGTCACCGAGGACGGGGCCGAGACCGACCTCGACATCGGGCACTACGAGCGCTTCCTCGACACCCCGCACGACGGCTCCGCCAATGTGACGACGGGGCAGGTCTACAGCCGGGTCATCGCCCGGGAGCGCAAGGGAGAGTACCTCGGCGACACCGTCCAGGTCATCCCGCACATCACCAACGAGATCACCTCGCGGATGCGCGCCCCGGCCGCCGGCAGCCCCGGCGTCGAGAGCTCCTCCGCACCCGACATCATCATCACCGAGATCGGTGGCACCGTCGGTGACATCGAATCCCAGCCCTTCCTCGAGGCGGCCCGCCAGGTCCGGCACGAGCTCGGCCGCGACAACTGCTTCTTCCTGCACGTCTCGCTCGTGCCCTTCATCGCCCCGAGCGGTGAGATGAAGACCAAGCCGACCCAGCACTCCGTCGCCGCCCTGCGGCAGGTCGGTATCCAGCCGGACGCCCTCGTGCTGCGTGCGGACCGTGAGATCCCCGCCGACATCAAGCGCAAGATCTCGATGAGCTGCGACGTGGAGAAGGACGGAGTCGCCGCCTGTGTCGAT
>JBQGNO010000199.1:0-5024 GCA_052087725.1 Janibacter sp. | reverse complement strand
CGAGGGCCTGGACAATGTCATCGTCATCGGTGCGACCAACCGTGAGGACATGATCGACCCGGCGATCCTGCGGCCCGGTCGGCTCGACGTGAAGATCAAGATCGAGCGTCCCGACGTCGAGGGCGCCAAGGACATCTTCAGCAAGTACCTCACCGCCGACCTGCCGCTGCACCCCGAGGACATCGAGGAGCACGACGGTGACCGGCAGGCGACCGTCGAGGAGATGATCGAGGCCGTCGTCGAGCGGATGTACGCCGAGTCCGACGACAACCAGTTCCTCGAGGTCACCTACGAGGGCGGCGACAAGGAGGTCCTGTACTTCAAGGACTTCAACTCCGGCGCGATGATCCAGAACATCGTCGACCGCGCCAAGAAGGCCGCGATCAAGGACTTCCTCACCACAGACCTCGAGGGCTTGCGCGTCGGTCACCTGCTCGACGCGTGCGTCGCGGAGTTCAAGGAGAACGAGGACCTGCCCAACACGACCAACCCCGACGACTGGGCCAAGATCTCCGGCAAGAAGGGCGAGCGGATCGTCTACATCCGCACCCTCATCGGCGGCAAGACCGGCGCGGCCGAGCCGGGTCGGTCGCTCGACACAGCTTCTCGCACCGGCCAGTACCTCTGAGCGGCCGCCTCAGGGCCGGTCGTCGTCGGGACGGGCCTGACGCTGGTCGACCCCGAGCTCCCGGGCCACCCGCTCCCGGTCCCCGGGCGGTACGACCCTGCGACCTCGGGTGGTGTCGCTCGGTCCGCTGAGCTCTTCCAGTCCGAGCGGGTCCGTGACGGCAGTGTGCTCGACGGGGTCGTGGACGCGCCCGCGGCCACCACCGGGCGGCTTCTGGGCTGCCGGCCGGCGCCGGTCGACGAGCCACAGCACGGCCCGCCAGCCGAGCAGGGTCACCCCGAGGAAGAGTGTCGCGACGATGACGAAGGGCAGGGCCGTGCCCTGCCCGGAGACGTCCCGGAAGGCCATCCCGGCGAAGACCGTCGAGATCCACACAGGCAGGCCGTGCCAGAGACGGGTCGGCCAGGTCCGGCTGGCCATCGCGACGACGGCCCAGCCGATGAGCAGACCGGCGAGGAAGGGCCACGCCGTCTGCCACCAGCCCGCCGGGTCGAGCGGCTCGTCGTGGGTGCGCCGACCGATGAGCGTGAAGACCGCGACGATGACGATGTCGAGGCCTCCGGCGAGCGCGGTGCGTCGTCCGGGGGAGGTCAGCGCCTCGTCGGGCTGCCGGGCCATGCTCAGGCCTCCTCACCGAGGTGGTGGCGCAGCGCCGTGACCAGCTCGGCCCGGTGCTGGGCACCGCTGCGGGCTGCTCCGGGGAAGCTCGCGAAACCGTGGGGGAGGCGCACGTAGTTCGTCGCCCGGACCCCGACGCCGGCGGCCCGCAGGGCATGGGCGTACCGGGTGCCGTCGTCCCGGATCGGGTCGAGGTCGGCGGTCTGGACGAGTGCCGGGGCAACCCCGGTGACATCGCCGAAGAGGGGTGAGACGAGCGGGTCCGTGAGGTCGAGGGCGTCCGGTCCGTCGCCGAGGTAGTGCGCCCGGAAGACGTGGATCTTGGCCTCGGTGAGGATCGCTCCCTCGGAGTGCTCTCGGATCGAGGGGGAGGCCAGCGTGAGGTCGGTCGCGGGGTAGAGCAGGGCCTGGTGGCGGATCACCGGCCGCCCCTCGACCGAGAGGTGCTTCAGCTGCTGGGCGACGATGGCGCTGAGGTTGCCGCCGGCGGAGTCACCGCAGAGCGCGATCCGTCGCCGGTCGACCCCGTGGTCCGCGTGCTCGTGCAGCCACCGGGTGGCGTCGATGGCGTCGTGTGCCGCGACCGGGGCCCGGTGCTCGGGCGCCAACCGGTAGTCGACGCTCACGACCACCGCGTCGACCTGCGCGGCGAGGTGGCTGCAGAGCGGGTCGTACATCGACGTCGAGCCCTGGACCCAGCCCCCACCGTGGAAGAAGACGATGAGCGGACGGTCCGTGCGCGATCCCGAGGGCTGGTACCAGCGAAGGGGGATGCTCACCCCGTCCCGGGCCGGGGCACTCCCTTCGTCGATCCGGACGTCCCCGGCGATGCGGCCGGTGATCCAGGAGAAGGGCGGGTACGCCGGGTAGACCTGCGCCCGCGACCGCTCGATGTCCTCCTGGGTGGCGTCCACGATGGACACCCGCCCGGCGTTGTCGAGGTAGGTGGTCAGCAGGGCGACCACGGGCTCGAGGCCGGGGTAGGGACGCTTCATGACAGCTCCTGGTGCAGGTGGTGGCGAAGCTCGCCGACGAGCTCCTCGAGGGCGGGGTACCCGGCTGATGTCAGGCCCGGGAAATTGACGAAGCCGTGCGGCGCACCGCGGTACATCGTGTGCCGCGTCTCGACGCCCGCGTCACGCAGCGCGGCGACATAGGCTTCGCCGTCCGGACGAAGGGGGTCCAGCTCGGCGGTCTGGACGAGCGCCGGTGGCAGGCCGGTGAGGTCACCGTGGGCGGGGGAGACGAGGGGGTCGCGATCGTCCGCGTCCTCCCCGAGGTAGAGGCTGCGGAAGGACCGCAGCATGTCGGGCGTGAGGATCGGGTACCGCTGCTCGAGCATCTGCAGGTCGTCGAGCTCGCGGTCGGTGAGGTCGGGCGCCGGGTAGACGAGTGCCTGGTGCCGCAGTCCCGGGACGTCCTGGTCGCGCAGGTGCTGGGCCATGCCGGCGGCGAGGTTTCCGCCGGCCGAGTCCCCGGTGACGCCCATCGAGTCCGCCCGGGCCCCGAGGTCGGCGGCGTGCTCCAGCGCCCACGTCGTCGCGTCCCGGCAGTCGTGGACCGCCAGTGGGGCGCGATGCTCGGGGGCCATCCGGTAGGCGACGGTCACCACGACCACGCGGGCCTCCGCCGCGATCCTCGTGAGGTAGGGGTCGTAGAGCCCGATGTTGCCGATGACGAAGCCGCCGCCGTGGAAGTGCAGGAGCAGGGGGAGCGGTTCCTCGGTCCGAGGACGGTGGACCCGCACCTTGAGCTCGTACCCGTCCCTCGCCCGGATCCGCCGGCTCTCGCTCGAGACGCTCGGGTCCGGACGCCCGACGACCCAGGTGAAGGGCGGGCGCATCGGCACCGTCCCCCGCATGCGGGACAACTGTTGCGCCGTCATCTCCTCGGCCGTCACCCCGGATCGCGTCAGCCGGTCGAGGATCCGCGTCCGCAGGGGCATCCAGGGTTTCGTCACCGCCCCATTGCAGCATGTCCGCTCCTGCGGTCAGACGGTGGCTGAGGTGCGAGGAGCGCCGGCGCCGCACGGTGGCTGAGGTGCGAGGAGCCCTGCGACGAGCCTCGAAGCCACGCCCGCTGGTGGCTTCGAGGCTCCGGCCGTGGACGGCCTTCGCACCTCAACCACCGTTGGGCATCACGCCTAGGGTGAGGCCATGAGCGTGCGACGGGTCATGGGTATCGAGACCGAGTATGGCATCGCGGTCCCGGGGGAGCCCCGGGCCAACCCGATGGCGGCGTCCGGCGAGGTCGTCACGACCTATGCGCGGGCCCATGGTCTGCGGGCCGCGCACGGAGCGTGGGACTACAGCGACGAGCACCCGCTCGTCGACGCACGGGGCTTCGAGATCCCGCGCTCCCGGGCCGACCTCTCCCAGCTGACGGACATCGACGACCCCAGCCTGGCCAATGTCGTCCTCGCCAACGGCGCGCGGCTCTATGTCGACCACGCCCACCCCGAGTACTCCTCGCCGGAGGTCACCTCACCGCGGGCCGCCGTGGTCTGGGACCGGGCCGGTGAGCTCGTGATGCGTGAGGTCGTCGCCCGGCTCGGGGAGCGCCCCCCGGGGATCAACCTCTACAAGAACAACACCGACGGCAAGGGCGCCTCCTACGGCACCCACGAGAACTTCCTCGTGAGCCGGCGGACCCCCTTCGACCGGATCGTCGGGGGGCTGACGCCCTTCTTCGTCGCGCGCCAGGTGATGTGCGGTGCCGGTCGGGTCGGGATCGGCCAGGAGAGCGAGCACACCGGGTACCAGATCGCCTCCCGCAGTGACTTCTTCGAGGCCCCGGTGGGTCTGGAGACGACCTTCAAGCGGCCGATCATCAACACCCGCGACGAGCCGCACGCCGATCCCGACATCTGGCGGCGACTCCACGTGATCATCGGCGATGCCAACCAGGCCGATGTCGCCAACCTGCTCAAGCTCGGGTCCACCTCGCTCGTCCTCGCGCTCATCGAGGCCGGGGCCAACGACCGCTCCCTCGAGGTCCTCCACCCCGTCGAGGCCCTCAAGGTGATCTCCCACGACCCCACCTGCCGCGCCACCGTCCGCATGCGCGATGGTCGCGATCTCACCGCGGTCCAGATCCTCACCGAGTACCTGGAGATGGCCACCGCCTTCGTCGAGCGCGAAGGGAGCGACCCGGAGACCGACGAGGTCCTCGGCCACTGGGAGCGGGTCCTCGGGCTCCTCGCCCACGACCCGATGGACGCTGCGGCCGACATCGACTGGGTGGCGAAGCTCTCCCTGCTGGAGCGCTACCGCGAGCGTGACTCGCTGCAGTGGGGCGACCCGCGTCTCACGGCGATCGACATCCAGTTTTCCGACGTGCGTCCCGGCAAGGGGATCTTCCACGCGCTCGAGGCCGCCGGCCGGGTCACCCGGCTCACCTCGGACGAGGAGGTCGCTGCCGCGGTCGGCACTCCGCCGGAGGACACCCGGGCCTGGTTGCGGGGGCGGGTCGTCGACGCCTTCGGCGAGCACGTCGTCTCTGCGTCGTGGGACAGCCTCGTGGTGCGCCTGCCCCGCTCGGGACGGGTCGCCCGGATCTCGCTCACCGATCCGCTGGCCACCGACCGCGAGCACACCGAGGCGCTGCTCGCTGCCGGGGACGTCGACGACCTCGCGGCCGGTCTCGGGGCATAGGCTCGGCTCATCGGGTGTGACGAGGCACCCGAGGCGACGCGAAGGAGCAGTCATGGCGCAGGAGCAGGCCCGACCCGAGGGGTCCGGCGACGGCGACGAGGGAGCCGCCGATGAGGGCACGCAGG
>JBQGNO010000198.1:0-5070 GCA_052087725.1 Janibacter sp. | reverse complement strand
CCGCGCCACCGTCCCGGTGGGCATCCTCCACCAGCAGTGAGTCGGGAGCGCCCGCCCGGTCAGGCGGAGTGCTCCTGCTGGAACCCGCGGATCGCCGTGAGGCACTCCTCGCTGTCCTGGGGGCGGTGACCGGTGCCGGGCAGGACGAGCTGCTCGGCCCCCTTCGCCGCCAGTGCCGCTGCCACCTCGGCGTAGACCGGCCACTGGTCGCCGGTGATGACGAGGGTCGGCACGAGGGCCGGGGTGTCGGTGCGCAGCGAGATCTCCCACGGGGCCGGGGTGGCCCGCATGCGGGCCGCGACCTCGTCGCAGGTGTCGGGGTCGAGCTCGGGCGAGGGCGTGCCCATGCCCGCGGCGAAGCGCTCGAGGAACTCGCGGCCACCCACCGTCGGGTCGTCGGCCAGCGCGAAGACCGGGGCAAGCGCATGGATGTGTCGCTCGACCTGCCGACCGCCGCGCGCGACGTCGAAGCAGGCCGGCTCGATGAGCACCAGGCTGCGCAGCCGGTCCGGGCGGCGTTGCGCCGCAAGCATCGCGGTGACCGTGCCATAGGAGTGCGCGACGACGTGGCCGCGTCCGCCGAGGGCGTCGATGACCCGGTCCGCGTCGCGCTGCGGCTGGTCGGCGGAGCAGGTGCGCTCGAGGAAGACGTGGTCCGGGTGCTCCTGTGCCGCCTGGAGCGGCCAGGCGCTCGTGCCGCTGCGGCCGCGGCCGTGGACGAAGACGGTGCGGACCGTCGGGCGGTGGATCGGCACCTCAGCCCCTCGGTCGCAGTCGTCCGCCGGGGAGAGCGGGTGCGGGAAGGGGGCTGGGCTGCCCGTCGGGGAACGGCCCGAAGCGCTCGTCGCCGGGGGCCGGGTCGCCGGAGATCTCGGCCATCCACTGCTCCCGGGCGGCGACGATGTCGTCGTGGCTGCGGCCGACGAAGTTCCACCACATGACGATCGGCTCGCCGAGCGGCTCGCCGCCGATGACGAGCAGCCGGGCGCCGGTGGCCGAGCGGAGCGTGATCCGCGTCGCGCCGGGGGAGCGGTAGCCGACCTCGGCGGTCTCGAGGGCCTGCCCGTCGACGGTGACGTCGCCGTCATCGAGGAGGACCGCGTGCTCGTGGCCGGCCGGCACCTCCAGGACGGTCTCGGCATCGGCGTCGAGGAGCAGCTCGGCACCGAGCAGCGGGGTGGGCGTGGCCACGGGGGAGTCGACCCCGAGGAGGCTGCCGAGGAAGACCCGGGCGATGCCGCCGGGGACGTACATCGGCTCGGGGACGTGGTGGACGAAGGAGGGGGCGTCGTCGCGGGCGTGCTCGGGGAGAGCGAACCACAGCTGCACCCCGTGGAGGATCGAGGTCTGCGGGGTGGAGATCTCGGAGTGGCTCACGCCCCGACCAGCCGTCATGAGGTTGAGCTCGCCGGGACGGACCCGGGCGTGCGCGCCGGTGGAGTCCCGGTGCTCGATCTCGCCGGTGAAGAGCCAGGAGACGGTCGCCAGCGACGTGTGCGGGTGGCGGGGGACGTGCATGCCTCCGGTGGCCGCGACGTCATCGGGACCGTAGTGGTCGAGGAAGCACCACGCCCCCACGAGCGAGCGGGCCCGGGAGGGGATGGTGCGCCGCACGGACATCGCCCGGGGGCCACCCAGCGGCACATCACGCGGGGTGAGGATCTGGAGGTCACGCACCACGCCCACGCTACGCGGTGGACATGGGGTGGCGCACTGCTGGAGGCTGGGCGGGTGACCGACGCGAGCGCCCTGCTGCACGACCTGGCCGAGGCATCGGGGGTCGCCACGCAGTGGTGGGACTGGCGGGGGGAGCGTCGCGTCGTGCCCGAGCCGGCCCTGCGGGCCGTGCTGACGGCGATGGGCCAGCAGGGAGCCGCCGACGACGACGAGGACGAGCTCGCCGCTGCGCTGGAGCGCACGCGCACCCTGCCGTGGCGCCGCGCCCTGCCCCCGACCGTGGTCCAGCGGGTCGGCGAGAGCACCCGGCTGCTCGTCCACGTCCCGCACGGCACCGGCGTCTCGGTCGCCGTCGAGTGCGAAGGGGGCGCCCGCCGCGACCTCGAGCAGCTCGCCCACGATGTCGAGCCGGTGGACATCGAGGGGACCCTGGTGGGGGAGGCGGCCTTCGAGGTGCCGTCGGACCTGCCGCTCGGGTGGCACTCCCTCGTCGCCGACCCCGACGTGCCGTCGATGGTGCCGGGGAGCGAGCGGGCGGTCCTCGTCACCGTCCCCACCCGGCTGGAGTCGCCCGAGGCGCTGCGGGAGGCGCCGCGCACCGGCCTGATGACGCAGCTGTACCAGGTGCGCAGCCGGGGGAGCCAGGGCATCGGCGACCTCGGTGACCTCGCCACTCTCGGGGAGTGGACGGCCAGGCAGCACGGGCACGACTTCATGCTGGTCAACCCGCTCCACGCGGCCGAGCCGGTCGCCCCGATGGAGCCCTCGCCCTACCTGCCGACCTCGCGCCGCTTCGTCAACCCGGTCTACATCGACCTGCGGGCACTGCCGGACGCCGAGGCGCTCCCGGACTCCGCCCGGGCCCGGATCGAGGAGCTCCTCGAGCGCTCCCGCGAGCTCAACCACCGCGACACCATCGACCGCGACGCGGCCTGGGCGCTCAAGGAGGCCGCCCTGCGGATCGCCTTCCGCCACCTCGGCCCCCGGCACGCGTCGCACGTGGCCGAGCTGCACCGGGAGGAGGGGCAGGCGCTCGTCGACTTCGCGACGTGGTGCAGCCTCGCCGCGGTCCACGGCACCGAGTGGGAGAGCGACTGGCCCCGCGACCTGCACGATCCGGCCTCGCCGCAGGTCGAGGCCCATCGGCAGGAGCACCGCGAGGAGATCTCCTTCATCGCCTGGCTGCAGTGGGTCGTGCGCCACCAGCTCGCCCGGGTCCGCGAGCGGCTGCACGCGAGCGGGATGGCCCTCGGGCTGATCACCGACCTCGCCGTCGGCATCCACCCCGAGGGGGCCGACGCGTGGGCCCTCGGGCCGGCGCTGGCCCGGGGGATCGACGTCGGTGCCCCACCGGACCAGTTCAACCAGCTCGGTCAGAACTGGTCCCAGCCCCCGTGGCGCCCGGACCGGCTCGCGGAGCTGGGGTACGCCCCCTTCCGCGACATGCTCCGCGCGGTGCTCCGGGACGCCGGAGGGGTGCGGGTGGACCACATCATCGGCCTCTTCCGCCTGTGGTGGGTGCCGGAGGGCCACGACCCGGCCGACGGTGCCTACGTGCGCTACGACCACGAGGCGCTCATCGGCATCCTCGCGCTCGAGGCGCAGCGCGCCGGTGCGGTGGTCATCGGCGAGGACCTCGGCGTCGTCGAGCCCTGGGTGCGTGAGCACCTCGCCGAGCGGGGCGTCCTCGGCACGAGCGTCATGTGGTTCGAGTGGGACGAGGACGGACGACCGCTGCCGCCGGAGGACTACCGCGAGCTCTGCCTCGCGACGGTGACCACGCACGACATCCCGCCGACCGCCGGCTACCTCGAGCTCGAGCACGTCGCGCTCCGCGAGCGCCTCGGCCTGCTCTCCCGGCCGGTGGATCAGGAGCGGGCGGCAGAGGAAGGGAGTGTCCGCGCCGTGCGCGAGGCCCTCCACGCGCGTGGTCTGCTCGCTGATGCGCACGCGCCGTCGGCCGATGTCGTCGCGGCGATGCACCGATGGCTCGGGTCCACGCCCTCACGGCTGCGGGGGATCGCGCTCACCGATCTCGTCGGGGACGTGCGCGCGATCAACCAGCCGGGGACCGATGAGGAGTACCCCAACTGGCGGTTACCACTGGCCGGGCCGGATCGGCGAGCGATATTCCTCGACGATCTCGTGGCCCCGGTCGCAGAACTGTCCTGAGAGCCGCCCCAGGGCGCGGTTTCGCCGTCGAACCGGGGGTGTTTCCGCAAACTTTGCGGGGCATGAGGGTTAACCCTGCATCTCCTGCGGGTGGTATCGGGCCGGCGGCCAAAGGGTCACAGTTGTGTCTCACCCCACAGCGCATCGCTCAATTTGACCATTTCGTGGTTTTTGATGTCACGAGCAGTCGCGGACAGCGCTGTGCCCAGGGGTGGAGCCGTATGCCGGTGACACCGTTCGACCCGCCACTCGGCGGCATGACGTAGGAGGACATCCATGCGAGTGAAGTCTCGCTCGATGGCAGTGGCCAGCATCTCCGCGCTCGCGCTCTTCGCGACCGCGTGCGGTGGCAGCAGCGATGACGGCGGCGGCTCGGGTGGCAAGGGCGGCACGATCACGGCTGCCGGTTGCAACCCCGAGAACCCGCTCGTAGCCGGCAACACGGCGGAAACCTGTGGCGGCGACGTCCTCGACGTCCTCACCGCGAAGCTCGTCAAGTACGACCCCAAGACGGCCGAGCCGAAGAACGACATCGCCGAGTCGATCGAGACCAAGGACAACCAGAACTTCACGGTCAAGATCAAGAAGGGCTACAAGTTCCACGACGGCACCGAGGTCAAGGCGCACAACTTCGTCGACGCCTGGAACTACACCGCCTTCGGTCCGAACGGTCAGCAGGGCGGATACTTCTTCGAGCCCGTCGCTGGCTTCGACAAGGTCTCCGAGGAGAAGTCGAAGACCAAGAAGCTCTCCGGCCTCAAGGTCAAGGACGACTACACCTTCACGATCAAGACCACGGAGCCGGTCTCGAACCTTCCGCTGCGTCTGGGATACACCGCCTTCGCGCCGCAGCCGGACTCGTTCTTCGACGACCCCGAGGCCGCCGGCCAGAAGCCTGTGGCCGCGGGCCCGTACAAGTTCGACTCCTGGCAGAAGAACAAGTCGATCAAGCTGAGCAAGTTCAAGGACTACAGCGGCGACTTCGAGGGCAAGGCCGACAAGATCACCTTCCAGAACTTCAAGGACTCCGACGCCGCCTACGTGGCCCTGCAGGCCGGTGACGTCGACGGCGTCCGCGCGATCCCCGCGAGCGCGCTCGTCGTTGACTAGTTCAAGTCGGACCGGGGCGAAGGGCGTTTCCTCGAGCAGGACAGCTCGACCTTCCAGTTCATCGGCATGAACCACGAGGTCGACCCGAAGCTGAAGGACATCAAGGTCCGT
>JBQGNO010000197.1:0-5100 GCA_052087725.1 Janibacter sp. | reverse complement strand
ACGGGTCGGGCAGCTCGGTCAGCTGCTCGGTGGGGATGATCCCGCGGAATCCGGAGCGTCCGGAGTAGATCGCGTCGTCGTGGCCGATGACCCAGCGCCGGATCATCGAGCGAGCACCGTCGGCACCGACGACGATGCCGGCGGTCCGCTGCGCACCGTCGGCGAGGTCGATGCGGACCGAGTCGCCCTCCTCCTGCAGACCCGTCACGTGGTGGGAGAGCAGGATCCGGTCGGGCCCGACGGCCTCGGACAGGATGCGCTGCAGGTCGGCGTGGTGCACGCCCAGGTAGTCGGCGCCGAAACGCTCCCGGTAGTCACGACCGACGGGCGTCCGCCCGAGCGTGGTACCGCTGCGCCCGTCACGGAAGATCAGGTCGCTCTGCGCCCACGACACCTCTTCGAGGACGTCGAGGATGCCGAGTCGTCGAAAGAGGTTCGTCGAGTTGGCCGACAGGGCGACGGCCGCCCCGACCTCGCGCAGCTCGCTCGTGCGCTCGATGATCGTCGCCTCGATGCCGTGCTCGCGCAGCGCCAGGGCGAGGGTGAGGCCGCCGATACCGGCACCGATGATCGCCACGTCGTTGTGGGGAGTCTCCTGAGTCATGCCCACGAATCTATGGGGACAGGCTGTCGCTGTCATCGGTCCACCGGGCGGATCTCAGCACCCGCGATTGCGACACTCTGTCGGAGGACGGTGGTTGAGGTGCGACGAGCGCCAGCGAGGAGCCTCCATGGGGCACCTCGACCACCGTGCGTCACTTCGTGAGGAACCCCGCAAAGACCTCGTACATGAAGTCGGTGCCTTGCTCGAGGGCCTCGACGTAGATGCGCTCGTTGTTGCCGTGCATCCCGATGAGCTGCTCGTTGCTCAGGACGTACGGGTAGACGCCGTAGCCGGGGACCCCCTTCGCCCGCCACGGACCAAGGCTCGTGCCCGCCTCGAAGAGCGCCGGGGCGAAGGGCGTGTCCTCGTAGATCTTCTCCGAGGCTCCGGACAGCGCCTTGTACAGGTCGGTGTCGATGTCCGCCGGCGGCGTCGCCCACGTCTCGTCGAGGTCCTTCAGGGCCTCCTCCTCGCTGACCCCCTCCTCGGTCACGAGGGTGACCTCCACGTCGCGGTCCTTGAGCAGCTCGCGCACCGCGGCGAGGAACTCGCGCGGCTTCTCCCCACCGGGGATCGCCCGGCAGTTGACCCGGGTCTCCCCCGATGAGGGGATGACATTTTCCTTGTAGCCCGACTCCTGGATGACGAAGGCATGGGTCGTGCGCAGCAGCGCCCGGTGCAGGTACGGGTAGTCGGAGAGCTCGACGACCATCTTCGCGGCCCGCTCGCGCGAGGGCTGGCTCTTCGCGTTGAGCATCAGCCGGAGCGCCTTGGCGAACTTGCGGTCGGTCGTCGCGTCCTTGAGCGCACCGAAGTACTCACGCGTGACATCGGTGAGGTGCACCGGCGCCTCCCACTTGCCGAGGTCGGCGATCGCCCGGGAGAGCGTGACGACGGCGGTGTCCTCGGGCATCGGCTTGGACGAGTGGGTGGCCGTGCCCGTCGCGATGAGGTCGATGTTGAAGTAGACATTGTCCTGGCGGGTGGCCGTGATGAGCATCGGGGTCGTCTTGTCGCTCTGCGCGAGGAACCAGCCGCCTTCCGTGAGGACCGAACCCGCCTTGATCTTGTCCCAGTGGTGCTCCGCGAGCCATCGCGATCCGTAGTCGCCGGCCTCCTCGTCGCAGTCGGTGAGCACGATGATGTCGCGGTCGAACTCCGCGCCCTCGTCGAGGTGCTGCAGCAGCGCGCTGATCATGGCGGAGTTCGCGCCCTTCATGTCGAGGGCACCGCGACCGTAGATCTCACCGTCGACGACCTTCCCGGCGAAGGGGTCGACATCCCAGTTCTCCTCCTCCACCGGCACGACGTCGGAGTGGCCGAGGAGCAGCAGCGGTTCCTCCGTGCCACTCCCCTTGATCCGCGCGATGAGGTGCACGTTGTCCGGCTGCGGGGTGTCGATGATCTCGACGGGGACGTTCGCCCGCTCCCACACGGCCTTGAGCATCTCCGCGTGCGGGCGGGTCTTGCCCCCTTTGCCGTCGTTCTGGGTGTCGAAGGACAGCATGCGCTTGAGCAGGTCCAGCGGATCCATGTCCGCGGCCGGGATCGCCGCGCCACTGAGGGAGGACGAAGGGGAGGTCGGCCGGGCGAAGGCACCCGCACCTCCTGCGGTGGCGATCCCGAGCGCGGCCACCCCCACCCCTCCGAGGACGGTTCGGCGGGGCAGTGACGGACGGGGCGACTCGTGCGGCTCTTGGGCCATGGTGACTCCTTTGTCGGTGTCCGTGCAGGCTTCTCCCAACCCCCTTCGCCCGCAATGGTTTCCGTACGCATCACTCGACGAGCGGTGGGCCCGGAGCGACCGGCGGATGCGCCCTGACGCAGCCGTGACGCCTACCTGACGGTACGGAGAAGATCCGCCACAGCGGTGGTTGAGGTGCGAGGAACGAGCCTCAAAACCACATCGGCGAGGTGGCTTCGAGGCTCGGGCCGAAGACGGCCCTCACACCTCAGCCACCGTGGAGAAGGGCGGCCGGGCCATGGACACTGAACCCATGAGCGCCACCCGCCCGCAGGCTCCCGACGAACCGCGCATCAGCGTCGCGATGACCGGTGCGGGCGGCAGGGTCCTCTTCGCCCGGGATCCCGAGCGGATCTACTACGCCGCCTCGACGATGAAGCTGGCCGTGCTCCTCGCCGCGACCCGCCAGGTCGCCGACGGCGCCCTGTCACTCGAGCAGGAGATCCCGACGAGCCGCACCTTCACGAGCACGGAGGGGACCCCCTTCGTGCTGGGCGGGGACCACCTCGACCCCGAGCTGCCGCCCCCGGGCACGCCGATGCCGCTCGCCGACCATCTCGACGCGATGATCACCCGCTCGTCCAACGAGGCCACGAACTCCGTCATGGAGCTCATGGGCATCCCTGCCGTCGCGCAGGTGGCCCGCGCCTGCGGGATCCGCGTCGAGCGGCTCATCGGGGACCCGACGGCCGTGGCCACCGGCCTGACCAACGAGGTCACCGCGATCGGCCTCACGACGCTGATGCAGGCGGTCACGACCGGTCGGGTGCCGGGCTGGCCGGAGCCGCTGCCACGCGAGCTCGTCGAACTGCACATCGGCTGCCTGGAGCGGCAGACCATCGCCCCCATCGGCGCCGCCTTACCGACGGGGGTGCGCTGGGGCTCGAAGTCCGGTGAGATCGACGGCATCCGCCACGACGTCGCCTTCGTCGGCGACCCCGGCACGGACGACGTGCGCCACCTCGCCGTGTGCACGCAGGGCCTGGACGAGGCAGCCGCCGACGAGTCGATCGCTGCTCTCACCCAGGCCCTGCTGCACGGCTCACGACACGGTGGTTGAGGTGTGAGGGACGAGTGGTCCCTGAGGTGTCAGGAACGAGCCTCGAAGGGCCCTCGAGTCCACACCACGCGACATGGCTTCGAGGCTCCTCGCTAGGGCTCGTCGCACCTCAGCCAGCGTCCGGGGGCCGGCGCTCCTCGGACCTCAGCCAGCGTGCTGGCGATGAGCGTCAGTCCGACATGCGCTTCGCGCCGGAGAACTCATTGTTCTCGTCCCACACCTGCCAGTCGACGATCGAGACCGACTCCTCGGCGTTGGGCGCGTGGATCATCTTGCCGTCGCCGATGTACATGCCGACGTGGTGCACGCTGCCCGTGCCTCCGGGCTGGGCGAAGAAGAGCAGATCCCCTGCCTGCAGGTCCTCCTCGGCGACGTCCTGGCCGACCGTAGCCTGGTCACCGGCATCGCGCGGGATGTCGATGCCGTGGGCCCGGTGGATCGTGTAGGTGAAGCCGGAGCAGTCGAAGCCCCACGCGGAGACACCCGCCCAGAGGTAGCGCAGGCCGAGGAACCGCTCACCGGTCTCGACGAGGTCCTCCCCCGACGGCGCCGCCGGCTCCTCACCCGGCGCGTAGACGTCGATCGAGTCCTCATCGAGCCACGCCCTCGACCCGTCCGGCAGGGCGACCCTGCGGTCGTCGCCCGACTCGGCCACCACCGGCAGCTCGGTGTTGAAGCTGACCTCCATGCCCGAGTCGTCCCCCGGCCGCAGGCCGAGGTGGACCTTCCGATCCGTGACGACGGCCCGGTCCTTCGTCTCGGCCATCGCACCGAAGTCGTCGTTCTCCGTGAGCTGGTCGACCGGCACCCAGCCAGGATAGCCGCGCTCATCACGCGGGGTGGCCTGGTCGAGGACGACGACCTTCGCCCACTTCCCCTTGACCTGGTCGACCTCGACCTCGGAGCCGAGGACCGCCTGGGTCTCGAGCTTGCCGGTGAGCCACCGTCGCGTCTCGGTGTCCTGCATGTTGGCATTCCACTGGTCGAGGTCGACCGGGTTGGTCTTCGACGGCTTGTCGATGGGCCGTCCGGTATTCGGCTCGACCCAGACGGTCGCCGCGGCGACATCGACGAAGGCGGTGTCCCCCTTCATCAGCCGGTCCTGCGGCGGGGCGGCCGAGGCCGGGATGGCGGCCGCACCCAGGAGCGTCGTCCCGAGCACAGCACCGATGATGCGCTGGGTGGTGTCCATGGTCATGTCCTTCCGGTGGTTAGAGCACGTGCAGGATCTGCGCCGCCGTCAGACCGATGAAGGTCCCGGCGAAGGACCCGATGAGGGCGAAGAGCACGCCGACGGGGACGAGCTGGCGGTTGAAGGCGCTGGCGACGACGGGTGCCGAGGCGACACCGCCGATGTTGGCGGTGCTCGCGACCGCGAGGGAGAACAGCTCGGTGCGGGTCAGCTTGGCGTAGATGACCATGATCGCCACGTGCACGACGAGGACGATGATGCCGGCGAGCAGGTACAGCGGTGCCTCGGTGAGCGAGGTGAAGTCCGAGCCGGACGCGATGATGCCGATGATCAGGTAGAGCATGACCATCGCGATCTCGCTCGAGCCGGCCGTCTGCCCCAGCGGGGTGGCGGCGATGATCAGGCCGAGGATGCTGACGATGAGGATCGTCCACGTGGTGCTGGTGACGACGACCCCGATCTCCGGCAGCAGGCTCCCGATCCACGTGGCGGCGGCCGAG
>JBQGNO010000196.1:0-5130 GCA_052087725.1 Janibacter sp. | reverse complement strand
CCTCGCGACGGTGTCGGCCTATGCCATCGCGCACCTCCTGCTGTGGCAGCCACCGACCGTGAGCGGGCTGCTCGTCCTCTTCCTCATGGTCGGCCTCGGCGCCGTCGGCTTCGCCGACGACTACATCAAGATCAGCAAGCAGCGCAGCCTCGGGCTGAAGTCGGGGGAGAAGCTCGTCGGGCAGACCCTCGTCGGAGTGACCTTCGCCGTGCTCGCCCTGCAGTTCCCCAACGACGCCGCGCGCCGACCGGCGTCGACGCACATCTCCTTCGTGCGCGACACGGCCTTCGACCTGGCCTTCTTCGGCCCCCTCATCGGGCTGATCCTCTTCGTCCTCTGGGCCAACCTCATGATCGCCGGCACGTCCAACGGTGTGAACCTCACCGACGGCCTCGACGGTCTCGCCACCGGGTCCTCGGTCATGGTCTTCGCGGCGTACATCGTCATCTCGGTCTGGCAGTTCAACCAGAACTGCCAGGTCAACCCCGGCGGCCAGTGCTACGACGTGCGAGATCCCCTCGACCTCGCGCTCGTCGCGGCCGCCGCCACCGGGGCGTGCTTCGGCTTCCTGTGGTGGAACGCCTCACCGGCGAAGATCTTCATGGGCGACACCGGCTCGCTCGCCCTCGGCGGTGGCCTGGCCGGTCTGGCGATCCTCTCGCGCACCGAGCTGCTCATCGTCATCCTCGGCGGCCTCTTCGTGACGATCACCCTCTCGGTGATCATCCAGGTCGCCTCCTTCAAGTCCACGGGCAAGCGCGTCTTCCGGATGGCTCCGCTCCAGCACCACTTCGAGCTGCTCGGCTGGCAGGAGGTGACGATCGTCATCCGCTTCTGGATCATCGCGGGACTCTTCGTCGCCGGCGGCCTGGCGATCTTCTACGGCGAATGGGTCGTGGGCGCCTCATGACCGAAGGCCAGCCGACCCGCCGACGTGGCCTCGAGAACCTCACGCATCGCGACGCCGACTGGTCCGGGCTGCGGGTCGTCGTCACCGGCCTCGGGATCTCCGGCTTCGCCGCCGCCGACGCCCTGCTCGAGCACGGAGCCCACGTGCGGGTCATCGACGCACAGGCTCCGCAGGCCGAGACGCCGATGGCGCAGCGGGCCCACATCCTCGAGGTCCTCGGAGCGCAGCTCCACCTCGGCGACGGTGCCGAGAGCGCGCTGCCCGGGCCCGCCGAGGAGATCGACCTCGTCGTGACCTCCCCGGGCTGGCCGCCGCACCAGCCGCTCCTGGCTGCCGCCGCCGACGCCGGGATCCCCATCTGGGGCGATGTCGAGCTCGCGTGGCGCCTCCGGCCGAGCGAAGGGGGAGCCCCCTGGCTCCTCGTGACCGGCACCAACGGCAAGACGACGACCGTGCAGATGCTCACCTCGATGCTGCGCGCGGCCGGGCTGCGGGCCGCCAGCGCCGGCAATGTCGGCACGCCCGTGCAGGAGGTCGTCCAGGACCCCCAGCCCTTCGACGTCATCGCCGTCGAGCTCTCGAGCTTCCAGCTGCACTGGAGCCACTCCCTTCGTCCGCGCGCCGCGGTCTGCCTGAACATCGCGCCGGACCACCTCGACTGGCACGGCTCGCTCGAGGCCTATGCGGCGGACAAGGGCAAGGTCTTCGCCAACGCCGAGATCGCCTGCGTCTACAACGAGCAGGACGTCGCCACGCGTCACCTCGTCGAGGAGGCCGATGTCCAGGAGGGCTGCCGCGCCATCGGCTTCACCCTCGGTGCACCCGAGCGCTCCATGGTCGGCGTCGTCGAGGACGTCCTCGCCGACCGGGCCTTCGTCGAGGACCGCGAGAGCACCGCCGCCGAGCTCGGATCCCTTGCCGACGTGCAGGGCGACGCGCCCACCGTCGCCCCCCACCTCGTCGCCAATGCCCTCGCCGCGGCCGCGCTGGCCCGGGCCCACGGCGTGCCGCCGGTCGCCGTGCGCGAGGGCCTGCGTGCCTGGCAGCCCGAGCCGCACCGCATCGCCCACGTCGCGACCGTCGACGAGGTGCACTGGATCGATGACTCCAAGGCGACCAACCCGCACGCCGCCCGGGCCAGCCTCGCGGCCCACGACCACGTCGTCTGGGTGGCCGGCGGCCTGCTCAAGGGCGCCGACGTCGAGGAGCTCGTCGCCGCGGCCGCACCGCGTCTGCGGGGTGCCGTCCTCATCGGCCGTGACCGTGAGCAGATCGCCCAGGCTCTCGCCCGACACGCCCCCGACCTCCCCGTGATCGACGTGGCCGCGTCGGACACTGGGGCGATGGACCTCGTGGTCCGGCACGCGGGAGAGCTCGCGCAGCCGGGTGACGTGGTGCTGCTGGCCCCAGCAGCGGCCTCGATGGACATGTTCGACAACTACGGGGCCCGCGGCGATGCCTTCGCCGCAGCAGTGGATCGGTACGTGCAGGAGGGGTGAGCGTGAGCAGCAACGCAGCGGCCGGCCGCAGGTCCACGGCACGCAGCGGACGCACTCGCGGCTCGGCCCTGGAGCAGTGGGCGGCGCGCTTCGAGTCGCCGATGACGACCTACTACCTCTTCCTCGGCATCGTCAGCCTGCTCGTCGGCATCGGCCTGGTCATGGTCCTGTCGGCGTCGATGATCGTCTCCCTCAAGGAGAACGACTCGTCGTTCACGATCTTCCTCAAGCAGTTCGTCTTCGCCGTCGTGGGTGCCGCCGTCCTGTGGTGGTCCTCACGGCGCAGCGTGACCTTCTGGAAGCGACTGGCCCTGCCCGCACTCGGCCTCTCGCTCGTCCTGCTCCTCCTCGTCTTCAGCCCGCTCGGCTTCGGCTTCCAGGGCAACCGCAACTGGATCGGTCTCGGACCGATCACCCTCCAGCCGAGCGAGATCGCCAAGATCGGGCTCGTCCTCTCCGGTGGCCTCGTCCTCGAGGCCAAGCAGGCGCTGCTCGGCTCGATCAAGCACGCACTGATCCCCTTCGCCCCGGTCGCGGCCGTGATCATCGGGCTGGTCATGCTCGGGCACGATCTCGGCACCGCGATGACCATCGGCGCGATCGTCGCCGGCATGCTCTTCGCCGCCGGGGTGCGGCTGCGGTGGTTCGTCGTCGGGCTGGGGGGCGTCGTCGCCCTGATCGCGCTCGCGGTCAACCTCGGCGGCAACCGCATGCAACGCATCCAGATCTGGCTCAACCCCTCGCAGTGCGCACCCGACAGCGAGCTGTACTACGCGATCTGCCGTCAGCCGATCCACGGCCGCTACGCCCTCGCGGACGGCGGGTGGATCGGCGTCGGTCTCGGGGCGAGCCGCGAGAAGTGGGGATGGCTCTCCGAGCCGTACAACGACTTCATCTTCGCGATCATCGGTGAGGAGCTCGGTCTGCTCGGCACCCTGGCCGTCCTCGGCCTCTTCGCCGGCTTCGCCCTCGCCGGGCTGCGGCTGGTCACCCGCACCGACGACTTCTTCGTGCGGGTCGTCACGGCGGGCATCTGCACCTGGGTGCTCGTCCAGGCCATCATCAACATCGGCGCGGTCATCGGCATGCTGCCCGTGATCGGCGTCCCGCTGCCCTTCGTCTCCTCGGGCGGGTCCTCGTTGGTGACCTCGATGCTCGCGGTGGGCATCCTGCTCAGCTTCGCGCGGAGCGAACCGGGGTGCTCTGAGATGATCGCAGCGAAGCCATCACGGGTGAGCGCCCTGCTCGCCCGGTTCCCGAGCAGGAGGACCTCCACGCGATGACTCCCACCCGCCCCACACGCATCATGCTGGCGGGGGGTGGCACTGCGGGTCACGTCTCGCCGTTGCTGGCCCTCGCCGACTGCCTGCGTCGCCGCGACCCCGCCGTGGAGATCCTCGCCCTCGGGACGTCCGAGGGCCTGGAGTCCCGGCTCGTGCCCGAGCGCGACTACCCCTTCACGACGATCCCGAAGGTGCCCCTCCCGCGGCGCCCCACCGGCGACCTCGTCCGCCTGCCGGTCAACCTGCGACGGGCCGTCGCCGCAGCGCAGACGGCGATCGAGGAGGTCGACGCCCAGGTGGTCGTCGGGTTCGGCGGCTACGTCTCCACCCCCGCCTACCTCGCCGCCCGCCGCCTGGGGGTGCCGATCGTCATCCACGAGCAGAATGCGCGTGCCGGCATCGCCAACAAGGTCGGTGCACGCTTCACCGACCACGTCGCGGTGACCTTCCCCGGGACCAAGCTCACCGGTGCCCGCGTCATCGGCATGCCGCTGCGTCCCGAGATCGTCGGTCTCGACCGCACCGCGCTGCGCAACGAGGCCCGGGCCGGGCTCGGGCTGCGTGAGGACCTGCCCGTGGTGCTCGTCACCGGTGGCTCCCTCGGGGCCAAGCGCCTCAACGACGCCTTCGCCGCGAGCGTGGCGACCCTGCGTGATGCCGGGGTCCAGGTGGTGCACGCCACCGGCGCCGGCAAGGACTTCGTCGCGATGGGTGGCGACGAGTCGGTGCCCTATGTCGTCCTGCCCTATGTCGACCGCATGGACCTCGCCTACGCCGCGGCCGACGCGGTCGTCTGCCGCGCGGGGGCCAACACCGTCTGCGAGCTGACCGCCGTGGGGCTGCCCGGGGTCTACGTCCCGCTGCCGATCGGCAACGGCGAGCAGCGGCTCAACGCTGCCGGCGTCGTCGAGGCCGGGGGAGGGCTGCTCGTCGAGGACGCGGCAGTCGACCCCGGATGGATCGCCTCCGAGATCGTCCCGCTGATGCGGGACGCCTCCCGGCTCACGGCGATGTCCGACGCCGCGGCCGCGGTCGGTCACCGCGATGCGGACGAGACGCTGGCCGACATGGTCACCACCGCGTGGGAAGGCGGGGGCCGGCGTGCCTGAGGACCTGCCACCGGTGCCGCGCAACCCCCGTTTCGACGTCCTTGCACCGCGGGTCGACGTCGCCGACCTCGGAGCCGTCCACGTCCTCGCCGCCGGAGGCGCGGGCATGTCCGCCATCGTGCGACTGCTGCTCGATGCCGGCGTGCCCGTCAGCGGCAGCGATGTCAAGGACTCGCCCCTGCTGGAGCGCCTGCGCGAGCGCGGCGCCCGGCTGTGGGTCGGTCACGACCCGGCGCACCTGGACGGGGTCGACACCGTCGTCGTCTCCTCCGCGATCCGTGAGTCCAACCCCGAGCTGGCCGCCGCCCGGGAGCACGGCCTGCGGGTGC
>JBQGNO010000195.1:0-5137 GCA_052087725.1 Janibacter sp. | reverse complement strand
CCTCCTCGTCGGGGGCATGGCCCTGTCCACGGACGTCGCGGCCCTCGTCTCCTCCGGGCGGGTCCACCTCGTCGGGGGCTCCGCCTCCCGGAGGGAGGCGCCCCGGGTCCTCGTCGCTGGTGAGGGCACCGACGAGGAGCGCGACGGCCCCGGTGCGCGGGCGCACATCCCGTCGTCGGCCCACCGGGCCGCCTCGGCGGGGCTGACCCGGGGGCCGGTCCTCCTGCAGGTCCCCCGTCGCGGCTACCTGCCGGCGATGTCGTGCGCGACCTGTCGTGCGCCCGCGCGCTGCCCGCAGTGTCAGGGGCCGCTCGCGCTGCCCTCGCCCCAGGGCACTCCGGAGTGCGGTTGGTGCGGATGCGCGCCGCACGGCTTCGTGTGCCCGCACTGCGACGGCGACCGGCTCCGGGCCGGGATCATCGGTGCCCGCCGCACGGCGGAGGAGATCGGCCGCTCCTTCCCCGGGACGCGGGTGATCACCTCGGGAGCCGGGGAGGTCCAGGAGAGCGTCGGGCCGGATCCGGCGATCGTCGTCGCCACCCCGGGGGCCGAGCCCGTGGCCGAGGGCGGCTACGCGACGGTCCTCCTCCTCGACGCCTGGGCCAGCCTCGATCGCCCCGACCTGCGTGCGTCGGAGGAGGCGGTGCGTCGCTGGTTCGCCGCCGCCGGGCTGGCACGGTCGTGGACCTCGGGGGGAGTGGTCGTGCTCTGCGGGGCACCGAGCCACGTGACGATCCCGCCGGTCGAGACCCTCGTGCGGTGGGACCCGCAGTGGTTCGCCGGGCGCGAGCTCGCCGAGCGGGCCGAGCTCGCGCTGCCGCCCACCACGTGGACCGCCGAGGTGGTCGCCGAGCGCAAGCGCATCGAGCCCATCGAGCACGCCGTGCGAGCGGTCGCGCCACGGGCCGAGCTGCTCGGACCGCTCCCGGTGGTCGGCGCCGAGGAGCGCCGCCGGCTGGTCGTCAAGGCGTCCTTCGGTGAGGGGCCGCTCATCGCCGCAGCACTGAAGGACCTGCGGGCCGGCGAGAGCGCGCGCAAGGCGACCGACCTCACGTCGGTCACGGTCGGGCACCTCAGCGCCTTCTGACGGCCCTTAGACTCGCCCCGTGCGACTGATCTTTGCCGGGACCCCACAGGTCGCCGTCCCCTCCCTTCGTGCCCTCATCGACTCCGACCACGAGGTGGTCGCCGTGATCACCCGACCGGACGCGAAGGTGGGGCGCGGCCGTCGCCTCGAGCCGTCCCCGGTCAAGGTCGCGGCCCAGGAGGCCGGTCTGCCGGTGCTCACCCCCGCGAGCGCGAAGGACCCCGAGCTCGTCGAGCAGCTGCGCGAGCTGGCCCCCGACTGCTGCCCCGTGGTCGCCTACGGGGCACTGCTCCCGGCCGAGGTGCTGGATATCCCGACGCACGGATGGGTCAACCTCCACTTCTCGTTGCTGCCCGCCTGGCGCGGGGCCGCACCGGTCCAGCGGGCGATCATCGCCGGCGACGAGATCACGGGGGCGAGCACCTTCCGGATCGAGACCGGCCTGGACACCGGGCCGGTCCACGGGACGATGACCGAGCGGATCCGTCCCGACGACACGTCCGGCGCCTTGCTCGACCGGTTGGCCGACGCCGGGGCGCCGCTCCTGCTCGCGACGATGGACGGCATCGCCACCGGTGACCTCGAGCCGCAGACGCAGCCCACGGAGGGCGTCAGCCACGCGGCCAAGCTCACCGTCGAGGACGCCCGGATCGACCTCACCCACCCCGCCATGGCCATCGACCGACACATCCGCGGCTGCACCCCGGCGCCGGGAGCGTGGACGACCTTCCGCGGCGAGCGCCTCAAGCTCGCCCCCGTGACGATCGCCGACGAGTCCCTGCCGGCCGGGGCCATCGAGGCCCGCAAGCGGGAGGTGCTCGTCGGCACCGCCGACCGGGCGCTCCGTCTGGGCGAGGTCACCCCCCTGGGCAGGAAGCCCATGGCGGCCGCCGACTGGGCCCGCGGCGTGCACATCGCCGAGGGCGAACGACTGGGTGAGGAGACCCCGTGAACGATGAGCGACCGGCACGACCCGCGCGACGGGGACCGCGGCAGAAGTCGCGCACCGCACCCGCACAGCGCTCCCGCGGGGGTGATCCGACACGCAGCACCGCGCACGCCGTGCTGCGGGCGGTCGCCGATGGCGCCTATGCCAACCTCGAGCTGCCCCAGGCGCTGCGCCGGGCGCGGCTGTCGGGGAGGGACGCGGCCTTCGCCACGGAGCTGACCTACGGCACCCTGCGGATGCAGGGCTTCTACGACGCGGTCATCGCCGATGCGGCGCAGCGCGCGGTCGGCCGCCTCGACGGCGCGGTGCTCGACGTGCTCCGGCTCGGCACGCACCAGGTCCTCGGGATGCGGGTGCCGGAGCACGCGGCCGCGGACCAGTCCGTCGGTCTGGCGCGCGCGGTCGCCGGGGCGGGAGCGGCGGGTCTGGTCAACGCCGTGATGCGGCGGGTCGCCGAGCGATCCCTGCAGGAGTGGCGGGAGCGAGTGGTCCCCGACGAGCCGCTCGCGGAGCGACTCGCGGTCGAGCACTCCCACCCCGTCTGGGTGATCAAGGCCCTGCGCCAGGCCCTCATCGGCCACGGTGCCGCCACGCCGGAGACCGCGGACGCGGCGATCGAGGAGCTCGTGGCCGCGCACAACATCCCGGCGCCCGTCGCGCTGATCGCCCGCCCGGGGCTCGCCGAGGTCGACGAGCTGCTCGCGGCCGGAGCGCACGGGGGGAGGCTCTCCCCCTTCGCCGCGGAGCTCGACGGTGGTGACCCGGGCGCGATCGAGGCCGTCCGCGAGGGCCGCGCCGCGGTCCAGGACGAAGGGAGCCAGCTGCTCGCTCTCGCGGTGGCCGCGGCACCGGTCGAGGAGCACACCGACGGCATCCCCGAGCGCTGGCTGGACCTGTGCGCCGGCCCCGGCGGCAAGGCCGGACTGCTCGCGGCGCTCGCCCTGCGCCAGGGGGCCGACCTCGTCGCGAACGAGGTGAGCGAGCACCGCACGGAGCTCGTGAGGCAGACCCTGCGGCCGGCCTTCGAGGCGGCCGATGCCGCCGGACGCGAGCTGGACGTGCGTGTCGGGGACGGCCGCGAGGTCGGGACCGACGAGCCCGAGGGCTACGACCGGGTCCTCGTCGACGCTCCGTGCACGGGCCTCGGAGCGCTGCGCCGCCGGCCCGAGGCGCGCTGGCGTCGTCAACCCGGCGACCTCGTGGGCCTCGGACCGCTGCAGCGCGAGCTGCTCGCCTCGGCCATCGAGGCCACCCGGCCAGGCGGCGTCATCGCCTACGCCACGTGCAGCCCGCACCTGTCCGAGACGACCTTCGTCGTGCGTGACGTGCTCAAGAAGCGCGACGACGTCGAGCAGATCGATGCGCGTGAGCTGCTCACTGGATGTGCCACGGCCGAGCTGACCGGCCTCGGCGACGGACCGCACGCCCAGCTGTGGCCCCACCGTCACGGCACCGACGGGATGTTCCTCGCCCTGCTGCGGAAGAAGGCCTGACGTGCGCGTCCTCGTCACCGGGCTGCACGTGACCGATGCGCGGCGGGCCCATGCCTTCTACACCGAGGTGCTCGGGCTCCGGGACGTCCTTGTCGTCCCGGAGCGGGAGCTGTACATCCTCGGCCCGAGCACCGGCTGGGAGCTGGGCTGCCAGATCAACCTCGAGCCGATCGAGGACCCGATGACGCGCGCCTACTGCGAGTACCAGCTGCGCGAGGGGCTCACCGCCCTCATGCTCGGCGTCGACGACGCCGAGCTCGTGTACCGACGCCTCAAGTCGCGCGGAGACCTCGTCTTCCGCGAGGAGCTCACCCGTGATGCCATCGGTCTGCACTTCCAGATCGAGGACACCGTCGGCAACATCCTGTCCATCCACACCGCCTGACCCGGCCCGTCCCCACAAGGAACCCGTGCAGATCTCCCCGAGCATCCTGTCCGCCGACTTCGCCAACCTCGAGTCCGAGCTGGCCGCCATCAGCACCGCCGACTGGGCCCATGTCGACGTCATGGACGCCCACTTCGTGCCCAACCTGACCCTCGGCCTGCCGATCGTCGAGTCGCTGCTGCGGGTCAGCCCGATCCCGATCGACTGCCACCTGATGATCGAGGACCCCGACCGCTGGGCGCCGCCCTACGCCGAGGCCGGGGCGAAGTCGGTCACCTTCCACATCGAGGCGGCGAAGGACCCGGTGACCCTCGCCCGCGACATCCGGGCCCAGGGTGCCCGGGCGAGCATGGCGCTCAAGCCGGGGACCCCCTTCGCCCCGTACGAGGACCTGCTGCCCGAGCTCGACATGGTGCTCGTGATGACCGTGGAGCCCGGCTTCGGCGGGCAGTCCTTCATGGCCGACCAGATGACCAAGGTCGAGCAGGTGCGTCACGCGGTGACGAAGCACGGTGGCGACATCTGGGTCCAGGTCGACGGCGGCGTCTCGGCGAAGACCATCGAGCAGTGCGCCGAGGCCGGCGCCGACGTCTTCGTCGCCGGGTCGGCGGTCTACGGGGCCGAGCAGGCCGCCACCGCGGTCGACGAGCTGCGGGAGCTCGCCCTTCGCCACCGGCACTGACCGGCGCACCTCGACCGGCGCCGGGAGCCCGTGTGGCGTGGTGAGATGACGGCGGGCGGTGGGAGGGGGCGAACTCGTCTTGCCCCCCCCGTGGAGGGGGCGAAGGGTGCGTAGGGTCACTGTCATGTCCCACGATCTGCACGTGCTCTTGGATGGCCTTGCCTCAGACGATCCCGCGGTGCGCGATGGGTGGGCCTACGCCGAGCTGGCGGAGGGCATCGAGGGTGGCCGATTCGCCGACGAGTGGCCGCGTATCCGTGCGGCCGCGCTGGCGCATCTGGAGTCCGCCGATGTCCAGGCACGCACCTTTGCGCCGCTGATCCTGACCTGGCTGATCGCCGCCGGGGATCGCGATCGTGGTGCCTTCGGGGCCGTCGCGCGGTGGTACCCCGTCGAGGCGGACACCCGCGGTTACGACGAGCGGCTCGGCTGGTTGCACGCCGTCGCCCACGGAGCGGACTACCTCGGCGAGTGCGCTCGCGTGGGTATCGCGACCGGCCCGGACGTGCTGGGCCTGCTAGGCGCGCGCCTGCTCGGTCGT
>JBQGNO010000194.1:0-5150 GCA_052087725.1 Janibacter sp. | reverse complement strand
TCGACGAGCACCCGGCCGGTGTCCCGCTCGAGGCCCTTGATCCGCTGGCTCACCGCCGACGGCGTGACGTGGAGGGATCGGGCCGCCGCCTCGAAGGTGCCGTGGTCGACGACGGCGAGCAGGGCCCTGAGCTGATCGAGGTGCATGAAGCAATGCTAATGATCCTGAAGAATCATTCGCTGGGCTTGCGTCGTCCGCCGGCCTAGCGTCGTCACGTGCTCCTCACCGCCCTCGCCGGGATGCTCACCGGCCTCACCCTGATCATCGCCATCGGTGCGCAGAATGCCTTCGTCCTGCGGCAGGGCATCCGCCGTGAGCACCTGCTCCCCGTGGTGCTCATCTGCATCACCGCCGATGCCGCCCTCATCGGCCTGGGGACGGCCGGCGTCGGCGCGATCGTCAGCAGCCACCCGACCCTCGTACAGGTCGTCACCTGGGCCGGGGCCGCCTACCTCGTGACCTACGGGCTGCTCGCCCTGCGACGGGCGGCGCGTCCGCAGGGCCTGACGGCGACGGCACCCGCCTCACGCGGCTCCGTGGTGCTGACCACCCTGGCCATCACGCTGCTCAACCCGCACGTCTACCTCGACACCGTGCTCATGCTCGGCTCGATCGCGAATGGCTTCGGACCGCAGCGGTGGACCTTCGCGGTCGGCGCGATGGTCGGCAGCCTCGTGTGGTTCACCGGGCTGGGCCTCGGGGCGCGGGCCCTGGCCACCCCGCTCGCCCGCCCCCGCACGTGGCGGGTCCTCGACGGGGTCATCGGGGTGACGATGATCGCGCTGGCGGTGCGGCTGGCGACCGCCTGAGTCAGGCCGTCGTCGTGACGAAGGGGGCCAGCTCGGCCGCGAGGTCGCCGTGCACCTTGGCGTGCAGCCGGGTGCCCTCGGCGACGTGGTCCTCGGCGAGGACGCTCGCCTCGTCGTGGAGGCGGCTCACGAGGTCACCGCGCGAGTACGGCACGAGGACCTCGACGTCGATGTCCGGCTTGGGCAGCTCGTCGGCGACGAGCGCGAGCAGATCATCGACGCCCTGGCCCGTGCGGGCCGAGACGGCGATCGAGTACTTCTCGTGGCGCAGGACCCGGTCGACGACCTCGGGGTCGGCCGCGTCGGCCTTGTTGATGACGACGACCTCCTTGACGTCGGTCGCGTCGACATCGGCGAGCACGGCCCGCACCGCGGAGATCTGCCCCTCGGGGTCGGGGTGCGAGCCGTCGACGACGTGCAGGAGCAGGTCGGCGTCGGCCACCTCCTCGAGCGTGGAGCGGAAGGCCTCGACGAGCTGGTGCGGCAATGCCCGGACGAAGCCGACGGTGTCGGTGAGCGTGTACTCGCGGCCGTCCTCGGTCTCGGCCCGGCGCACGGTCGTGTCGAGGGTGGCGAAGAGCTGGTTGTCGACGAGCACCCCGGCGTGGGTGAGGCGGTTGAGCAGGGTGGACTTGCCGGCATTGGTGTAGCCGGCGATGGCGACCGCGGGCACGCCGTGGCTGATGCGGGCCGAGCGGCGGGTGTCGCGGTGGGTCTTCATCCCCGACAGCTCACGCTTGAGCTTGGCGATCCGGGAGTGGATGCGGCGGCGGTCGAGCTCGATCTTGGTCTCACCGGGTCCGCGCGAACCCATCCCCTGGCCGCCGGCGGCCTGACCACCGGCCTGCCGGGACATCGAGTCACCCCACCCGCGCAGGCGCGGGATGAGGTACTGCAGCTGGGCGAGCTCGACCTGGGCCTTGCCCTCACGGGACTTCGCGTGCTGGGCGAAGATGTCGAGGATCAGCGCGGTGCGATCGATGACCTTGACCTTGACGACGTCCTCGAGGGCGCGTCGTTGGCTGGGGCTGAGCTCGGCATCGCAGATGACGGTGTCGGCGCCCTCCGCGATGACGATCTCGCGCAGCTCGGCGGCCTTGCCCGAGCCGAGGTAGGTGCTCGGGTCGGGGTTCTGCCGGCGCTGCAGGACACCCTCGAGCACGTCGGAGCCAGCGGTCTCGGCGAGCGCCGCCAGCTCCCGCAGGGAGTTCTCCGCCTCCTGGGCGCTCCCCTCGGTCCACACCGCGGCGAGGACGACCCGCTCCAGCAGCAGCTGGCGGTACTCGACCTCGGAGATGTCCTCGAGCTCGGTGGACAGTCCCCGGACCCGGCGAAGGGCGGAGCGCTCCTCGCGATCGAGCTGGTCACCGTCGAAGGAGTCGGCGACGCCACCATCGGCCCCGTCCAGCGCCGGAGCGCGCCGCGAGAGGATCCGGTCGATGGTCGGATCGCTCGAGATCGCGTCGTCGGGCTCGTGGTCGGTGCTGGTCTTGCGGTGCAGTGGTTCGCTCATGTTCTCCTCAGGGTCTCATCAGGGAACACCTCCTGACCATCGAATAGTCCCCCGCCCGGCCCGACGAGCGGCCTGCGGGCGGACGACGTACAGTCGGCGCCCGTGTCCACCTCCACACCCAGCGCCCCATCCAGCGAGCTCTCACGCGGCCTCAACCCCCGCCACGTGCAGTTCATCGCCCTCGGGACGGCCATCGGTACCGGGCTCTTCTTCGGCTCCTCGGAGACGATCCAGGCCGCGGGGCCGGCCGTGCTGCTGGCCTACCTCGTCGCCGGATTCATGGTCTTCATCGTCATGCGGGCCCTCGGGGAGATGGCGGTCCGGCACCCGGTGGCCGGGTCCTTCGCCCAGTACTCCGGCTCCTTCCTCGGCCCCTTCGCCGGATACCTCGCCGGGTGGGTCTTCTGGCTCGAGCTCGCCGTCGTCGCCATCGCCGACATGACCGCGGTCGCGACGTACATGGGGCTGTGGTTCCCCGACGTCCCCGGATGGGCGTGGATGGTGGCCTCGATCGCCTTCATCGGGGCGCTCAACCTCATGGCCGTCAAGGTCTTCGGCGAGATGGAGTTCTGGTTCTCCCTGATCAAGGTGCTCGCGATCATCGCCCTGGTCATCGGTGGTCTCGCCCTGATCTTCTGGGGCCGCGAGGTCGGGGGCACGACCCCGGACTTCGCCCACCTGTGGCAGCACGACGGGTTCGCCCCCTTCGGCCTCTGGGGCATCATCATGAGCCTGAGCGTCGTCGTCTTCTCCTTCGGCGGGATCGAGACGCTCGGCATGACCGCCGGCGAGGCGGACGACCCGGACCGCTCCATCGCCCGCGCGGTCAACACGGTCCCCTTCCGCATCCTGCTCTTCTACGTCGCAGCGCTGGCAGTGATCATGTCGATCATCCCGTGGACCGAGGTCACCGGTGAGACCTCTCCCTTCGTCGAGGTCTTCTCCGCGCTGCAGATCCCGGCCGCGCAGCACGTGATGAACTTCGTCGTCCTCACCGCTGCGCTGTCGGCGATGAATGCGATCTTCTACGCCTGCTCGCGCACGATGTACGGGCTCGCCGAGCAGGGCCACGCGCCGCGGTCCTTCCTGCGGCTGTCCCGGCGGAGCAACATCCCGCTGATCCCGGTGATGTGCATGTTCGCCACCGGTGCGGTCGGCATCGCTCTCTTCCTCACCATCGAGGAGCGGCTCTTCTTCTTCGTCGCCGCGATCGCCTCCTTCGCGACGGTCTTCACCTGGCTGATGATCCTGCTCGCCCACTGGCGCATGCGCACGAGGATCGCCCGCGAGGGCGCCCCCGCGACGGTCTACCGGATGCCCCTCTTCCCCGTGCTCAATGCCATCGCCATCGCCTTCATGGTCTTCGTCATCGTCCTGCTGGCGACGACCGAGGCCGGACGCGATGCCTTCCTCGTCGGGGCGGGTGCCCTGGTCGTCCTCACCCTCGCGTACTTCGCCTTCGTCCGGGGGGACGGGCGTGAGGCCATCGACCTCGATCAGCGCTCGGGCGTGAGCTCGCGGGAGTAGAGGACGCGCCCCTGCACGTCCCGCAGGGTGACCGTGAGGGTGCCGTCCGCGGCGATGTCCGCGTGGCCGAAGAACTGGTTGCCCCCGCGCGGTGACTGGCCCGGGTAGTCGGCGACCCTGACGAAGTCGACCCGCGGGCCGAAGGTGGCGTCCATCTCGTTGGGCCCGAAGGTCCCGGCGTTGATCGGCCCGGCGACGAACTCCCAGAAGGGGGCGAAGTCGGTGAACGCGGCCCGCTCGGGGCTGTAGTGGTGGGCCGCGGCGTAGTGCACGTCGGCGGTGATCCACACGACCCCGGGCACGTCCTTGATCTCGCGCAGCAGCCAGGCGAGCTCGATCTCCTTGCCCAGCGGCGCACCGTCATCGGCATTGGCCAGGGACTCCTGCATGTCGCCGTCGGGGACGATGATGCCCAGGGGCAGGTCGGCCGAGATGACCTTCCACGTGGCCCGCGAGCGCTTCAGCTCCCGGGCGAGCCACCGCACCTGCTCGTCACCGATGAGTGAGGTGCGCTCCGGCTCCTTCCCCGCGGTGTTGGGATCCTTGAAGCTGCGCATGTCGAGGCAGAAGACGTCGAGGTGCCGGCCACGCTCGACCTTGCGGTAGATGCGCCCCTCTGCACGGTCGTGGCCGCTGCTGATGGGCTGCCACTCCCACCATGCCTGCTTGGCCCGGGCGGCGAGGACATCGACCCGTCGCTCGACGTCGTAGCGCTCGTCGTCGAGGATCTCGCCCGGGTACCAGTTGTTCGTCGTCTCGTGGTCATCCCACTGGGCAACCACGGGCACCTCCGCGTACATCGCCTTGAGGTTGTCGTCGAGGTGGTTGTACCGATGGCGTCCCCGGTACTGCGCGAGGGTCTGGGCGACCTCGGTGACCTCGGGGATGACGAGGTTGCGCCAGACCTGACCGTCCTCCTCGGTGACCTTCTCCTCGATGGGCCCGTCGGCGTAGATCGTGTCGCCGCAGTGGACAAAGAAGTCGGGGCGGGTGTCGTGCATCGCCGTGTACCCGATGTAGCCGCCGATGTCCGGGTTGATCCCCCACCCCTGGCCGGCGGTGTCCCCCGTCCACACGAAGGACTGGGGAGCCGGCCGGCGCGAGGCCGTGGTGAAGGTCAGGTCATGGCTCTCCCCGGCACGGCCCTGCTCGTCCTCGAAGGTGACCTCGAGGTCGTGCAACCGCCCCGGCGCCAGGTGACGCAGGTCGATCTTGCCCGTGTGGTCGCTCCCCGGCGTCACCCACGGGCCTCGGATGCGGTGCCGGGAGCGGCCCGGCCCGCGGACGGTGGCGACCATGCG
>JBQGNO010000193.1:0-5265 GCA_052087725.1 Janibacter sp. | reverse complement strand
GGGCACCGTGCTCTCGATCGCCACATCCAGACCGGGGACCTCGTGCCCGTCCTGGGCCAGGGCCCACCCCACGCCGGCGAGATAGCCGAGCCACCCGTGGACGGCGCCCGGGGTCACCTCTGCGAGCCGCACTGTGCGAGTGGCCCCTTCGCGTGTCGAGTGCACCCGCAGCAGGTCGTCGGAGCGGGTCCGCACCGCGGCGATCACCCCGCGGTCGAGGGCGAGCGGCAGGACGAAGCCGTCCTGGTAGTCAGTGTGCTCACCGATGAGATTGACCCGTCCCGGCGCCCACCAGCACCCCTCGGAGCGGGCCCCGTCGAAGGCCTCCGCGAAGGCGGCCTCCGCCCGCGCCGACGACACCTCGGCGCTCACGTCAACCGCTCCCCGCCGGGGACCGAGCTCGGCCCGGACAGCTGCACCGCACCCTCGACAACGACATCCCGACCGAAGTCCACCGGCCCCGACACCTCGAGGCTCACGCAGTCGCGGAGGGAGGGCACCCCCTTCGCGAAGTGTCGCTCGAAGTCGGCCAGGTGCCGGTAGTGGTCCCGGTCCAGGGTCACGACCGGCCCGGGCCCGGTGAAGGTCGGCAGCAGGCGACCATCGGCACCGAGCTCGTAGGCGTCCGAGCGCACGACGAGCAGGTCATCGGTGGTCTTCACCGGCGCGAAGCGCGTCCGCGGCACCTCGACGGCCCGGGCCCCCTCCATCGCCCCGATCGCCGCGCCCATCGCGGCCTCGAGCTGGAGCACGGCGGGTGACGAGGAGTCCGTCGGGTCGACCGTCTTGCGGTTGACGATCAGGGGCAGGTCGGGCGCACCGGGCTCCGCCGCCTGCAGGTCCCGCAGGGCCTCGAGATCGATCCACAGCGTGTTGGAGTTGTAGTACCGCCACCGGGCGAAGTCGGTGAAGGACGGATCCCCGTCCGGCGCCTGGGCGGTCTCCCGCAGCACCGTCCGGCCCTCGTGCCGGGCGAGGTGGCCACCCTTGCGGTCGGCCGCGGTCCCGCGCACCGCCTCCATGACGAAGGGGGCACCCTCCGTGGCCATCCACGTCGCGATCCGCGGGTCGACGACCGCACCGAGGTTGTCGGCATTGGAGACGAAGACCCAGCGGATGCCTGCATCGATGAGCGCGGTCAGCGTCCCGGTCGCGGCCAGCGCCGCGTAGATGTCGCCGTGGCCGGGAGGGCACCACTCCAGCCGTGGGTCGGCAGGCCACTCGACCGGGTGCCAGTCCTCGGCCCGCAGCTTCGGCTCGCGTCCCTGGAGGAAGTCCAGCGCGAGCTCCTGCTCGGCCAGCTCCGGGTGCCGACGAAGGGCGTCGAGCGAGGGTCCGCGGGTGGCCGCCGAGTTCATCAGCAGCAGCGGCAGTCGGACCCCGTGCTCGTGCCGTACGGCGAGCACCTGCCCGGCCAGGATGTCGAGGAAGCTGTGGCCGTGCTTGACCTCCAGCAGGGACTTCGGCCCGGAGAGGCCCATGCTCGTCCCGAGCCCACCGTTGACCTTGAGGACGGCGACACGGTCGAGGACGGCACGGACGCGGGCGGGGTCCGGCTCCGGCAGATCCTCGAGCCGGGGCAGGTCGTCGAGGGGCTCGAGATCGTCACCGGGGAGGAGCCCCGCCGAGGGGTCGGCCAGCTGCTCCAGCCGGCGCCGTAGGGCGCTCAGCTCGGTCGGGCTCGCGTCATCGAGGCGAGCCTTCTCCAGGGTCGCGGTGAGGTAGTCGGGCACGGTCAGTCGGAGGGAGACCCGGGCGTGCCCAGCTCGCGCTTCTCGTCCTTCAGGCGCTCCTGCTCGTCCTCGTCCACGACGGTCGGACGCACCTTCGTCCAGGCGAAGAAGATCAGGCCGGAGGCGAGGAGTGCCACACCGGTCCACAGGTTCGCCTGGTCGTGCGTCGGCCCGCCGGTGGCAGTGGTGTCGCTGCCGAAGGCGTGGACGAGCAGCAGGATGATTCCGTAGATCGCCAGCAGGGCGCCGATGATGTTGCGGACATCGAAGATTCCCGCGGTGTGCCGTCGCGGGCTCTCGCCCTCGCTCGGGGTCCGGTCGGTGCTCATGGGGGTCCCTCCCTTCCTCATCGGAAGATCACGTTGAGGATGATGACGACGACCAGGGACAGCCCGGCCAGCTTGACCGGAGACTCCCACGCGTGGGCCACCGGCGTACCGGCGAGGTCGGCCTTGGGCGTCAGCGAGTAGACGAGACCGCGCAGCTTCGTCGGGTCCTTGGGTCGGGTGAACTGGGTGACGACGACGCTGACGATGATGTCCACGGCGAAGGCCGTGCCGGCGGCGACGAAGGATGCGCCCTGACCGCTGAGGTCGAGTACCCCGATGCTGGCCGCGCCGAGCGCATCCTGGGACAGCATGGCCACTCCGACCGCTGAGAGCGTTCCGGCGACGAGGCCGGTCCAGCCTGCGGTGGCGGTCATGCGCTTCCAGAACATGCCGAGGATGAAGGTCGCGAACAGCGGGGCGTTGAAGAACCCGAAGAGCGTCTGCAGGTAGTTCATGATGTTGCTGTACTGACCGGCGAAGAGCGATGTGCCGATCGCGATGACCGTCGCCACGACGGTGGCCCAGCGACCGAAGGCCGTGTAGTAGTGGTCGGGCTTGTCCTTCTGTACGTAGGTCTGCCAGATGTCGTAGCTGACCACGGTGTTGAAGGCGGAGATGTTGGCCGCCATGCCGGCCATGAAGGCCGCCATGAGTCCGGCGATCGCGACACCGAGCAGCCCGTTGGGCAGCAGATCGCGCATGAGCAGCAGCAGGGCATCGTTGTACGTGACATCGCCCCCGGTACCGCCCTTCTCCTTGAAGGCGGTCAGCTCCGGCACGATCACCGCAGCGATCATGCCCGGGACGATGATGATGAAGGGGATGAACATCTTCGGGAAGGACCCGATGATCGGCGCGCGGCGGGCGGCATTCATGTCCTTGCTCGCCATCGCGCGCTGGACCTCGACGAAGTTGGTCGTCCAGTAGCCGAAGGACAGCACGAAGCCGAGCCCCAGGACGATGCCGATGACCGACCAGATCTCCGAGCCGAACTGGGTCAGTGAGGTGCCCGGCCAGGACTGCATCTGACCCTCGGTGCCGGCCGCCGTCATCTTGTCGGTCAGGCCGTCCCACCCGCCGACCTTGTTCATCGCGAGGACGGTGAGCGGCGTCAGTGCGGCGACGATGACGAAGAACTGCAGCACCTCGTTGTAGATCGCGGCCGACAGCCCACCGAGGGTGATGTAGGAGAGGACGACCGCCGCGGCGACCACGGTGGAGACGAGGATCGGCCAGCCCAGGACCGAGTTGATGACCGTGGCCAGGAGGTAGAGGTTGACGCCGGCGATGAGCACCTGGGCGACCGCGAAGCTGATCGAGTTGACCAGGTGTGCGGCGGGTCCGAAACGACGGAGCATGAACTCCGGGACCGAGCGCACCTTCGAGCCGTAGTAGAAGGGCATCATCACCACGGCGAGGAAGAGCATCGCCGGGATCGCGCCGATCCAGTAGTAGTGGAAGGTCGGCATGCCGAGCTCCGCGCCGGACGCGGACATGCCCATGATCTCGACCGCGCCGAGGTTCGCCGAGACGAAGGCGAGCCCGGTCACCCACGCGGGGAGGGATCGGCCGGACAGGAAGAAGTCGAGGCTCGTCGAGACCTGCCGGCGTGCCATCAGCCCGATGCCGAGGACGAAGGCGAAATAGATCCCGATGAGCAGGTAGTCGACCCAGCTGGCATCCAACCGCAAGGTGCTCTCCGCTATGACCATGCTCTCCGTGCCTCCCGGTGATGTCGCTGTCCGTGCTGCGGGGGAACGCTACTCGCCCATGGGGTGCGCCGCGACGTGAACGCGCCCGGCGATGGTTGCCCGGTGACCCGGTGCGAAGGCCGCGCCCGGCCGAGTGGTCCCTGAGGTGCGACGAAGGAGCCTCGAAGGGCCGTGTGACCGTGGACCGATGAGCGGGAAGCAGTCGACCGTCTCCGGGGCACTGCGCGCAGTCGGTGGCCGGGCGCGGCGACACCCTTCCCAACAGCCACCTCGGAGGGAGCGCCGGCGGGCACATCGTCGGGCAGTGCGCCACCCTCCTGACCAACCCCGCTCATGCGGAGCAGGTGGGCATCACTGCGTCGATCGAGGCCACGGCGGTGCGGGCGATGATCCTGGACTGCGCCTCACACAGCTGGGCGTCGCCCACGAGCTGATCCTTCCCTCCCGCAGCGAGGCCGAGCTTGGGCACGGGTACATGGCACAGGACTCGTGGTGGACCGATGACCACAACCAGCGGAAGATCGCCTTCGTGGACGCCGCGGTCCAGGCTCCGGGTGACCTCTCCCCGGACCGGAAGCGCCCATGACCGAAGTGGGCCTGTCCACAAGCCCCCTGGGAGTCTCCGCTGCGTCCCCAGTGCGTGTCGGTCCGACGGGTTGTCGGCGTTCGAACATATGATCGAAGCATGTCAGCGGCGACAGTGCGATACGGCGATCCGGGGGTCCTGCTGGGACTACGGGACTCGCTGCGTGCACTGGCGACCACCGATACCGAGACGGTCTGGCAGGCTCCGGACGGCGACGTCAGCGAGGCCCTGGCGGTGGTCGGGCAGGCCCGCCAGCTGCTTGAGGCGGCCGAGGTGGCGCTCGTGCGCGAGGGCATCACGCGGGGGCTGCCGACGCAGGAGTCCTGGTCGGTCCGTGACTGGGTCGGAGTGAGCGAAGGGCGCCGCGCCCCTCGTCCCACCGTGCGCCACGTGGCCTCGGTGGTGCGGGTGGCGGAGGCCGATGTCCGTCCCGGCGGCTTGAGTGACCCGGATGCCGGGCACGGCGAGCTGTCCGGCGTGACGGAGGCCCTCGCCGAGGGCGACCTGCCGTTGGGCAAGGCTGATCAGCTGGTCCGCTTCCACGAGTCGGTGCGTCGCGTCGCCGACCCCGCACTGCTCGAGGCGGACCTCGGCGAGCTGCTCTCCGGTGCCCGCGATGACGTCAGCGAGTCCGGTCCGGACGGCCGGGTCCGGGAGCGGGTGCCCGGCATGGACGAGAAGAAGCTCGCGGCGGCGATCACGATGACCGCGCGGATGCTCCGCCCGGAGAAGGACCAGGACGAGGATGACGAGCGACTCAAGGCCTCCCGCTCCCTGACGAAGGGTGCGGGTCCCTGTGGTCTCACCCGATACCGGGTGGACCTCGACCCCGAGGGAGCCGCGATCATCGACGCCGCGCTCGCCGCGCTGTCGGCTCCCGTCGCGGGGCCGGAGGGCGAGCGGGA
>JBQGNO010000192.1:0-5277 GCA_052087725.1 Janibacter sp. | reverse complement strand
AGATCGCCCCCCTGGCCCTCCCCGCCGCGCCGCCGCGCGACCGCGCCGCCCCGCGGGGGGCGGTGGTCGCCGCCGCGGCGCTCGCCCCGTACAAGCGCCCGCGGGAGGTCCGGCTCGTCGATGCCCTCCCGCGCACGGCCAACGGCAAGGTGGTCCGGCGCGACCTGGAGTGAGCCGGGGTTGACGGCAGAACAGAAAACGATAATCATTCTCACCTATGAGTTTGTTGACCCCGCGCACCCCGCCCCGCGCCCCCCCCCGTCGTCGTCCGGGCGCCGCGGCGACCGCGATCCTCGCCCTCACCCTCGCCAGCGGGTGCGGTGCCCAGGACGGCTCCGCCGGATCCACCTCCGACGAGGCGGTCTCGGCGATCCCGAAGGCCGACCACGTCGCCACCAAGGTCGGTGCCGCTGACGGCAAGACGACCGAGGAGGGCTCTCGCACGCCGCGACTGGCCATCACCCATGATGGCGGTGTCCTCGTCCTCGACGCCGTGAAGCTCACCCTGCTCGGGAAGTTCCCCCTCGACGGCTTCACCCGGCTCAGCCCGGTCGGCGACGAGCGCCACCTCTTCGTCGCCGAGGGTGACGCCTTCCGCCTGCTCGACCTCGGCGGCTACTCCCTTCCCCACGGCGACCACGACCACCACCACGCGACCCGCCCGGCGTTGACCGACCTGAGCTACCCGGCCAGCCATCCCGGCCACGTCGTCGCCCACGACGGTCGGACCGTGCTCTACGGGGACGGCGACGGCACGGTCCGCTCCTTCGACACCGACGCGATGCGCGACGGGGCGACGAAGCTGCCGAGGGCCCAGGTCTCGAAGGAGAAGACCCCGCACCACGGGGTCGCCGTCGAGCGCAAGGACGGGTCGGTCGTCACCACGGTCGGCGATGAGGAGGAGCGCACCGGCATCGTCATACGCGACGCGAAGGGAAAGACCCTCGCCTCGTCCGACGAGTGCCCCGGCGTCCACGGCGAGGCGGCGGCGAAGGGCGGTGCCCTCGTCTTCGGCTGCGAGGACGGGCTGCTCCTCGTCGAGGGCGAGGAGATCACCAAGGTCGACTCCCCGGACGACTACGGACGCATCGGCAACCAGGCGGGCAGCGAGGGCTCTCCTTTCGTCCTCGGCGACTACAAGACCGACCCGGAGGCAGAGCTCGAGCGACCGGAGCGAGTGAGCATCACCGACACGCGCGACGGGACGATGGAGCTCGTCGACCTCCCGTCGAGCTACTCCTTCCGCTCCCTCGCGCGCGGCGCTGACGGCGAGTGCGTGGTCCTCGGGACGGACGGCAAGCTGCACATCATCGACCCGGACAAGGGTGAGGTCGCCGACTCGATCGACGTCATCGACGAGTGGACCGAGCCGGTGGAGTGGCAGGAGCCGCGACCGACCGTCCACGTGCAGGACGGCACGGCCTATGTCACCGAGCCGAAGTCCAAGACCCTCCACATGGTCGACCTGCACTCGGGCGAGGTCGTGAGCAGCGGGACGCTCCCGGTGGTGCCGAACGAGATCAGCGGCACCCTCGGCTGAGCCATCGGAAATCCGGTCACCGGCGGGTCAGGCCCACCCGGAAGCCGACCGGCATGAGGGTCAGGCGCTCGGTGACCGTCAGCTCGTAGCCCGGCTCCGGGGTGAGGTCGAAGCGGTGCAGCAGCTTCGCCAGGACGATGACGGCCTCGTGGAGCGCGAACTGCCTTCCGATGCAGGCGCGCTCGCCGGAGCCGAAGGGTGAGTAGGCGTGGGCCGGTCGGGCCCGGATGTGCTCGGGCAGGAAGCGGTCCGGGTCGAAGCGCTCCGGGTCCGGCCACACGTCGGGGTCGCGGTGCAGCAGCGGGATGAAGACGAGCGCGGAGTCCTCCGGCGTCATCCGCAGCCCGCCGGGGACGCCTGCGGAGCCGTCGGCGCCGATCGTCGTCGTCTCGCGGGGCGTGCGCGCGAAGCCGGGGGCCGTCGGCCACAGCCGCAGGGTCTCGTCGACGACCCGGCGCAGGTAACGCAGCTTGGGGACCTGCTCGAAGGTCGGGCTCACGAGCGGGTCGCGCCCGAGCACCTCATCGAGCTCGGTGCGCACCCGGGCGAGGACCTGTGGCTCCCGGGTCAGGTGGTAGAGCGCGAAGGACAGTGCGCCCGAGGTCGTCTCGTGGCCGGCGACGAGCATGGTGAGGATCTGGTGGCGCACGTTCTGCGCCTCCAGGAGGGTGCCGGAGTCGTCGACGGGCTCGTGCATCATCCGGCTGAGCAGATCGTCGGACTCATCCCCCTTCGCCTCGCGCTCGGCGACGATCGACCGGAGGAGGTCGTCGATGTACTGGTGCCGATCGAGGGCTCTGCGGTCCCGGCGCCGGACGAGGTGCCGGCCGACGACGGGGAGCCCGGCGATGTTGGAGCGGGCCGCCGCGTGCGACATCGACGCGACGAAGGTCGTCACGAAGGGGTCGACCTCCTCGGTCTCGAAGCTGCCGAAGGTGTGGCTGAAGGCCGACCGGCCGATCGTCTCGAGGGTGAGCTTCGTCAGCCACGGGGAGACGTCGACGGTGCGTCCGCCGCTCGCGGCCTCGTCCCAGACGCCGATGAGCTCGTCCGTCGCCTCGACCATGACGTCGTGGTAGCGCCGCATCGCGGGCTTGGCGAAGGCCGGCACGAGCAGGTCGTGCGCCAGGCGCCAGTTGGGCTCGTCGGTGTAGGAGGTGAAGAGGCCGTCTTCGACGAACATCCGCAGGTCGTGCACGCCGGGGGCCAGCGCCTTGGTGAAGCGTGTGTCGTCGCACAGCTCAGCAGCGAGGTCGACGCCGGCGACGAAGACGAACTTGCGCCCCATGGCCATCATCTCGAAGACCGGGCCGAGTCCTTGCCCCATGCGGAGCATGTTCTGCACCGGCGTCAGCGGGTTGGCTCCCTTCGCGAAGGCATCGCCGAGGAAGGGACGGCGCCCCGGAGGGTGGGGGAAGGTGTGCTCGGACCATCCCATGCCGCGGCTCGGCGGGTGGGTCGCGATCGTGTCGGGGGCGTGCTGCGACGCCCTCCGGGACCGGGTGACCACGCTCATCGGGGTCGCCTTTCGTCAGATGTAGTGACTCGGCTCACGGTAGCCGCGACCGGCGCTGCCGTCCACGGCACAGGGTGCTGCCCGCCCCCCGGCGGGCCGTGGGATGATGTGCGCCATGAGCAAGCACCCCCGCCTTCCCCACCCCCCGACGGGCCCGCACTCCGTGGAGGAGCTCGGGCACGCGCAGAACCCCGCGTGGTGGACCGTGATGACCCTCGGGATCATCGCCGGCATCGTCGGCACGTGGGCCGTCCTCGCGCTGAGCATGACCTTGGGGATCGTCGCGCTCGTCCTCGTCGTCGCCACCGTCGTCGTCGGCGTCGTCATGTCGAAGATGGGGCTGGGTAGCTACTCCTTCGAGGAGGGCGACTCGCCCGCGGGCAAGGACACCATCGGGATCAAGTAGCCCCGGGGCCTCACGCCCTGGGGACGTTGTCCTCGATGTCGGCCAGCCACCGGGCAGCGCCGACATCGCTGGGCATGCGCCAGTCGCCCCGCGGCGACATCGTGCCGCTGGGCAGGACCTTCGGGCCGTTCGGCAGCGCCGACCGCTTGAACTGGTTGGCGAAGAAGCGCTCCACGAAGACGACGAGCCAGCGGCGGATCTCGGCGAGGTCGTAGGCGCCCCGGTCCTCGGGCGCCACGGAGGTGGGCCAGGACCCCTTCGTCGCATCGGACCACGCCTGCTCCGTGAGGAAGGCGATCTTGCTCGGCCGGTACCCATGGCGCAGGACGTGGTGCAGCGTGAAGTCCTGCACCGCATACGGACCGATGGTGTCCTGGGTCGACTGCGGCCGGGCCTCGTCCTTGGTCGGGACGAGCTCGGGGGAGATCTCGGTCTCGAGCACCGATCGGAGTGTCTCGGAGACCTCCGGCAGCTGACCGGAGCCCGCGACCCAGTGCACGAGGTGCTGCATGAGGGTCTTGGGCACGCCTGCGTTGACGCCGTAGTGGCTCATCTGATCACCGACGCCGTAGGTGCACCAGCCAAGGGCCAGCTCCGACAGGTCACCGGTCCCGAGGACGATGCCCCCGCGCTGGTTGGCGATGCGGAAGAGGTAGTCGGTGCGCAGACCGGCCTGGACGTTCTCGAAGGTCACGTCGTAGACCTCGGCGTCATGATCGGCGCCGGGGTCGAGGCCGAAGGCGTGGCCCATCTCCCGCAGCATCTGGGTGGCCGCGGGACGGATGTCGAGCTCCTCCCAGGTGATGCCGAGCGACTCCATGAGCACGACCGCATTGGTCTTCGTGTGGTCGCTCGTGGCGAAGCCGGGCATGGTGATGCCGATGATGTCCGTGCGAGGGCGCCCCAGCCCGTCCATCGCCTTGGCGGCCACGAGCAGGGCATGCGTGGAGTCGAGGCCACCGCTGACCCCGAGGACGATCTTGGGCTGCCAGCCAGGGCCACCGATGGCCCGCAATCGCTGGGCCATCGCGCTGACCTGGATGGTGTAGGCCTCGTAGCAGTCCTGGGCGAGGCGCGCCTCGTCGTCGGGGACGAAGGGGAAGCGGTCGAGCGAACGCAGCAGCCCGAGGTTGCCGGTCGGCGGGGCGAGCTCGACGTGCACCTCGCGGTACTCACGTCCCGCAGTCCCGGTGCCGCGTCCATCTGCCAGGGCGACGGCGTTGTCGTCGAAGCTCCCCTGTCGCATCCGCTCCTGCCGCAACCGGTCCACGTCGACGTCGACGAGCGTCTCGCGGGGGCCGTCGGGGAAGCGCTCGGACTCGCCGAGGAGGTCACCCCCTTCGTAGACCATGGTCTGCCCGTCCCACGACAGGTCGGTGCTGGACTCCCCTTCGCTCGCCGCGGCGTAGAGGTAGGCGGCGTTGCAGCGCATGGAGGCCGAGCGGGCCATCAGGTGGCGGTCCTCGGCGCGGGCGACGGTGATGGGGGAGGCGGAGAGGTTGAGCAGGACGGTGGCGCCGGCGAGGGCCGCCTCGTGGCTCGGTGGGACGGGGACCCACAGGTCCTCGCAGACCTCGGCGTGGATGACGAGGCCCGGCACGTCGTCGACGTGGACGAGCACATCGGTGCCGAAGGGGACACCGTCGAGCACCTCGGCCGCTGCACCCCGGGCGAAGGTCGGCCGGAACCACTCGTCGACGATGCCGGCGCCGGCGGCGAAGTGTCGCTTCTCGTAGAACTCGCGGTAGTTGGCCAGGTGGGCCTTGGGCGCGATGCCGAGGATCTCGCCGCGGTGGATGATCACCGCGCCGGTGT
>JBQGNO010000191.1:4726-5340 GCA_052087725.1 Janibacter sp. | reverse complement strand
TGCCGACGGGGCCGATCCGCATCGCGGCACCATTGGTCGACCCGGATCGCCCGGTCTCCTCGACCGGTGTGCCCGCCTGGAGTCGCTGGAGCGCCGCGTTGGTCGAGGGCCCGAGGAGGTCGAGCGACCCGCGCTCGCGCATCACCCGCTCCCACCCGCTGAGCGCCTCGGCGAAGGCGTGCGCGTCCACGGTGCCCTCGCCCGCGATGACCAGGTCGGCGACGATGAGCGCCTGGTCGGTGTCGTCGGTGACTGCTCCGGCCTGCATGCCCGGCGCGATCGGCTGGTCCGGCGCGGCGTCGACGAGTCCCTCGATGCGGCCGTACCGCTCCCGGATCTCCTCGCGGGAGAAGGACTGCGTGGGCATTCCCAGGGCGTCACCGAGGGCCAGCCCGACGAGCGAGCCGAGGGCCCGATCGAGCCGGGGGTCGGACTCGTCCACCGTCACGGTCACCGCTCCTCCCCGAAGCTCAGCGACAGGGTGAAGTGGTCGGGGTCGAGCAGGGAGACGACGTGCTCGACGAAGCGTCCACCGTCCTCGAAGGAGGTGCGCGATGTCCGTAGGTATCCAGCGCCGGACTCCACACCGAGGAGGCGTGCCTGACGCTCGTCGA
>JBQGNO010000191.1:0-4716 GCA_052087725.1 Janibacter sp. | reverse complement strand
GTGCACGTCGGCGCTCTGGGTGCCGTGCGTCGGCAGGTAGCCGGCGGCGCGGAGGGTGCGTGACAAGGAGTCCTCGACGAGTCCCGTTGCCGGGAGCCGGGCGAGAACGCCGTCGCCGGGCACGGTCGCGCACTCGAAGGAGATCCGCTGAGGAGCGGCACCGGGACGGTGAAGGCTACGCACACGTGTGATGGCGATCCCTTGCTCGAGGTGGACGTCCTCAGGGAGCAGGGGCACGTCGGCGGGGGAGATCGGCTCGATGCCGAGGATCTCCACGGAGACGTCCTGCCCTGTGTCCGCGAGCGCCTGGGCCCAGCCGCGCTCTTGATCGAGCTGGTGTCCGTCGAAGATCACGAAGGACCCGCGCCCGGTCTCGGTGGCGATGAGCCGGCGCTGCTGCAGCTCGCTCAGCGCCTGTCGGACGGTCCCTCTGGAGACCGAGAACTCCCGGGCCAGCCGTTGCTCGCCGTCGAGCCGGTCACCCGGTGCGTAGTCACCCGCGTGGATGCGCTGCGTCAGGGTCTCCACGATCTGGGCGCGCTTGCCGCGGGCAACCTGTATAGACATGTCCATACATGTACACCACCGGGGTGTCCGGGCACAAGGGGTGGTTCGTCAGGCGCGCCGGGCGGTGGCGGTGCGGGGGCGACCGCTGAGGTCGGCGTGGTCGGCGACGTCCGTCCAGTCGTCGCTGGCGGCCAGGGCCCGCGGCAGCGACTCCCCCTGGCTCTCGGCGTGCTCCATCACGAGCAGTCCGCCGGGACGCAGCAGGGCCGCGGCACTCGCGGCCACCGCCAGCGGGATGGCGAGCCCGTCCTCGCTGCCCCCGTAGAGCGCGACGTCCGGGTCGTGCTCGGCGACCTCCGGCTCGAGCGGCACCATCCCCACGGGGATGTAGGGCGGGTTGCTCACGACGACGTCGACCCGGCCGACGAGGTCCGCCAGGCCGGGGGCGCCGGCCGGGTCATCGCTCGCATCGGCGGCGACGAGCGTCACGGGCAGGCCGGTGGTCTCGATGTTGCGGCCAGCCCAGGCGAGCGCGAGGTCGCTGACCTCGACGGCGGTGACCGAGGCGGTCGGCGCCTCATCGGCGATGGCGAGCGCGAGCGCCCCCGAGCCGGTGCACAGGTCGACGACGACGGGAGCCTCGATGCCGTGGAGGGCCGTGAGCACGTGGTCGACCGCATCCTCGGTCTCCGGCCGGGGCACGAAGACTCCAGGCCCGACCTGCAGCTCGAGACGGCGGAAGGGAGCGGTGCCGGTGAGGTGCTGCAGCGGCACCCTGGCGACCCGCTCGGCGACGAGATCGGTCAGGCGGCCCGCAGCAGCCGCGTCGATCTCACCCCCGAGCAGCAGCCGGCGCTCGACCTCGGAGCGGTCGGCGCGCAGGACGTGACCGGCGAGCAGCACGGCGTCGATCCGCGGGGAGGGCACACCGGCATCGGTGAGTGCAGCGACGGCCCGATCGACCTCCACGCGAAGGGAGGTCACTCCCCGTCCCCGGCGAGCGCCGCCAGCCGGGCCGCCTCGTCGGCCTCGACCGCCGAGTCGACGACCGCGTCGAGGTCGCCGTCGAGGACGGAGTCGAGGTGGTGCGCCTTGAAGCCGGTGCGGTGGTCGCTGATCCGGTTCTCCGGGAAGTTGTAGGTGCGGATGCGTTCCGAGCGGTCCACGGTGCGCACCTGCGAGGCGCGGGCCTGCGCCTCCTCGGCCGCCGCCTCGTCCATCGCCACCTGGTGCAGGCGGGCGCGCAGGACGCGCATCGCCGACTCCTTGTTCTGCAGCTGGGACTTCTCGTTCTGGCAGGAGACGACGGTGCCCGTGGGCACGTGGGTGATCCGCACGGCGGAGTCGGTGGTGTTGACCGACTGCCCGCCGGGACCGGAGGAGCGGTAGACGTCGATCTTCAGATCATTGGGGTCGATCTGGACCTCGACGACGTCCCCGACATCGGGCATGACCCACACGCCCGCGGCGGAGGTGTGGATCCGCCCCTGGCTCTCGGTGACGGGGACGCGCTGGACGCGGTGGACTCCCCCTTCGTACTTCAGGCGGGCCCACGGCGCATCGCCCGGCTCCGGACTCCCCTTGGCCGTGACCGCGACCCGGACGTCCTTGTAGCCGCCGAGGTCGGACTCGGTGGAGTCGAGGATCCGGGTCTTCCAGCCGCGCTTCTCCGCGTGGCGCAGGTACATGCGCAGCAGGTCCCCGGCGAAGAGCGCCGACTCCGCTCCCCCTTCGCCCGCCTTGACCTCGAGGATCACGTCCTGGTCGTCATCGGGGTCGCGCGGGATGAGCAGCCGGCGCAGCCGGTCCTCGGCCTCGGTCGCGGCCTCCTGCAGCGCCGGCAGCTCCTCGGCGAAGGTGGGGTCCTCCTGCGCGAGCTCCTGCGCGGCCTCGAGGTCACCCTCGGCCTGCGCGTGCTCGTGCTGGGCGGTGACGATCGGGGTCAGCTGCGAGTAGCGCCGGTTGGTGTCCCGCAGCCGGTCGGGGTCCGCGATGACGGCCGGGTCCGCCAGGGCGGCCTCCAGCTCGGCGTGCTCGGTGAGCAGGGCGTCGACGGACTCGAGCACGGGGACCTTCTTCAGCAGATGCGGTGGGTGGAGTACCTCGGGGAGCGTGGAGGCAGAAACACAGATGCGCCGGTCAACCCGTACGGGCTGACCGGCGCATCGTGAAAGCTACTTGGCCTGGGCCTTCTGGCCGTAACGCTTCTGGAAGCGGGCCACGCGGCCACCGGTGTCCATGATCTTCTGCTTGCCCGTGTAGAACGGGTGGCACTGGCTGCACACCTCCGCCTTGATCTCGTGATCCGGCTTGGTGCTGCGGGTGGTGAAGGTGCTGCCGCAGGTGCACGTGACGGTGGTCGTCTCGTATGCGGGGTGGATGTCCTTCTGCACGTGGTGCTCCTCGAGTCTCAGGTGTGTCCGGGTCGACACTGCGCCCCTCACGGGACCGAACAGCTGCGGCCTTGGTGCCGCGCATCGTGAACCGGACCGACGGTCGATTGTGCCAGAGAGCCGGCACTGTGGACAAAACACCGGTTGGCTGTGCGCCATTCCCGGCCGGACGCTCCCGGGGGCATCCGGGGGCGGAGCCCCTGGACGTGCGGCAGGATGGGGACATGTCCCCTCGCGCACCCAGACTGCCCCGACGCCACGGACGGGACCGAGGAAGGGAGCCGGCGCCCGGCCCCGTGGAGGGCTCGGTCATCCGCCCGGCGACCCCTGACGACATCGCGACGATCATCGCCCTGCGCTCGCTGATGTTCGAGTCGATGGGCACCTCCTCCGACGACGTCCTCGACGTCGAGTGGCAGCGTCAGGCCTCGCGCTGGATGCAGCTGCGCCTGTCCGACCCGAGCATCCACGTCGTCGTCGCCGAGGCGAACGGCACGGTCGTCTCGTGCGGGATGGGGCAGGTCATCGACCTCATGCCCTCCCCCACGCGCTCCGGGGTCGGCGGGCTGATCTCCAATGTCGCGACCTTCCCGAGGCACCGCAAGCTCGGCTTCACGCACGCGACCTTCGAGGCGCTGCTCGCGTGGTTCGCCGAGGAGACCGACGTCGAGGTCGTCTCGCTCAACGCGGCCGACGAGGTCCGCACGATGTACGAGCACTTCGGCTTCGAGGAGTCGACCTTCCCCGAGATGCGGCTGCGGATCGAGCGCCCGGTCGACTCGTCCGACGGCGAGGCTCCCCCGGACGAGGTCTGAGCCTCCGCACGGTGGCTTCGAGGCTCCTTCGTCGCACCTCAACCACCGTGAAACGACCAGTGGCCGCCACCCGGAGGGGTGACGGCCACTGGCGTGCGAAGGGGGTCAGTCGCCTCAGGCGGACTCGTCCTCGTCGCCGAGCTTGATCGAGCTGGTCTGCGCGACCTGGCTGAGGAACTCGTAGTTCGTCTTCGTCTTGCGCAGCCGGTCGAGGAGCAGCTCCACACCCTGCTGGGTGTCGAGGGCCGCGAGGACCCGACGCAGCTTCCACATGATCCGCAGCTCCTCCGGGGCGAGGAGGATCTCCTCGCGACGGGTGCCGGAGGCGTTGACGTCGACCGCCGGGAAGATCCGGCGGTTGGCCAGGCCACGGTCGAGCTTGAGCTCCATGTTGCCGGTGCCCTTGAACTCCTCGAAGATCACCTCGTCCATGCGCGAGCCGGTCTCGACGAGCGCGGTGGCAAGGATGGTCAGCGAGCCGCCGTTCTCGATGTTGCGGGCCGCGCCGAAGAACTTCTTCGGCGGGTACAGCGCCGCGGAGTCGACACCACCGGAGAGGATGCGCCCGCTCGCCGGGGCGGCGAGGTTGTAGGCGCGACCGATCTTGGTGATCGAGTCGAGGAGCAGGACGACGTCGTGGCCCATCTCGACGAGGCGCTTGGCGCGCTCGATGGCCAGCTCGGCGACCGTGGTGTGGTCCTCGGCCGGGCGGTCGAAGGTCGAGGAGATGACCTCACCCTTGACCGTGCGCTGCATGTCGGTGACCTCCTCGGGACGCTCGTCGACGAGGACGACCATGAGGTGGCACTCGGGGTTGTTCGTCGTCACCGCATTGGCCAGGGACTGCATGACCATCGTCTTGCCGGCCTTGGCCGGGGCGACGATGAGGCCACGCTGGCCCTTGCCGACCGGGGCGACGAGGTCGATCATCCGCGTGGTGAGGTCGCCGGAGCCGGTCTCCAGACGCAGGCGGTCCTGCGGGTAGAGCGGCGTGAGGCTGC
>JBQGNO010000190.1:0-5405 GCA_052087725.1 Janibacter sp. | reverse complement strand
CCACCGGGCTCTTCCCTCCCGCGTAGGTCGAGTAGCCATCGGTGAATGCGGCCAGGAGCGCGGTGACGATGGTGATGACCTTGCCGTGGTCGGCGACATGCTTGCCGGCCTCCTTGATGAAGAAGTACGCCGCCTTGGAGTTGACGTCGAACATCGAGTCGTACTCCTCCTCGGTGGTCTCGACGATCGGTTTGCGCAGCACCTGGCCCACCGTGTTGATGGCGACGTCGATGGTGCCGATCGCGGCCTCGGCGTCCGTGAAGAGGTTCTCCACGTTCGCCGGGTCCGTCAGGTCGGCGGACAGCAGGACGCCGGTCGCCCCGGCGGCCTCGACGGCGGCCAGCGTCCGCTCGGACTCGGCCCGGCTGGACTCCGAGTTGAAGTGGATCGCGACGTTCGCTCCCGCCGCGGCCGCCTCTCGGGCGACCAGACCGCCGAGATTCTTCCCGCCGCCGGCGATGAGGACGTTCTTGTCACGCAGTGTGTGTCCACTCATCAGCAACCTCCAGTATCAAAGATATGCAGCAACGTATCTGTGCTACACGAGTTACCGTAGCAGGATGATCGATGGAGTGCAGGGCGATACCCGGACCCGGTTGTTGGAGGCGGCGGCCGGGCTGGTCGCCTCCGCTCCCGGTGAGGACTTCTCGCTGAGGGCCGTGTGTGACGCGGTGGGTGTCAGGCTGCCGACGCTGTACCACTTCTTTGGCAGCAAGCAGGGGCTGATCGATGCCATCGTCGAGCACGGGTTCGATCTCTACCTGGCGGCGAAGTCGTCCACCGAGTCCAGCGGTGACCCCATTCAGGACCTTCGCGGGGGGTGGGACGCGCACGTGGCCTTCGGGGTGGCCAACCCCGGGCTCTACGCCCTGATGTACGGCACGGTGCGACCCGGCTATTCGCCTCCTGCCCAGTCCCGGCCCACCGAAGTGCTCCTGTCGCTGACCAGGCGGGCCCAGGAGCTGGGGCGCCTGGCCGTTCCGCACGAGCGGGCGGCCGCGCATGTCCTCGCCACCAATGTCGGCGTCACTTTGCGTCAGATCATTCTGGCCGAGGAGGACCGTGCCCTCTCCGTGGCTGCGCGGGAAGGGGTGATCGCCTCCATCACCGGCACGACTGGCGACCCTGAGTGCGCAGACGTCTTCACGAAGAACGAGATCGAGTTCGCCTCCGCCCATCCGGAGATCCTGGGCGCCGCTGAGACCCGCCTGCTCATCCAGTGGTTGCGTGCGCTCCGGGTGCACCGTGGGGACGCCTGAGGCAATTTTGCACACTGTGCAAACATGCGCGTAGTGTCACGACACGTGCAGGACACGGATGAGGCCCCCGAGCAGCTGGGGCGACGCGAGCGCAAGAAGGCCGAGACACGCCGATCGATCGTCGAGGTCGCGCTGTCGCTGGCCCTCGAGCAGGGCCTGGAGAGCCTGACCGTCGCCCAGATCAGCGACGCGGTCGACATCGCCCCGCGCACCTTCTTCAACTACTTCTCCTGCAAGGAGGAGGCGCTGGTGGGTGACGGCACCATCACCGCGGCCGAGCTCCGGACACGGATCGCCGACCGGCCCCGCGACGAGGCGCCGCTGGACACCCTTCGTGCCGTGATGGTCACGACCACGCAGGGGGTCTCCGGGACCGGCCGCGATCAGGTGCGCGCCCGGCAGCAGCTGATCCAGGAGCACGTGGCCCTGCGGTCCCGGCAGATGGCCCAGTTCGCGACGGTGGAGCGGGCCCTCGCCGCGGGGATCGCCGAGCGCCTTGGCGTCGACCCCGATGACGACCCGCGCCCGGAGGTGCTCGCCGCGCTCGCGCTGGGCGTCATGCGGGTGTCCATCCGGCGATGGGCCAAGGACGCCTCGAGACCTCTCGACGATCTGGTGGCCGCGGGCTTCGACCTGCTGCGCGACGAGGCCGGCACCAGCGCCACTTCCACCCCACGACCCCCGAAGGAGACCCGTTCGCGTGGCGAATGACGCATCTCAGACCGCAACCGCCGTCGAGACGGACGGCCGGGGCGAGGTGACCCCTCCGGCCTTCAACCGCAATCTCGTGCTGGCGGTCCTCGTCACCGGCGCCTTCGTGATGATCCTCAACCAGACCCTGCTGAACACCGCACTGCCGGCGTTCATGAGGGACTTCGGGATCACGGCGAGCTCGGCCCAGTGGCTGACGACGATCTTCATGCTCGTCAACGGGATCATGATCCCGGTCACGGCATTCCTCATCAACAAGTTCACCACGCGCACCCTCTTCTTCACGGCGATGGGACTCTTCATCGTGGGGACCATCGTCTGCGCCCTCTCGCCGGCCTTCCCGACGCTCGTCCTCGGGCGGGTCATCCAGGCCAGCGGCGCCGGGATCATCATGCCGCTGATGCAGACGATCCTCTTCGCGATCTTCCCGAGGGACAAGCGTGGGACGGCGATGGGGACCTTCGGCCTCGTCATCGCCTTCGCCCCCGCACTCGGGCCGAGCCTGTCCGGGTGGATCGTCGACCACTACACGTGGCACGTCCTCTTCTACATGATGCTGCCCATCGCGATCGTCGCCGTGGCGTTCTCGTGGTTCATCCTCGACAACGTCACCGAGCAGACCTCCCCGCGGCTGGACATCGCCTCGATCGTGCTGTCCTCGCTGGGCTTCGGCGGCCTCCTGCTGGGCATGGGCGCAGCCGGCGGGTCGGGCTGGACGAACCCCAACGTCTACGTCCCCCTGCTCGTCGGTGGTATCTCGCTGGTGGTCTTCGTGCGCCGTCAGCTGCGCCTCGAGGAGCCGATCCTCGAGCTTCGGGTGCTGCGCTACCCGATGTTCACCCTCAACACCGCGCTGGGCATGTGCGTCTTCATGGTGATGATCGGCGGCATGCTGATCCTGCCGCTCTACATGCAGAACATGAGCGACTACACGGCGATGGAGTCCGGTCTGGCGCTGCTGCCCGGCGCCGCGGTCATGGGTCTGATGTCACCGGTCACCGGGCGGATCTTCGACCGCATCGGCGCGAAGTGGCTGGCCGTCCCCGGCTTCACCCTCCTCACCGTCACGACCTTCATGCTCGCGGGGCTGGAGGTCGACACGTCCTTCACCTACATCGCGGTCGTCAACGCCGTGCGGATGGTCGGCACGGCCATGATCATCATGCCGGTGACCACGGCCGCGCTGAACCAGCTGCCACCCAAGCTCATCCCGCACGGCACCGCGCTGAACAACACCATGCGCCAGATCGCCGCCGCCGTCGGGACGGCCGTCCTCGTCACCGTCATGGCCACGGCCGCCCGTGACCCTGAGGTCTACGGGAGGGCGGGCCTGATCCACGGCGCGAACGTCTCCTTCGTCGTCGCCGGGGTCCTCGGCATCGTCGGGATCGTCGGCTCCTTCTTCATCAGGGAGACCGCCCACCGGCGCTGACCCGGCACCGCGCGAAGGGGGAGGGGCACCGGCCGGCTCGGCAGAATCTCTTGACATCAAGATAAATGGGCGTAGTGTCGGAGTCAGGTAAGGCAACCCTTACCTACAGCTTGGTTAGTCACGGACCGCAAGGAAAGGACGATCCCATGACCACCTCCGTCTCCACCGCCAGCTCCACCGCCAGCTCCACCTCCGTCTCCGACACCGCGCTGCGCACCGAGGTGCAGCAGCTCGCCGAGTTCGTCGAGCGGGCGGCCTTCGAGGACATCGGTCCCGAGGCCCTCGAGCAGCTGAAGATCCGCGTGCTCGACACCCTCGGGGTCGCCATCGGAGCGCTCGACGCCGAGCCGATCCGGGCCGTCCGCGGCCTCGTGGACGACCTCGGCGCCTCTCGAGCCGGCGCACCCGGGGATCCGGCGCCCCGGCTCTCCGCCACGCTGATCGGCGGTGGTCACGCCGCCCCCGACCGCGCCGCCTTCTTCACCAGCGCCCTGTCCCGCTACCTCGACTTCATGGACTCCTACCTGGCGAAGGGGGAGACCGGGCACCCCTCCGACAACCTCGGCGCGGTGCTTGCCGCCAGCGAGTCCGTCGGCAGCAGCGGCAAGGACCTGCTCACCGCGCTCGCGGTGGCCTACCAGGTGCAGTCGCGCCTGTCCGACGAGGCGCCGGTGCGCCGGGCCGGCTTCGACCACACCGTCCAGGGTGCCTACGCCGCAGCCGCATCGGCGGCCAAGGCGTTGCGCCTGCCCGTCGATCAGATCGCCCACGCGATCGCGATCTCGGGGACGGCCAACAACGCCCTGCGCGTCACCCGCACCGGCAACCTCAGCCACTGGAAGGGACTGGCCTACCCGCAGGTGGCCAAGGAGGGCACCTTCGCGGCGCTGCTGGCCGGCCGGGGGATCACCGGTCCCGAGGAGGTCTTCGAGGGCAACAAGGGGTTCAAGGGGTCCATCGCCGGCGACTTCACGATCGACTGGTCCGCCGAGGGCCTCGAGGCCGTCCGTCGCTCGATCATCAAGCGGCACAACGCCGAGATCCACTCCCAGTCGGCCCTGGACGCAGCACAGGAGGTCCGCTCCCAGGACGGCTTCGCCGTCGAGGCCATCGCCTCGGTGCGGCTGACCACCTTCGACGTCGCCCACTCGATCATCGGCGGCGGTGAGGAGGGGGACAAGCGCACCGTCCGCACCAAGGAGGAGGCCGACCACTCCCTGCCGTGGATGCTGGCCGTCGTCCTCCTCGACGGCGAGCTGAATCCCGCTCAGTACCACCACGAGCGGATCATCGCCAAGGACGTGCAGGACCTGATGGCGAAGGTGGAGATCGTTCCCAGCGAGGAGTTCTCGCAGCGGTTCCCGGACGCCATGCCCGCCGATCTCGTGGTCACCCTCGTCGACGGCACGACTTTCCGTGCCTCCCGCGACTCCTACCGGGGTTTCCACACCGACCCGCTCGACTGGGACGGGGCCCGGGCGAAGTTCGACGGGCTCGCCGCCCCCTTCGCCTCCCGAGCGCTGCGCGACGAGATCGCCGGCATCGTGCACCGGCTCGAGGAGCACACCGTGGCCGACCTGACCGCGGCACTGGCCCGGGTGTCGACCACCCGCGCCGAGGCGGCGCACTCCGCCGCCTGAACGACCACAACCACCTGAGAAAGTGAAGGAGAAGGAACCATGAACAACCAGATTCCCTTCGACACCAGCTTCAACTTCGTGCCCCGCGCGAAGCGTCCGCAAAAGCCGCGCACCTTTGGGCTCACCGAGATCCGTGCGCCGTACTACTCCACCTTCGGCACCCGACACCTGCGCGACGTCATGGACGTCGCCGGGCAGTGGGTCGACGGCATCAAGTGGGCCGGGGGCTCCTTCGCCCTCGTCCCGCCGGAGCAGGTGCGCGCCTTCAGCGACATCGCCCACGAGAACGACGTCTACGTCTCATCGGGGGGCTGGATCGAGACCGTGCTGCGCTACGGCGACGACGCGGTCGACCAGTACCTC
>JBQGNO010000189.1:0-5418 GCA_052087725.1 Janibacter sp. | reverse complement strand
CAAGGCATCTCCCTGCGTCCTCAACTGGTCGGCGACCCCACGTGCTCGCGTGGTGTCCATGCCCTCACTGACCGTCATGTGGCCCCACCGCGCACGTCGCTCCCCGATGTCCGTCGACTAGAAATCATTCAAGCGGAGCGACCGTATCGTCACCGCGACGACCACGCAGGATGGCCCCCTTCGCCCGTCAGCGCTTGAAGGCGTGCCGCAGCCGCCCGACGAAGCCCTCGTCGACGTCGTCGAGCTCGCCGTCCGGGGCCTCCTCGTCACGCACCCGAGCGAGGTCGCGCAGGAGCTGCTCCTGCTCACCGTCGAGGCGGGTGGGCGTGCGCACGTCGACGTGGATGATCAGGTCGCCGCGCCCTTCGTGCCGCAGATGGGTCACGCCGAGGCCGGGGAGGATGATCGTGTCGCCGGGCTGGGTGCCCCGCTTGACGCTGATCTCCTGCTCGCCGTCGAGGGTCTGGAAGCTCATGTCCACCCCGAGCGCGGCCGCGGTCATCGGCACCGCCACCGAGGCGTGCAGGTCGTCGCCGCGACGGGTGAAGGTCTCGTGCTCCATCACCCGCAGCTCGACGTAGAGGTCGCCGGCAGCACCGCCACCGGGACCGACCTCCCCTTCGCCCGCGAGGTGGATCCGCGTGCCGGAGTCGACACCGGCGGGGATACGGACCTTCATCGTGCGCCGGGTGCGCACGCGGCCCTGGCCGGAGCACTCGTGGCAGGGGTTCGGGATGACCTCGCCGAAGCCCTGGCAGGTCGGGCACGGGCGGCTGGTCATCACCTGGCCGAGGAAGGAGCGCTGCACCTGCTGGATCTCACCGCGACCGGCACAGGTGTCACAGGTGCGCCGACCGGTGCCGGGCTGGGCACCGTCGCCGGAGCACGAGGAGCAGACCGTCGCGGTGTCGATGACCAGGTCCTCCTGGCCGCCGAAGACGGCCGTCGCCAGGTCGACCTCGAGGCCGACGAGGCCGTCCTGACCGCGGGAGGAGCGCGAGCGCGGGCCGCGTCCGCCACCGGCGGAGGCACCGAAGAACTGCTCCATGATGTCGCTGAAGCTGAAGCCCGCGCCGAAACCGTCGTGGGCCCCGCCGTAGGGGTCTCCGCCCATGTCGTACTGGCGGCGCTTGGTCTCGTCCGACAGCACGTCGTAGGCCTGCGAGACCCGCTTGAACTTCTCCTCGGCGTCCTCACCCGGGTTCACATCCGGGTGCAGGGTCCGGGCGAGCTTGCGGTAGGCCCGCTTGATCTCCTCGGGGCTGGCGTCCCGGCTGATGCCGAGGTCCTCGTAGTAGTCGTTCACGCGTGACGTCCTCGTGGGTCGTGGGTGGTCTGGGATGCGGAAGGGCGCCGGTCAGGCGTCCATGATCCGCGAGAGATAGGTGGCGACGGCACGCACCTGCGCCATCGCCGCCGGATAGTCCATGCGGGTCGGGCCGAGCACCCCGACCGTGCCGACCTGCTCATCGCCCGAGCCGTAGCCCGAGGTGATGAAGGAGGTGCTCTGCAGGCCGCTGACCGGGTTTTCGGAGCCGATGCGCACCGAGACCTCGTCCTGGTCGGCCTCGACGGTGAGCAGCTTGAGCAGCACGACGTGCTGCTCAAGCGCGTCGAGGACCGGCTCGAGCGTCATCGGGAAGTCGCTCGGGCTGCGGGCGAGGTTGGCCGTGCCGGCCAGCGCGACCTTGGTCTCGCGCTCCTCGGCGAGGGCGTCCTCGAGAGCGGCGAACACGCCCGCGGTGAGCGCGTCCTCGGTCTCGGAGTCCTCGTCGTGGAGGGTGCCGAGCGCGGTCAGCGCCTCGACGAGGCGCCGGTCGGTGGTGGCGGCGTTGATCCGGCCACGGGCCCGGGAGAGGGCCTCCAGGCCGGGACCGTCGGTGTAGTCGATGCCCGTGGGCACGACGCGCTGCTCGACGCGACCGGTGCCCATGATCACGACGACCATGAGGCGGGACTCGTGCATCGGGACGAGCTCGATGTGCTTGACCGTGCTGCGGGTCAACGACGGGTACTGGACAACGGCCACCTGACGGGTGAGCGTCGAGAGGAGGCGCACCGTCCGGTCGAGGACGGTGTCCAGCTCCCCGGCACCCTCGAGGTAGTCCGTGATCGCCGTGCGCTCCCCCTTAGACATCGGCCGGATGGCCTGCAACCGGTCGACGAAGAGGCGGTACCCGGCGTCGGTGGGGATCCGACCGGCCGAGGTGTGCGGCGCGACGATCAGACCGGCGTCCTCGAGGGCCGCCATGTCGTTGCGCACGGTCGCCGCCGAGACATTGAGCCGATGGCGGTCGAGCAGGGCGCGGGAGCCGACCGGCTCCGACGTCTGCACGTAGTCCTCCACGATGGCGCTGAGGACGTCCATCCGACGATCGTCGCTCATGAAGACCTCCCTCGACACCTCTCGTCCGGACCTCTGGCACTCCGTCCACCTGAGTGCCAAGTCTACGACCGTACCGGGCATTCCCCTGAATCCGGCGTGCCCTGCCCGCCCGGACGCGCTCGGAGGCCTAGCGTTCCTCCCCGTGAGCGATCGATACGGCAAGGACGTCCTCTCCGGTGACTGGAAGTCGAAGGGGAGGCTGGCGCGGCCCACGTCCCGGGCCCTCGAGGCCACCCGCGGCACGGTCGTCGAGGACGTCGACACCGGCTGGGTCGGTGCCGTGGTCGCGGTGGAGAAGGCCGGCGGAGTCCACGTCGTCCACCTCGAGGACCGCAAGGGCAGGGTCAAGGCCTTCCCCCTGGGTCCGGGCTTCCACGTCGACGGTGCCCCGGTGACGCTCACGGCGCCGAAGGGGACCCAGCGTGCGGCTCTCGCAGCGGCCCAGAAGCAGGCCTCACGCACCGCGAGCGGGTCGGTGGCGGTCACCGGAGCGCAGGCCCGGGTCGCCCGCGGCTCGCGGATCTTCGTCGAGGGCCGCCACGACGCCGAGCTCGTGGAGAAGGTCTGGGGCCACGACCTACGGGTCGAGGGCGTCGTCGTCGAGATGCTCGACGGTGTCGACGACCTCGCCGCCGTCATCCGGGACTTCTCCCCCGGCCCCGGCCGCCGGATGGGCGTGCTCGTGGACCACCTCGTGCCCGGCACCAAGGAGTCGCGGATCGTCGACAAGGCCAACACGGTCGCCCCCGAGCACGTGCTCGTCGTCGGGCATCCCTATGTCGACGTCTGGCAGTCGGTCCGCCCGCAGCGCCTGGGCATGACCACCTGGCCGACGATCCCGCGGTCCATGGAGTGGAAGCGCGGGATCTGCGCCCACCTCGGGTGGCCGCACGACGACCAGGCAGACATCGCCCGGGCCTGGAAGCAGATCCTCGGCACCGTTCGCAGCTATGCCGACCTCGAGCCGTCCCTGCTGGGACGCGTCGAGGAGCTCATCGACTTCGTCACGGCCCCCGAGGCCGGTTGAGACTGACGGTGGTTGAGGCGCGAGGCCGCCCGCGGCCGAGCCTCGAAGCCGCCGTCAGTCCTTGGGCCCACCGGCGACGTAGATGACCTGACCCGAGACGAAGCCCGCCTCCTCGGACAGGAGGAAGGACGCCGTGGCGGCGATGTCCTCGGGCTGGCCGACACGCTGGACGGGCGTCTCCTTGGCGGCGTGCGCGAGGAAGTCCTCGAAGGGCACACCAATCCGCTCGGCCGTCGCCGCAGTCATGTCGGTCTGGATGAACCCCGGCGCGATGGCATTGGCGGTGACGCCGAACTTGCCCAGCTCGATCGCCAGGGTCTTGGTGAAGCCCTGCATGCCGGCCTTGGCGGCGGAGTAGTTGACCTGGCCGCGGTTGCCCAGCGCGGAGGTCGAGGAGAGGTTGACGATCCGGCCGTACTTCGCCTGCGTCATGTGGGCCTGCACGGCCTTGGTCATGAGGAAGGCGCCCCGCAGGTGCACCGACATGACCGCGTCCCAGTCGGAGACGTCCATCTTGAAGAGCATGTTGTCTCGGATGATGCCGGCATTGTTGACGAGGATCGCCGGCACACCGAGCTCGTCGGCGATCCGCGCCACGCCCGTCTCGACCTGCTCGGGGTCCGTGACGTCCACCCCCACGGCGAGGGCGGTGCCCCCGCCCTCGGTGATCTCGTCGGCGACCACCTGGCACGCGGACTCGTCGAGGTCCAGCACGGCGACGTGGTGGCCATCGGTGGCCAGTCGGTGGGCGATGGCCCGGCCGATGCCACGGGCGGCTCCGGTGACGACAGCGGTGCGGGTGGTGCTCATGGAGCAGCTCCTGGAGGGGACGACGAAGGGTGGACGTCCACATCGTCGTGCATGGGCCCCGGCGGCGACACCCGGGTCCACCGAGCGGTCATTCCCTGGGACGGACCGCCACCCACCGTGGTTCGGTCGGGAGCATCCAGCCGCGTTTGCGCGCGAGGAGGCACATCCCGCCGCCGACGACCACGGCGACGAGGGAGGCCACGGGCCCGGCAGTGACCTGGTGCATGAGCACGAGCGTGGAGCTGCCAACGAAGGCCGCCGTGGCGTAGAGCTCGGTGCGCTGGAGGATCACCGGCACCTTCCCGAGCATGATGTCGCGCACCGCACCGCCACCGCAGGCCGTGAGGACCCCGAGGAGGATCGCCGGGAGCCAGTCGATGCCGTGGATGAGTGCCTTCTGCGTCCCGACGACGGCCCACGTGCCGAGCGCGATCGCATCGACCCAGGGGAAGATCTGGCGCCAGCGCCTCCCTTCGAGCGGCACGAGGAAGGCGATGAGGGCGGCGATGAGGGCCACCGTGAGGTAGTTGAGGTCGGTGAGGGCGACCGGCCGCACGTTGAGGAGCACGTCGCGGATCGCGCCGCCGCCCAGCGCCGAGATGATCGCGAGCACGGTGAATCCCACCGGGTCGAGATGGTGGCGGCGGGCGACGGCGCCACCGAGCAGGCCGTTTGCGAGCACCCCAAGCAGGTCGAGGACCTGGATGAGCTCGGGGATGTCGGGGACGTCAGGGACGTCAGGCACGGCGGGTGACCACCTCGGGCTCGGGCGTCCCGGCGATGAGGTGGTGCACGACGGTGTCGGCCAGCAGGCGCCCACGACGGGTCAGGCGGACGTGGCCCCCGATCGCCGCCCGACCGTCGACGAGACCGTCCGCGACGAGCCCGGCAACCGCCCTTCGTCCATCGGGATCGAGTCGGTCGGTGGGCAGGCCCTCGCGCAGCCGGACCCCGAGGAGGATCTCCTCGTCGGTGCGCTGCTCCGGCGTGAGCAGCTCACGGGCCGCCGCCGGCGAGCCCTCGGCCAGGCGCTGGGCCCAGGCAGCGGGATGCTTGACATTCCACCAGCGCACACCGGCGACGTGGCTGTGCGCCCCCGGGCCGATCCCCCACCAGTCGTCGCTGCGCCAGTAGGCCTCGTTGTGCCGGCAGCGATCGGCGTCGGTGCGCGACCAGTTGCTGATCTCGTACCAGT
>JBQGNO010000188.1:0-5443 GCA_052087725.1 Janibacter sp. | reverse complement strand
GACGTGGCGGCCCACCGCACCTGGGCGGATCGGGCGGCGTCGATGGCCCGGGAGACGTCCGCGGCCGTCGACAGCGGGAGGGTCGCGACCGGCCCTCCGCTCATCGGCGAGGTCCGCGTGAAGGTCTCCGCGGTGGGCGATGCCACGACCCGACCGGCCAGGCGGCGGGCCCGACTCGGGTCCACTGCGTAGGTGGCTGTGGGGTCGAGCTCAGGGTCAGCGATCGTCTCCGAGGTCATTACCCCAAGGTAACTCCCCACCGGGGTTTGGACCACCGCTCGACGTCGGGTGAGACGCGCACGAAGGGGAGATCAGCTCGGCTGATGCGGCGCGATGACGACCTCGATGCGCTGCAGCTCCTTGACGTCGGTGTAGCCCGTCGTGGCCATCGCCCGGCGCAGGGCGCCCATGAGATTGGTCGTGCCGTCCGCGACCCGGCTGGGGCCGAAGAGGACCTCCTGCATCGACGCGACGGAGCCGACCCCGACGCGCGCTCCACGGGGCAGCTCGGGGTGGTGCGCCTCCGCGCCCCAGTGGAACCCGCGCCCGGGAGCCTCCGCCGAGCGGGCGAGCGCGGCGCCGAGCATGACGGCATCGGCACCGCAGGTCACGGCCTTGACGATGTCGCCGCTCGTCCCGAGGCCGCCGTCGGCGATGACGTGGACGTAGCGGCCTCCGGACTCGTCGAGGTAGTCACGACGCGCAGCCGCGACATCGGCGACCGCACTGGCCATCGGGGCGTGGATGCCGAGCGCCTGGCGCGTGGTCGAGGCGGCGCCGCCGCCGAAGCCGACGAGCACGCCCGCCGCGCCGGTGCGCATCAGGTGGAGGGCAGCGGTGTACCCGGCCGCGCCGCCGACGATGACGGGGACGTCGAGCTCGTAGATGAAGCGCTTGAGGTTCAGCGGCTCGCTGCGGCTGCTCACGTGCTCGGCGGAAACCGTGGTGCCGCGGATGACGAAGAGGTCCACGCCCGCGTCGACGACGGTCTTCCAGTACTGCTGGGTGTTCTGCGGGCTCAGCGCCCCGGCGACGGTGACGCCCGCACGGCGGATCTCACCGAGACGCTCGGTGATCAGCTCGGGGACGATCGGCGCCGCGTAGATCTCCTGCATCCGCGCGGTGGCCAGGGCCGGGTCGAGCGAGGCGATCTCCGCGAGCAGGGTCTCGGGGTCCTCGTAACGGGTCCACAACCCCTCGAGGTCGAGCACCGGCAGTCCGCCCGCCTCGCCGAAGGCGATGGCCGTCGTCGGGGACATCAGGGAGTCCATCGGGGCGGCGATGACCGGCATGTCGAAGTGGTAGGCGTCGATCTGCCAGTCGAGGGAGACCTCCTGCGGGTCGCGTGTGCGCCGGCTCGGCAGCACCGCGATGTCGTCGAAGGAGTAGGCCCTGTGGCCACGCTTACCTCGGCCGATCTCGATCTCATTCACCCCGTCAGCCTAAACGGGGTTGGTTCCGGGCGGGACGAGGGCGCATACTTGTATGTCGCGTGCATACATCCTCGCGCACGACACGGACGGCGAAGACGCCGCCACACCCCCTTCGCCCCCGTCAGGAGACCCCTCTGTGTCGGCCCCCGCACACGACCCCGCACTGCTCGACGAGTACCCCGAGAAGATCGACGCCGCCGTCCTGAAGATCGCCGGCGTCGTCGTCCTCGGCTCGATCATGGCGATCCTCGACATCACCGTCGTCAACGTCGCCCTCCCCCACTTCCAGACCGATCTGGCCCCGGGCGACACCCCGCTCGCCTACTCCACCGTCGCCTGGACGGTCACCGCCTACACGCTCGCTCTGGCCAGCGTCATCCCGCTCACCGGGTGGGCCGCGGACCGATTCGGCACCAAGCGCCTCTACCTGATGGCGATCGGCTTCTTCGTCGCCGGGTCGACGCTGTGCGCCTTCGCCCCGAACATCGAGATGCTCATCGGCGCCCGGGTCGTCCAGGGCCTCGGCGGCGGCATGCTCATGCCGCTCGGCATGACGATCCTGACGCGCGCGGCCGGCCCGGCCCGGATCGGTCGCCTCATGGCGATCCTCGGCATCCCCATGCTCCTGGGCCCGATCGGCGGCCCGATCCTCGGCGGCTGGCTCATCGACAACGCCCACTGGCTCGGCCGTCCGAGCTGGACGTGGATCTTCCTGATCAACCTGCCGATCGGCATCATCGCCCTCACCTACGCCGCGATCGTCCTGCCCAAGGACCACACCGAGCCGAGCGAGTCCATCGACATCGTCGGCCTGCTGATGATGTCCCCGGGGCTGGCGCTCTTCCTCTACGGCGTCTCCTCGATCCCCGAGGAGGGGACCGTTCTGGCGACCAAGGTCCTCGCCCCGGCGATCATCGGCGCCGCGCTCATCATCGCCTTCGGCTGGTGGTCGATGAAGCCGAAGCACCCCCTTCTCGACCTGCGCCTGCTCGCCAACCGGCAGTTCTCCGTCGCGGCCCTGACGATGTTCCTCTTCGCCTGCGCTTTCTTCGGCGGCCTCCTGCTGCTGCCGACCTACTTCCAGCAGGTGCGCGGCGAGAGCACGATGGACGCCGGGCTGCTCATGGCCCCGCAGGGCCTCGGCGCGCTGGTGACGATGCCGATCGCCGGCGCCCTCGTCGACCGCTACCCCGTCGGCCGCATCGTCCCGGTGGGCATCGCCCTGATCACCGGCGGGATGTTCGCGCTGACCCAGCTGACGGCCGAGTCGAGCTACTGGGGGTTCGTCATCCCGGTGCTCTTCGTCATGGGCCTGGGCATGGGCGCGACGATGATGCCGCTGATGACCAGCTCGCTCAAGGCGTTGGTCGGCCCGCAGGTTGCCCGCGGCTCGACCATGCTCAACATCATCCAGCAGGTCGCGAGTTCCTTCGGCGTGGCCATCGCGTCGGTCCTGCTCACCCGTGGCTTCAACCAGCGCCCGGTCATCGGCGAGGCCCAGGCCTTCGCCGAGGCGAGCGAAGGGGTGAACGACCCCGGCGCGATACAGCAGCTGCTCGCGAAGTTCCCCGAGATCGCCGACATCGCCGCCTCCGTCTCCGACCCGAGCGCCATCGGTGGGGCCATCCAGTCGGTCGTGCGCGGCGAGATGGCCGAGGCCTTCGCCGGTACCTACTGGGTCTCCGCCTTCCTGTGCCTGGCCACGCTGATCGTCGCGGCCTTCCTCCCGCGCAAGCACGAGCAGAGCCACATGCTCGATGAGGAGCCCGAGGACCAGGAGCACCAGCCCGCCGGTCTGCACTGACCTCTCTGCGCGAAGGGGGTGTGTCCGGCCAGGTGCCGGACACACCCCCTTCGTCATGGCACGACGGGCCACCGCGCGGAATCCTGCGCGGTGCCCCGTCGTTGACGCTGGGTAGACCGCCCCCGATCGAAGGATCATCCATGGCCAGGTTCAAGAACGCCGCCGTCGTGCTCACCGCCGCCGAGACCGCGCGCCAGTGGGCCCGCAACAACCCCGACAAGGCCAGTGGCTACATCGACAAGGCCACCGGCTTCATCGATCAGCGCACCAAGGGCAAGTACCGCTCGCAGATCGACGGCCTCTCGAAGAATGCGAAGAAGAGCCTCACCGGCCGGGACACCGTGACGAGCTCGACCGTGCACGACACCGACGCCCCTCCGGCACCGCGGTCCTCCGACCGCCCCTTCCCCGACATGCGCGCCTGACCCCGACGCCGGTCGAGGCGCGAGGCCCCGGCGGCCGAAGCCTCGAAACCCGTCAGACCTCAGTGGCCTCGAGGACCCGCAGCACGTTGCCGTGCCCGAGGGCCTCGAGGTCGCTGCGTGACCAGCCCCGCTCCCCCAGCGCCGCGAAGAGGCGCGGGTAGCTCGCGACGTCCTCGAGCCCGACCGGGGTCTCGTCGACACCGTCGTAGTCGGCCCCGATCCCCACGTGCTCGATCCCGACCACCTCACGCAGGTGCTCGAAGTGCGCCACGACGTGCTCGATCGTCGCGACCGGGTCGGGCACGACGTCCGTGCGACCGAGCGCCGCGTCGGCGCGGGCCTGGTTGACGAACTTCGGCACGACATTGGCCATGACGATGCCGCCGTTGCCGGGGATCCGCTCGAGGACGTCGTCGGGCACATTGCGCGGGTGGTCGCAGACCGCCCGGGCGCCGGAGTGACTGAACATCACCGGCACGCGCGTCGCGTCGAGCGCATCGTGCATCGTCTCCGCGCTCACGTGCGAGAGGTCGACGATCACGCCGAGGTCGTTCATCCGCGCGACAACCTCGCGACCGAAGTCGGTCAGCCCGCCGTGCACCCGGTCGTCCGTCGCCGAATCGGCCCAGGGCGTGTTGTCGTTGTGCGTGAGCGTCATGTAGCGAGCGCCTCGGCCCGCGAAGGCCTCGAGCGTCTCCAGCGAGCCGTCGATGGAGTGCCCGCCCTCCATCCCGACCAGGGCCGCGTGCCGCCCTTCGTCCCACGCGGCGCGCACCTCCGCAGCGGTGCGGGCCGGCACCATCTCCTCGTAGCGCTGGCACAGCGCCTCGACGAAGTCGATCTGCTCATGGGTGGCGGCCACCGCCTCCTCCCCCGTCATCGAGCACGGGACCCAGACCGACCACAGCTGGGCGGCCAGGCCCCCTTCGCGCATCCGCCCGAGGTCCGTGTGCAGGTGCGGCTGGGGCTGCGCGATGTCGCACGCGTCGAGGTCGTAGCCGGCCGCCTGCCGATGGTGCCAAGGCAGGTCGTTGTGGCCGTCGAGGACGCGGATCCGGTCGCTGCTCGTCGTCATCGCTCCAGTCAACCACCGTCCAACGGGGCATGCTGGGGGCATGCACCCCGGAAGCCACAACGCGATCACCGATGTCCCCGGCATCCACGTCGGCCACGCCACGCGTGACGAGGCGGGCTGGCTGACCGGCACGACCGTCATCACGCCCCCGGTGGGGACCACCGGGGGCGTCGACGTACGCGGCGGCGGCCCGGGCACCCGGGAGACCGACCTGCTGGACCCGCGCAACATGGTCGACGCGGTGGACTCGATCATGCTCTCGGGCGGCAGCGTCTTCGGCCTCTCCGCTGCCGACGGCGTCGTCGGAGCCCTCGCCGATGACGGCCGCGGCTGGCCCGTCGGGGGGCCCGGAGAGATCGCCCCGATCGCCCCCGCAGCGATCCTCTTCGACCTCGGCCGGGCGGGGACCTGGCGTCATCACCCGGGACCGGACGAGGGCCGGGCCGCCTACCTCGCCGCGAGCGACGGCCCGGTGGACGAAGGGGGTGTCGGCGCCGGTACCGGCGCCAGAGCCGGTGGGCTGCGCGGCGGGATCGGCACGGCGAGCCTCGTCCTCGACTCCGGCCACACCGTCGGTGCGCTCGTGGTCGTCAACGCGGTCGGGTCACCCCTGGGCCCGGACGGACGGCTCCTCGCCGAGCATCTCGTCGTCGACGGCGAGGTCGATGTCCCGGAGCCAGATCCGGCTGCAGTGCAGCGTCATCGG
>JBQGNO010000187.1:1659-5471 GCA_052087725.1 Janibacter sp. | reverse complement strand
CTCGAGCATCCACCACGCGGCGCCGTAGCGATCCAGACCGGCACTGTCCCCCGCAGGCGTGAGGAAGCTCGCCCGACCGCCCGGCCGCAGCAGCGTCCGGGACGCGGCGAGCGCCCGGTGCGGGTCGGCGACGTGCTCGAGGACGTGGATGCCGTAGACGAGGTCCTGCTCTCCCGACAGCCCGTCGGCATCCTCGATCCCCCCGACGCGCAGGTCCCCCTCCGCGCGCACGACCGGGTCGACGTCGACGTGCAGCTGGTCCGGGTCCACCCCGGCGACGCGGGCCCCCGCGTCGTGGAAGCGCCGCAGCATCGACCCGGCGCCGTAGCCGATCTCGAAGACCCGGCCGGGCACCCCGCCCTCCCGGGTGAGCTCGCGGTAGGTCAGGTCGAGCCGGATCCGATCGAGGGTGGGCTCACCGCCGTAGGCGAGGTCGCGGTGGTCGGCCGGACACCGCCCCAGGTCACGCAGGAGGTGCCCGCAACGCTCGCAGCGCTCGATGACGCAGCCGCCCCGGACGGCTTCGCCGCGTACGGTGTTGCCGCACACCTCACACCCTGAATCCGGCCTGCCGCCTACCGTTGGGTAACTCACGGCGCTACCCTATCCGTCGGTGTCGTGAACTCCGCGACGCCGGCAAGGAGCGACGATGACGACGAGCAGGACCAGCACGACGAGCCCACTTCGGGTGCTGTACCTGTCCTGGCGCGACCGGGAGAACCCGGAAGCCGGCGGGGCGGAGACCTTCACCGAGCGGACCTCGGAGGTGCTCACCCAGCAGGGCCACCAGGTGACGATCTTCACCGCCTCCTTCCCCGGGGCCAGCCCCCGATCGACGCACGGCGACGTCGACGTGGTGCGCCGGGGATCGAAGTTCAGCGTCTACCTCCACGGCCTGTGGCACGTCCTGCGGCACGGTCGTGACTACGACGTCGTGCTCGACGTGCAGAACGGCGTCCCCTTCTGGTCACCGCTCGTGGCGAAGATCCCGGTGATCAACATCGTCCACCACGTCCACCACGACCAGTGGAGCGCCGTCTTCGGTCCCAAGATGGCCCGCCTCGGCTGGTTCCTCGAGTCGAAGGTCGCGCCCTACGTCTACCGCCGGACGCGCTATGTCACCGTCTCCAAGTCGACCCGGACCGAGCTCGACGAGCTCGGCGTCGACCCCGGGCGGGTCGACCTCGTCTACTCGGGCAATGACCGCCCGACCGACCTCGACCGGTATGCCGCCCTCGAGCGCACCGAGGCCCCGACGATGCTCTTCCTCGGGCGCCTCGTGCCCCACAAGCACGTCGAGCAGGCCGTCGACATCCTCGCCTCGCGGGCGATGAGCCACCCCGACCTCGAGCTGCACGTCGTGGGCGGTGGCTACTGGGAGGACGAGATCGCCACGCACGCCAGCGCCCGCGGCGTCGCGGACCGCGTGCACCTGCACGGCTTCGTCGAGGAGTCGGTCAAGCACGAGCTGCTCGCCCGGGCCTGGGTGGTCGTCATGCCCTCGCACAAGGAGGGGTGGGGCCTGACCATCGTCGAGGCCGGCCTGCACGGGACCCCGGCCGTGGCCTACGGCTTCGCCGGCGGGCCGAGCGAGTCGATCGTCCACGGCCGCACCGGTCTGCTCGCCGACTCCGTCGGCGAGTTCGAGGACCATGTCATCGAGCTCATCGACGACCCCGTGAAGCGCCGCAGCCTGGGCCGCACCGCCCGCCTCTACGCGAGCTCCTTCGACTGGGGCCGGGCCGGGCGTCGTCTCGAGTCGGTCATCGCCTCCGTCGTGGGCCACGGCGACCGCTACCGCGACGACGTCATCGACCTCGATGCCCTCATCGCGACCCGCCCGCCCGAGCTGACGCTCGTCGACGACGACCTGAGCACCGTCGCCTCCTGAGGTCACCGGCACACTGCACGGGCCATCGGGCACGACACGCAACCACGACGAAGGGGGCCGTCCGCATCATGCGGACGGCCCCCTTCGCTCTGCGGAGATCAGCTGTTGTAGTTGATGATCTGCTGGTTCTCCTGGGGCAGGTCCTGGCCGTTCTGGTACTGCACGATGCCGAAGATGGACAGGGCGGCCAGAAGCACGCCGAGAACGGTGCCGCCGACGTTGTAGGCAACCTTCTTGGTACCGGTGTTCACAGAAGTCCTCCAGGAGCGGATGTCTTTCGGGCAATACTAAACCCACGAGTCACTTGTGCGCGACCTCGACGCACGGGTGCGTCATGTCTCACACCGACGGCCCCGCCACAGCAGTCCCAGGGAGAGCAGCGCTGCGGCGCCGGTCCCCACGAGTCCCAGTGCCCGCCACGGGTCGGCCGAGCGGTCGGAGGGCCCCGCGCGCGACGACTCCCCGAGGTCGTGGACCTCGAGCCCGCCGGCCACGACGCTCGGGTCGCCGGACAGCTCGGGCAGCGTCCCGGGCGGCGCCGGCTGATCGGTCTGGACGACCACCCAGCGCACCCCATGGCGTCGCAGGACCTCGGTGACGTCCTCCCCCGTCGCCAGGGCCGCGGACACCTCGCCCGCCACCTCGTCCTCGCCTGCGATCGGCTCCTCCCCCTGCAGCGGCAGCCGGTCGTCGACGACCACCTCCTGGGGCAGGAGACGATTCCACGGGTCGAGGACGACACGGTCCTCGTTCCAGCCGTACCGCCGGTAGGTCGACCACGGGAAGACGGCGACCGGGTCACCCGAGGCGGCCAGCCGCGAGCTCACGGTCTCCACCTCGCCAGGCCACCGGACGCTGCCCCACGCACCGCCGTGACCCCAGGCGAGGGTCGGCAGGGTCGCCACCGGCCAGGCGACGGCGACGGCGAGGAGCACCGGGGGCACGCGCTCCGCCCGGAGGCGGTCGACGACCCGCGCGATGGCCACTGCGAGCAGGAGCACCCACAGCGCGGCGAACTTCTGTCCGTCACGCAGCAGCCCGGCTCCCGGGACGGTGGCGATGAGCCACTCGAGCAGCCCTTCGCCCCCGGGGAGGGCGCCCAGGGCCGCCACGAGCAGCCCGACTCCCCCGGCCAGGGTGGCGCCGCGCGTCAGCGGGTCCAGCCACCACGCGCGCCGGGCGAGGGCCAGGGCGAGGAGGATGAGCACGGCGGCCAGCGCGACGGTCGCCACCGGCCACTCGGTCCGCTCGAGGAACCACGTGCGCTCGTTCCACAGGCCACCGCCGAGGACGAGCGAGCCGAGGGCCCCGAAGGGGGTGTCCGCGCCGGCCGAGAAGGCGCTCGCCCCGCCGGGGTCCGCCGCCCGTGACGCGGCGCTGAGGAAGGGCCACCACCACGCGGCGTTGGCGAGCAGCGCGGTGCCGAGGACGATCCCGAGGTGGCGCCACCTCGGTCGCGCCGGGCCTCCCGGGGCGATGACGACGAGAACGGCGAGGAGAGTGGCCAGCACTCCGGGCGTGGACCCACCCAGGGCCGCGGCCGTGAGCACCGCCACGAGCGCCGGGACACCGGTGCCCGTGGTCCGCACGCGCGCACCGGCGAGGAGCACCCAGGGCAGGAGGGCAAGGCCGATGAGGTACCCCCAGTGACCGATGCCGAGGCGCTCCCCCACCCAGGGATTCCACGACCACCATGTGGCCGCGGCGGTGGCTCCCACCCCCGTCGTGGCCAGCCGGCCAGCACCCACGCCTCCGACGACGAAGGCGCCGAGGAGCAGGAGTTTCTGCACCAGCCATCCCGGCAGGACGAGCGAGCCGAGGGCCCCGAGCAGATCATTGGGCACGGCTCGCGGCACACTCCCGTCGATGCCGAGCGTGCGCGCCGACAGGTCCAGGTCCGGGACGAAGACGAGGTCGTAGT
>JBQGNO010000187.1:0-1649 GCA_052087725.1 Janibacter sp. | reverse complement strand
GTGGAGCGTGTAGCCGGGAGCGAGCGCGGGCCCGAGCACGAGCGCGCCGAGTACGAGTCCGACGACTCCCCCGACGACTCCGGTGCGGCGCCGCTCGCCCGCGGTGCGCATCACCGTGACCGGTGGAGGGCCTCGACCTCGGTGAAGGCCCGCCCCATGGCCCCGCACTGGGTCGCCAGGTCATGGTGGGTCACCACGTGCCGACGGTTGGCGGCCCCGACGTCGGCCCGGCGCGCCGGGTCGTGCAGGTGGTGCAGCAGCTGCACGGCCTCGTCGTTGGTCCCGCAGCGGGTGGTGACGATCGGCAGGCCGCACGCGAGCGCCTCGAGGTAGGCGAGCCCGAGCTGCTCGGTCCATTTCCACGTCGCGCGCGGTGCGGTGGTGAAGACCGCTGCCGAACGCATGAGGTCGGCGACACCTCCAGTGTCGAGCGAGCCGACGAGCTCCACGCCGTTGCGCGGGTCCTCGGCCTCGGCACGCACGAGGTGCTCGAGCGGCCCGCGACCGGCCACCCGCAGCCGGGCCTCGGGGATCTCCCGTCGCACGATCCGCATCGCCTCGAGCACCCGATCGATCCCCTTGTTCTCCGCCAACGGCGAGGCGAAGACGACGACCGGCTCCTCCGTCGGGGCGGACGCCGGGTGGAAGAGGTCGGTGTCGACCCCGGGCTTTACCACGCGGATGAGCTCGTCGTCGAAGCCGTTCGCCAGCAGGTGGTCCCGGGCGGCGTCGACCATGCACAGCAACAGGTCGGCGTCCCGGCACGAGTTCAGCGCCTGGCGGTAGGGCGGGATCCGGTACAGGGGCTGGTCAGGCAGGTTCTCCCAGGTGATCACTGCCTGGAGTGGTCGGGACGCGCCCGCGGAGCGTGCGGCCCGACGCCAGCGGGAGGCCTGGCCGGTGACCAGGGAGCACAGCTCGAGGGAGGCGACCCAGTCGTACTCGCGCGGGTCCTGCTCGTCGATGCCCCGGACCCAAGCGAGGGCCCCGGCCTCCACGAAGCGCCTGATCGGCCGACGGTAGGTGCTCGGGATCCAGTCGACCGCCCCGACCGGCTCCTGGCGGGCCATGGCCCGCACCTGCGTCTCGGGCATCCGGGACATCCAGTAGAGCTCACGTCGGGCGCGCTGGTCGGGGAGGGAGACCCAGAGCAGCCGACGCCCCTCGGCCGGCGACGGGGTCATCGTCCCTCCGGCTCGGCGCGGTCACGCCGGCCGCGCCGGGCCCCGAGGGCGTATCCGCCGGCCTCCATCGCCCGCAGCGCCACCATGCCGATCGCGTGACCGGGGTCCTTGAGGAGCCGACGGTGGTTGCGGACGTATGACCTGAGCACGGCCCGGCCCTGCGCGCCCACGGCACCCTCGTGCTCGGTGGCGAAGGTGGGGATGCTGCGCCCGTAGTAGTAGCGCTTGCCCATGACATCGCGGACGGTGAGCCGGCCCTCGTCGTGATCGATGATGATCGGGGCCAGCTCGATCCCGGCGCCGGTGGCGCGCATCTTCATCCGCAGGTCCGCATCCTCGGGACCGGACATGTCGAGGTGGAAGGCACCCTCACCGAGGAGGTAGTCCCGGCGCACGAGGCGCGGGTTGTGCAGCCACGGGTCGTCGAGATAGCACTCCCGCTCCAACGCCCGGCAGGCCGTCCAG
>JBQGNO010000186.1:0-5537 GCA_052087725.1 Janibacter sp. | reverse complement strand
CGGGTCGTTGCGCTCACCCGACATCGGCACCACGCGGCCGATGGTCCACCCGGTGAGGTCACGCTCCCTTCGCCCCTGCTCCGCGGCATGGATCAGGGTGCCGGGCAGTCCGGCCATCACCTCGTGCATGGCAGCGGCGCCGGCGACGTCGCCCGCCATCGGTCCCATCCGGTCCAGGGTCGGGGCGAAGTCGACCACGCCGTCGGTCGGGACCGTGCCGGGGGAGGGGACGACGCCGACGACCCCGCAGAAGGCGGCCGGTTCGCGGATGGAGCCGCCGGTGTCGGTGCCCATCGCGTGCACCCCGTAGGCGGCGACGGCCGCGGCGGACCCGCCGCTCGAGCCGCCGGCGGTACGGGTCTCGTCCCACGGGTTGCGGGTCGGGCCCCACGCCGAGCTCTCGGTGGAGGCGCCCATGGCGAATTCGTCGAGGTTGGTGGTGCCGATGATCGTGGCACCAGCCCGGCGCAGGCGGCGAACGACCTCGGCGTCGCCGTGGTCTCGGGGGCGGCCCCGGCGGCTGTCCGAGCCACAGGCCCATGGCGCACCGGCCACGGCGATGTTGTCCTTGACCGCGACGATCTCACCGGCGAGCGGCCCTGCGGCAGAGAGTGACTCGGCGCGGGCCGCGTCCGGGTCGACGTGCACGAAGGTGCCGAGCCGGTCGTCGCGGTCGGCGATCGCGGCGAGGGTGCGCTCGAGCCGCTCGGTCATGCGGTCGCGAACCGGCCGAGGACCCGGGCGTCGATGCCGGCCAGCCGGTCGGCGAACATCCGCTGGTAGGCCAGCTCCTCGCGGCTGCGCGGCGCCGGGAGCCCGTCGACGCGCTGCTCGCCCCAGTCCGCCTCGGGCACCAGACGCCGGGCTCGTTCGGTCATGACGTCGGCCGTGCCGCTGCCGTCGCCGAACTGCTCCTTGGGTCGCCACAGGAGGTCGTCGGGGAGCCAGCCGGTGAAGGCCTCGCGCAGCAGCGCCTTCTCCTGGCCGAGGGCTCCGGGCAGGCGCCACTCGATGGGGATCCGCCCGGCGAGGTTGACCAGGTCGCGGTCGAGGAAGGGCACGCGCGCCTCCAGCCCGTGGGCCATGGTCACGCGGTCGCAGCGCTGCAGGTTGAGGTTGTGCAGGCCCTCGACCCCGCGCAGCAGCTCGGCGGCGAGGTCCTCGCCCTCGGTGATGTCGCGGTAGTGGGCGTAACCGGCGAAGAGCTCGTCGGCACCCTCACCGGTGAGCACGACCTTGACCGTGCGCGCGGTGTCCTGCGCGAGCAGGTAGTTGGGGACGGCGCTGCGCACGAGTGAGGGTTCGTAGGACTCGATCGACTGCACGACGAAGGGGAGGACGCTCACCACCTCGTCGGCGTCGTAGATGCGCTCGTGGTGCTCCAGGCCGAGGTGCTCGGCCACCCGGCGGGCGGCGACGAGGTCAGAGCTGCCGGCGGTGCCGGCCGCGAAGGAGTGCACGGGACCGGGGACGTCGTCGGCGAAGGAAGGCCATGATCGCCGCGACGAGGCTGGAGTCGAGCCCGCCGGAGAGGAAGACCCCGACGGGGACGTCGGCCATCATGCGGCGGCGCACTGCGGTGACGAGGGTGTCGCGGATGGCCGTGCGCGCGGTCTCCCGGTCGGCGACGGCTTCGCCGGCGACGTGCAGCTCGCGGAAGCGGACGAGCCCCTCCTGCGGGGTCCAGCGGAAGCCGGGCGGGAAGGCCTCGACGTGCGGTCGGTGCTCCGGCTCGAAGGCGACCAGCTCGGAGGCGAAGAGGGTGCGGCCATCGATGTGTGCCCAGTAGAGGGGCTTGACCCCGAGCGGGTCACGGACGGCGACGACCCGCCCGTCGGGGTGGGCCACGACGAAGGCGAACATGCCCCGCAGGTCGGCCAAGGCATCGAGGTCGCCGGCGACGGCAGCTGCGAGGGCGGCCTCGCTGTCGGAGCCGGTGGCGTCCTCGGCGAAGTGCAGACCGGAGACCCGTCGCAGCTCGTGGTGGTTGTAGATCTCGCCGTTGACCACGGCCCAGTGGCCGTCTGCGGGACCGAGCGGCTGGCTCCCTTCGTCCAGGTCGACGATGGCCAGGCGCACGTGCCCCAGCCACGTCGGTCCGACGGTGCGCTCGCCGCTGCCGTCGGGTCCGCGGTGGCGGATGCGCTCGAGCATCGCCCGGCCGAGCTCGGCGGGTGGCTGGTCGTTGGGGGAGTGGATCGCGACGATGCCGCACATGGGACTCACCCTACGGGCGAGTTCCTGTGGCCGGGCGAGCTCCGGCAGACTGGGGATCGTGGTGGACGACTTCCTCATCGCCCGCAACCCCGAGCCGGACAGCAGGCTGCCGTACCTGGTGCGCATCCCGCTCGGGGAGGGGGTGGTGCTCAAGACCAAGGACGTGTGGCCGCGCACCTCCAAGTTGTACTGCCACCGCACGGACGAGTGGCCCGAGGACGCCGACGTCATCGAGCGTGTCCCGGCCCGTTCGTGCGCCTCACGTGGTGCGGCGATCGATCTCGTGCTCGAGCGGCGGCGGGAGAGCCGCTCCCAGTTCGTCATCACCCGCATCCGTGGCGGTCGGCAAGCGATCTTCTGGCAGACCGCGCGGACGACCAAGCAGGCCCGGCCCAATGTCGACCTGCCGACGGCTCGGGCGCAGGGCGTGGCGGATCTGCAGATCCTCGTCGACAGCCACGAGCGGTATCCATGGCGGTTCACCCGCCAGCAGGCTGTCACGGAGCGAAGGGGGTTGCCCTGCGGCGACTACGCCGTCACCGACGGCGAGGTGATCGTCGCGGCCGTGGAGCGCAAGAGCCTGGCCGACCTCAGCTCCAGCCTCACCAGCGGCAAGCTCGCGTACGCCTTGGCTGAGCTGAGTGACCTGCCTCGCGCTGCGGTCGTCGTGGAGGACCGGTACTCACGGGTCTTCGCGCTCGAGCACGTGCGCCCGGCCATCGTCGCCGAGGCGATCGCGGAGAGCCAGGCGCGCTTCCCGACCGTGCCGATCATCTTCGCCGAGAACCGTCAGCTCGCGCAGGAGTGGACCTACCGCTTCCTCGCCGCCGCGCGGGCGGAGGTGCGGATGGGCGCACCCACCGCGGAGGCCATCTCGACGATGGCCGCGGGCAACCCTGCGCCTCCGGCCAGCGCCACCTCGCGGGAGATCCGGAAGTGGGCGCGAGAGAACGGCTGGACGGTCTCCGACCGAGGACGGATCCCTGCCGAGGTGCGGCGAGCGTACGAGACGGGTGCCTGACGAGTACTCGATCAGGAGATGGCGGGGGAGAGGTCGGTGTGGGTGAAGTCCTCACCGACGAAGAGCAGGGGCTCCCCGGTCGCTACCGACAGCGCAGGAGGAGGTGTCGCCGTAGTTGAGCCGGGCGGGTGGGCCCGAGCCGCGCACCGTGCGAGGTGGACCGGGCGTCGGCGACGATCGATGCCTCGATCCGGGTGGCTACGGACATCCCGGAGGAGACCGACGCTGCTGCGCGTACCAAGGCGTCCGATCCCGCTTCGCCCTGGATGATCGCCATGAGCGCTGAGGAGTCGACGATCATCGGGGAGTCTGGTCGGCTTCACGCTGCAAGCGGCACAGCGGTAGCCGGAAGGTCATGTCGACTTGCATGCACGATTTCCACAAGTGAGGGCGCCGCGCCCTCTCTATCCACAGATTCCTGCGGATGTAGCGAGCGCTGTCGCACGGTCGTCCTACGGTCGTAAGTCAGAAGTTTCGACGGCAGGGGTAGTCCATGGAACGGCGAAGGATCTTGAGCATCGCGGACGTCAATGGTTCGGCGGCAGCAAGACTGGTTGCTGGTCAAACTTGCGGATCATGGCTGAGCGGTGAGGTCGTTGCCGTTCGAACTGAATCCTGGTGGCCCGCAGCCATGATCACGCTGGCGGACGCCTCGGGGTACTGCCTGCTGCGGGTTGCGAAAGGGAAATTGTCGGCAGTTGACGCTCGCGTGGACGAGGGCACTCTCATCGAGGCGAGAGTGGTGCCGCAGGCTAAGTCCGAGGAGCGTCGGTGGTCGTGGGAAGTGAAATGGTTGGACGTTGTAGAGGGCGTCGGTCCATTGGCCTTCGAGCGAGCTCGGTCCATCCAGCAATTGCAGGACGCGGGTGTCCTGCTCAGGACCGACGGCCAGAGGTGGAAGTACGACCACGACCTTGCTGGTGTGGATGTGGGTCGACTACGTCGCGTCATTGCTCTCTCGCCCAGCTCGGGGGCCGACAGCTGGAGCGATGTGGAAGCGAACCTGCCGAAGGATGTCAAGATCGATCGACGGCGCGTCACGAGACGAGGGATGTCGATGGGGCAGGGGTGCCGCGAAGAGTTGCAACGAATCCACGCGGGAGAAGCCGACCTCGTCGTCATGGTTCGCGGGGGAGGCGACCCGGAAGACTTTGTGGAGTTCGACGACTATGACCTCGCGGGTGCAATCACCAGCTGTCCGGTACCGGTCGTGACAGCCCTCGGCCATGCGAGCCAAGTGACCCTGGCAGATCGTGTGGCAGCGAAGACGTTCGCAACGCCGACTGCAGGGATGGAGGCGATCAAGGGTGAGGCTCGCAGGCAGTTCTCCCAGGCGAGGGCACAGTCAGGAAGACAGCGGGCCGACAGGGGCAGGGCGGAGAAGAACTCCCTCCGCGAGCAAGGCGAGGTTCTGCGATCCGAGCTCGATTCAGCTCGATCCGCGTCGGCCGCGGTCGCAGCGCGAGCCCAACGGGTTGAACGCACAGCCGCCCGCCTGGAGGACTGGGTCGACGTTCACCTCCTCGAGTTGGCACAGTCACGGCTTCGTGCCCGATCGGGTGCTGCGGCTGCTGCTCTAGCGCTGGCTGCACCAATGGTTGGGGCCGCGTCGTGGGCCGGCCTCGAGTTGGGACCAGAATTCGCGATCCTCATCGCAGGGTTGCTCAGCATCCTCGCCGTGCTGGTCCGTCGGCTCGTTCGATGGCCTGCTCGACCGTTTACGCAGAACAGCAAGCTGCCGACGATGACTCGTGCTGAGTGGCGAAGGCGCACGTTCAATGCAAGCGGCCCACGCGAGATTCGACGTCTGGTCGCGTCTTCGCCAGTCGGTGATTCATCTCGATGCGCATCTCGATGATGGTTCGTGCCGGTGGCTCGGCGGCCCAGGTCGCGTCAGTTGCCCTCGGTAGGCCGGTGAGAGTGACAGCGGAGTGCTCCAGCGCCTCAACGCCATTCCACAAGTCACCCCTCGTAGGGGTGCCCGTCCCCAGAGCTGGTGGATCTCTCGGAGCCTCTTGCCCTCGGCTGTGATCGTCGGTTCATCGAATCCACCCAGAGGCAAGGAGACGGACCATGGATGCCCAGGCCCACCGAGTACGACTGTGTCGAGAACTGCACTTCGTCGTCGACGCCGGTTACACCCTGAGCCGGATGGAAACACCGGATAGCGACGACACCTGGATGGATCTCATCTTGGTCCAGTCGCACATCGACTCGGCCATCGGCCACTTGACTGCGGCTGGGGCATGGATCGATATGTACGGGGATGTGCTTCCGTCCATGTCCCCAACGCAAGCCG
>JBQGNO010000185.1:0-5652 GCA_052087725.1 Janibacter sp. | reverse complement strand
CGCGTCTCGGCCAAGGCCTCACGGGCCGTCGTACCGATCGTCGTCAGGGCCCGACCCGCGTGCTCGCGGTCGAAGTCGGGGGAGTGCTGGGCCGTGTAGGCCGCGCCGTCCGCCTGGACGACGACGACGCTCAATGAGTGGGCGACGATGTCGTGCATCTCGCGGGCGATGCGCGTGCGCTCGTCCTGGGCGGCGAGCCGTGCACGCTGGTCACGGTCCCGGCGGAGGGCCTCGTTCTGCTCACGCAGCTGCGAGACGAGCTCGCGGCGCTTGCGGGTGAGGTCGCCCCAGAGCCAGCACACCAGGGCGAGGCCGCCGAGGAAGAGCGAGGACATGACCGACCCGACCAGGCCCGACCCCCCGTATCCCTCCCAGTCCGTGGTGGCGAGCGGACCGGCGACGACGGCGACCCCCAGAGCGACCAGTCGCACCCGCCGATGTCGCGAGTAGGCGGCCACCGCATAGGACGACATCAGCGCAGCGATGTTGCCGGGGGCGGGGGAGTGCCCCACGAAGAGCTGGAGGACGTGGCCGGCGACGATGATGACGAAGGAGATCTCGGGACGGGTGCGCCGCCAGGCCAGGGGGAGCAGCTGCGCGGAGCTCACGACCACCATCCACACCAGCACGGAGGTGGAAAGGGCGGACACGGCCGTGACGAAGGTGAACAGTGCCCACAGGACCAGGGCGAGGACGGCATCCACGAGGCCCCGGTGGGTACGGAACCACTCCGGGATGCTCGATCTCAGGGCCCGGAGACGGACCGGATGCTCGACACTCACCCCGCGAGGGTAGGCAGGTCGATCCCCCTGGCGCATCCGACCACGGTCTGATCTGTCCTCGAGGGGCCAACCGTGGGTAGATTCGAGCCAGCCGACCCCCGGCGAGAGGTGGAGTCATGGGCAAGGACGTCACCGGCCAGAGCTACTCGCGCGAGGAGCGCCAGCGCTACCGGGAGAAGGTCCGCCAGAACCTCGACGTCTTCGAGCGGATGCTCGCCGAGAGCGTCTTCGACGACGCGGTGCCCCTGACCGGCCTGGAGATCGAGCTCAACCTCGTCGACGAGGACAACCAGCCGGCCTTCGTCAACGACGAGGTCCTCGAGGCGATCGCCGATCCGGAGTACCAGACCGAGCTCGCGCAGTTCAACATCGAGCTCAACGTCGCGCCCCGGCCGCTGCCGGGGGAGTCGGCGCTCCAGCTGGAGGAGAGCCTGCGCGAGTCCCTCAACCGCGCCGACGCGAAGGCGCAGGAGCAGGGGGCCCGGATCGTCCCGATCGGGATCCTCCCGACAATCCGTCCGGAGCACTTCCGGGGCGAGTGGATCAGCAGCAACAACCGCTACACCGCGCTCAACGACTCGATCTTCGTCGCCCGCGGGGAGGACGTGGTCATCGACCTCGAGGGTCCCACGGGGGAGCGGCTGCACACCTTCGCCGACTCCATCGCCCCTGAGTCCGCGTGCACCTCCGTCCAGCTCCACCTCCAGGTGGGCCCAGGCCACTTCGCCGACCACTGGAACGCCGCCCAGGCGATCTCCGGGCCGCAGATCGCGCTCGCCGCGAACTCGCCCTTCTTCTTCGGCCGGCGCCTGCACGACGAGACCCGCATCGGCGTCTTCTCCCAGGCGACGGACACCCGACCCATCGAGCTGAAGAACCAGGGAGTACGGCCCCGGGTCTTCTTCGGCGAGCGGTGGATCACCTCGATCTTCGACCTCTTCGAGGAAAACGTGCGCTACTTCCCGGCCCTGCTCGCCGAGACGACCGATGAGGACCCGGTCGCCGTGCTCGCCGAGGGCGGGACCCCCGACCTCGGCGAGCTCAACCTCCACAACGGCACCGTCTACCGGTGGAACCGTCCGATCTACGACCCCGGCGACGGTCACCCGCACGTGCGGGTGGAGAACCGCGTCCTGCCCGCCGGGCCGACGATCATCGACGTCCTCGCCAATGCGGCCTTCTACTACGGCCTGGTCCGCACGCTGGCGGCCGAGGACCGGCCCGTGTGGACCCAGATGTCCTTCCCCGCAGCGCAGGCGAACTTCGAGGCCGCTGCCCGGGACGGCCTGCGGGCGCGTCTGTACTGGCCGGGGCTCGGCCAGGTCGGCGCCGATGAGCTGACGCTGCGGCACCTGCTGCCGATGGCGCGGGCGGGTCTGCAGGACTGGGGGGTCGCCGACAGCGTCATCACCCGCTACCTCGACGTCATCGAGGGACGGTGCACCTCGGGCGTCAACGGCGCGGTGTGGCAGACCGAGTGCGTGCGCCACCTCGAGGAGGCCGGCATGGACCGCTCCGAGGCGCTCGCCGCGATGGTCGGCCTGTACAGCGAGCACATGCACACCAACGAGCCGGTCCACACCTGGCCATTACCCTGAGGCGCATGGCTTCCGATGCATCGAACCCCACCGACGAGACGACCGGCGGGACCGGTCCCGGACACCGCAGTGTGGAGCTGACCCGCCAGGATCTGGGCCGGTACGAGCTGCGCAATGCCCGGGGAGGGACGATCACCATCGGCGACGGCTCCACCGATGACTTCACACCGGTGGAGCTGCTCCTCGCGGCGCTCGCCGGGTGCAGCTCGGTCGACGTCGACCACATCACCTCCCGCCGCGCCGAGCCCGAGTCCTTCACCGTCATCGCGGAGGGAGAGAAGGCCTCCACACCCGAGGACGGCAACCACCTGACCGACCTCGCGGTGACCTTCCGGGTCGGCTTCCCGGAGGGCGAAGGGGGCGACTCGGCCCGCAGCGCCCTGCCCCGCTCGGTGGCCCAGTCCCGCGACCGCCTCTGCACGGTCTCGCGCACCGTCCAGATCGGCACGCCGGTGACGATGACTGCCGAGGACGCCTCACCCCCGGTCTGATCCTCCCCTTTCGGGATCATTCGCTCCTAGGGTGGGGACATGGCCACCTTTGTCGAAGTCCACCCGGACAATCCCCAGCCCCGCACCGTCGGGAAGGTCGTCGAGCGCCTGCGCGAGGGCGCCCTCGTCGCCTTCCCCACCGACTCCGGCTACGCCCTCGGGGGCCGGCTGGACGACCAGGCGATCAAGGACCGCATCCGCGACATCCGCCGGCTCGACGACCGGCACCACTACACGCTGCTGTGTGCCGACTTCGCGCAGCTCGGCCAGCTCGTGCACATCGACAACTCGGTCTTCCGTGCCATCAAGGCAGCTACGCCCGGTCCCTACACCTTCATCCTCCCGGCGACGAAGGAGGTGCCGCGCCGTCTGCTGCACGCGAAGAAGAAGACGGTCGGGGTGCGCATCCCGGACAACCCGCTGACCAAGGCGCTGCTCGAGGGCCTCGGCGACCCGATGCTCACCTCGACGCTGCTGCTGCCGGGCGAGGAGCGCACCCCCACCTTCGGCTGGGACGTCAAGGAGGCCCTCGACCACCAGGTCGACATCGTCATCGACGCGGGCGAGGTGAGCACCGAGCCGACGACGGTCGTCGACCTCTCCGGGGACGCCGCCGAGGTCGCGCGCCACGGCGCGGGGGACCCGACGCCCTTCGAGTGAGTCAGTCGCCCGTGCCCGTGAAGAAGGCGTGGGTGGCCCCGGCGCGCTGTTCGGCCACGGCGGCCTCCGTCCCCGAGGCGATGTCGGCCCACGCCTCCGCCTCAGCGGGGGAGAGGGAGCCCTCGGTCGCACCGAGCAGGAGGGCCAGACCGAGGAGCCCGCCGTCCCAGCCGACACCCGTGGCACCGGGACCGGCATTGCCCTCGACCTGGTACCGGCCGCCGAGGCGCAGCTCGCCGGTCACCGGCGCGAACCACCGGGGCAGTCGGTCGGGGTCGGTGACGGCGCTCCACACGTCGTCGATGGGGGTGGGGAAGGTCTGGCTGAGCGACTGCGCGTTCATGGCCTCGCCGTCGACCTCCGTCGTGTGCAGGCTGCGGCTCACCGCGCCGATCTGGTGCTGGACGTTCACCATGGTCAGGTCTCCTTCGTCGGGTCGGCCTCATCGGCCAGTCGTCGTGCACGCCGGCCACGAGCAAGCTCGGTGTCGAGCGCGGCAAACGTCGGCAGCCAGAAGCGCTCGAAGGCCGAGAGCCACTCGTGCGCCTCCTGTGGTCCGGCGGGGTCGACCGCGTACAGGCGGCGGGTGCCCTCCGGGCGTGCCGTCGCGAAGCCGTGCTCGCGTAGCACCCGCAGATGGCGGCTCACCGCCGGCTGGGAGATGTCGAACTCCGCGCCGATGATCTCGGCGAGCTCACCAAGGGGGTCAGTCCCCGCCGAGCACGTCGTCCCGGGCCGCGATGAAGGCGGCCACGCAGGCGCGGACGTCCTCCTCGCTGTGCGCCGCCGAGAGCTGGACCCGGATGCGGGCGGCCCCCTGCGGCACGACCGGGTAGGAGAAGGCGATGACGTACACGCCCTGGTCGAGCATCGCCTCGGCGACCTGCCCCGCCTGCTGTGCCCCGTCCTCGCCGGGGAACATCACCGGCACGATCGGGTGCTCGCCCGGGAGCAGGTCGAAGCCAGCATCGGTCATCAGCTCACGGAAGAGGATGGTGTTGCGCCCCAAGGTCGCCCGGGCATCCGTGGACGTGCGCGCGATCTCGATGGCCGTGAGCGAGCCCGCGGCCACCACCGGGGCGACCGCGTTGGAGAAGAGGTAGGGCCGGGAGCGCTGCCGCAGCAGGGCGACCACCTCCGACGGCCCGGAGACGTAGCCGCCGCTCGCACCGCCGAGGGCCTTGCCGAGGGTCCCGGTGAGCAGGTCGACCCGGTCGGAGACGCCGCAGGCCTCCGGGGTACCACCGCCTCCTTCGCCGATGAACCCCACCGCGTGGGAGTCGTCGACGAGGACCATGGCGCCGAACTCCTCGGCGAGGTCGCAGATCTGCTCCAGGGGAGCGAGATAGCCGTCCATCGAGAAGACGCCGTCCGTGACGATCACGGTCCGGCGGGCCCCCTTCGCCGCCTCGAGCCGGGAGCGCAGGTCGGCCATGTCGGCATTGGCGTACCGGTACCGGGCCGCCTTGCTCAGCCGGATCCCGTCGATGAGGGAGGCGTGGTTGAGGGCATCGGAGATGATCGCGTCGTCCTCGCCGAAGAGTACCTCGAAGACCCCGCCGTTGGCATCGAAGCAGCTCGAGTAGAGGATCGTGTCCTCCATCCCGAACCAGTCGGACAGTGCCCCCTCGAGCCGGGCATGCTGCTCCTGCGTGCCGCAGATGAAGCGCACGCTCGCCATGCCGAAGCCCCACTCCTGCAAGGCTGCCGACGCTGCGTCGAGGACATCGGGGTGGTCGGCGAGACCGAGGTAGTTGTTGGCGCAGAAGTTGATCGCGCGCGTCTTCGTCGTCGTGATGTGCGCCTGCTGCGGGCTGGTCAGCTGCCGCTCGTCCTTCCACAGCCCGTCGTCGCGGATCTGCTGGAGGGTGGCGGTGAGGTCGTCCTTGAATGCGTACATGCGAGTCAGCTCCAGTCCATGATGACCTTGCCGCACTCTCCCGAGGCGGCGGTGGCGAAGGCGTCCTCCCACTGCTCCGCGGGGAAGCGGTGGGTGATGACCGAGGAGATCACCTCGCGCAGGGCGGGCGAGGTCGAGAGCATCGCGCTCATCGTGTACCAGGTGTCGTACATCTCCCGGCCGTAGATCCCCTTGATCGTCACCATGTGGGTGATGACCTT
>JBQGNO010000184.1:0-5658 GCA_052087725.1 Janibacter sp. | reverse complement strand
GTGCGATGAGTACGACCTCGACCGTGTCGCCCGAGCTCTCCAGCAGGCTCGGGTCGCGCAGCGCCGACAGCAGGGTCTGCGCGTGCGTGAGGTCCAGGTAGGTCGCGATGCCGGTCGCGAGGGCGAGCAGGGGTCGCCACCACCGGTAGCGGCCGGTGCGCATCTGGTGCACGTAGCTGCGCGGCTCGTCGTCGGGCAGCGGCGCGAAGCCCGAGCCGACCGGTGCGGCGACCGGGGGAGCGGGTCGGCGTGACGTGAGGTGGGCGCGGGCGGCTCCGATGAAGTCGAGGAGCAGCGGGTGCAGCCCGGCCTCGGTGGCCAGCGGGTGGTCGACGAGCGTGACGAAGGGGAAGCCCCCCGCCGTGACCACCGCCGGCTCGGTGCCCCGGTGGGCCTCGGCGAACCAGACGGTCCCGGCGGGAGCGAGGTACTCGGCTCCGGGGCGCGAGTCGGTCGTCAGCGGGGGCAGCTCGACGGGCGCCTCGCCCAGGGAGCGGGCCAGCCGACTACCGGGCACGGCGCGAAGGGAGGTGGTCCCCCCTTCGCCACCCAGGGGGCCGACGAGGGGGATCCCGAGATGCATCGCCCACGAGGTCGTCGCGTCGTGGAGCGTGGGGTCGCTCCCGAGGGGCGGGGGGAGCAGCCACAGCCCGTCGAGGTCGGCGGTGGGTGTCGCCCCCGGCGGCAGGTGGCGGATCTCCACCTCGGGAGCCAGGCTGAGGAGGGCACGTCGCGCGTGCGCGGTGCCGGCCCAGTCCGAAGCTGCGACGAGGGCGATGCGCAGGCCAGTCATGGGGCGAGCCTACGTTCCGGGGCAGGTCGTCCCCGCGGCCGGGGAGGAGGGCGGTCGCCCTCCTCCCCGGAACCGATCAGCGAGTGGTCGTCGACACGGTCTCCTCGTCCGCATCACCCTCGTCGGACGAGCCGCCATTCGCCTCGGGGTCGTAGCCGACCTCACCCCGGGCCTCGGCCTCCTTGCCGGCAGCGATGGCCTCCGGTGGGATGCCCCGCACCTCCGTGACGAACTGCAGGCGTTCCTTCCGCAGGGCGACGAGCAAGGAGATGCCGGCGAGGAACATCAACGTGAACATCGGTAGCCCGATCACGGTGATGACTTGTTGCAGTGCCTCGAGTCCCTGGTCGCCGGCGAGCACGATGAGCAAGGCGGCGAGGAGGCCCTCGCTGATGCCCCAGAAGACGCGCTGGCGGGTGGGGCCGGGGTCGCCGTCACCGGTGCAGAGCATGTCGACGACGAGCGACGCCGAGTCCGAGCTCGTCGCGAAGAAGATCGCGACGATGAGGACCGCGAAGCCTTGGACGATCTGGGTCATCGGGTAGTGCTCGAAGAAGGCGAACATCGACAGCGGGATGGACTCGGCGACGGCCGCGGAGATCTCGCCCTCGGAGCCGTTGAGGCCATCGATGCGCATCGCCGACCAGCCGAAGACGACGAACCAGACGACGGTGAACAGGCTCGGCGCGAAGAGGACGCCGAGGACGAACTCACGGATGGTGCGGCCCTTGGAGATGCGGGCGAGGAAGATCCCCATGAAGGGGGCCCAGCTGACCGTCCACGCCCAGTAGAAGACGGTCCAACCGCCCTGCCATCCCCAGCCCTCGTCCTTCGTCACCGGGGACAGGGCGTCGTTCCACAGCATGAGCTCGGGCAGGGCCGTGACGTAGTTGCCCAGGGTCTGGAAGATCTCACGCAGGAGGAAGAGGGACATCCCGCCGAAGAGGAAGACGAAGATCATCAGCAGGATCGCCATGCCGATGTTGATGTTCGACAGGAACTTCACGCCCTTGTCCAGGCCCCGGACGATCGACGTGGTCGCCACCGCAGTCAGCGCGACGACGATCAGGACCTGCATCAGGACATCGTTGTCCCAGCCGAAGAGGGCGTTGAGCCCGGCGCCGATCTGCGAGGTGCCCAGGCCGATGGATACGGCCACGCCGAAGAGGGTGCCGAGGATCGCCAGGATGTCGATGGCCCGACCGAGCGGTCCGTAGATCTGTTCCTTGATCAGCGGGTAGAAGACCGAGCTGACCCGGACCGGGAGCTCGTACCGGTGGATGAAGTAGGCGAAGGCCAGACCGGGCAGGCAGAAGATGGCCCAGGTGTGGAGGCTGAGGTGGTACAGCGAGAAGTTCATCGCCTCGGTGGCGGCCTCGGGCGTGAAGGCGTCCATGCCGGCGCGCGGCGGGGTCGAGAGGTGCGAGATGGGCTCGGCGACACCCCAGAACATGAGGATCGTGCCGATGCCGCCCGCGAAGAGCATCGCGAACCACGAGAAGAAGGAGTACTGGGGCGGCTCGTCGCGCCGGCCGAGCGTGACCTGACCATAGGGGCCGAAGGCGACGACGAGCAGCATGATCAGCCACGCGGACACCCCGAAGATGAAGTACCAGCCGAGGTTGGTCACGATCCACTCGCGCCCGGCGCCGAAGCTGCTGTTGAGCTGCGCGGGGAAGAGGAGCAGCACGATGAGGAACAGGACCATGAGTCCTGCCGACACGAAGAAGATGGTGGGTTGGGTCCGCAAACCCAGCTTGCGTGCGAGGGCGTCCATCGTCGCGCCTTCCGGTCGTGATGGCGGCGTCGCCGGTGCCGGCGACGGAATGGTTCACGTGACCCTAGCCATATCTGGTCGCGCGGGGGGTTCTGAGGCAAGGGCGATTTCCCAGTCAGGGAGCCCGTGCCGTACTCTTGACTGTCGGTCACGTCTGTCATGCCTTCCCGATGTCCGGGGAGGCGAGAGCCGCGTGACCGGACATCGGTGCGCGGCCATCCAGGCGCCACCATCAACGGATTGAGAGGGTATGGCCAAGAAGGACGGTGTCATCGAGGTCGAGGGCACGATCATCGAAGCACTCCCGAATGCGAGTTTTCGGGTGGAGCTGACGAATGGTCACAAGGTTCTCGCCCACATCTCGGGCAAGATGCGGCAGCACTACATCCGGATCCTCCCCGAGGACAAGGTCGTGGTGGAGCTCAGCCCGTACGACCTGACCCGCGGCCGTATCGTCTTCCGCTACCGCTGATCGAGGCGGTCGTCGCACGACGACCGACGAGTGAGGCAACACGAGCACGACCCGTCACCACATACCGGGGGGCGGGACAGATCGAGACAGATGCGAGACGGCAATGAAGGTTCAGCCGAGCGTCAAGAAGATCTGCGACAAGTGCAAGGTGATCCGCCGTAACGGCCGGGTCATGGTGATCTGCGACAACCTGCGCCACAAGCAGCGCCAGGGCTGATCGCGGTCCACCAGGACCGGTAGGGCGGGGAACCGGGCTTGTCGCCCAGATCCTCGAGCAACGCCAACTCAATGAAGCACGCACCACCCGGCCCCTTCCCCTTCGCGGGGAGGACGTCACCCTCGGCTCGGAGGCCGAGGACCGTACGGCCCGCTCGGAGAGCGGGAGATCCCGACGGACTGGTGGTGTACCAGACCTCCGAGCAGAGATAAGGAAGCCATCACATGGCACGTCTTGTTGGAGTCGACCTCCCGCGCGAGAAGCGCGTCGAGGTCGCCCTGACCTACATCTTCGGTGTGGGACGCACGACTTCGCAGCAGGCCCTCGCGGCCACGGGCATCGACCCGAGCATCCGCGTCAAGGACCTCGGCGACGACCAGCTCGTCGCTCTGCGTGACCACTTCGAGGCCAATGTCCAGATCGAGGGTGACCTCCGCCGTGAGGTCGCAGCCGACATCCGCCGCAAGGTCGAGATCGGCACCTACGAGGGTCTGCGACACCGCCGGGGTCTCCCGGTGCGCGGTCAGCGCACCAAGACCAACGCCCGGACCCGCAAGGGCCCGAAGCGCACCGTCGCAGGCAAGAAGAAGGCCTGACCCACTCACCCATCGCTCCGGCGCCCCGGGTGTCCGCGAGCGGGTGAGCACCACACACCGAAGCACTTCGTAGGAGAAACATGCCCCCCAAGACCCGCGCCACCAAGGTGCGTCGCAAGGTCAAGAAGAATGTGTCCGTGGGCCAGGCCCACATCAAGAGCACGTTCAACAACACCATCATCTCGATCACCGACCCGACCGGCGCCGTGATCTCCTGGGCCTCCGCCGGCCAGGTCGGCTTCAAGGGTTCGCGCAAGTCCACCCCGTACGCCGCCCAGATGGCGGCCGAGGCCGCCGCTCGCCGCGCCATGGAGCACGGCATGAAGAAGGTCGACGTCTTCGTCAAGGGCCCCGGCTCCGGTCGTGAGACCGCGATCCGCTCCCTGACCGCTGCCGGCCTCGAGGTCGGCGCCATCCAGGACTGCACACCCAGCCCGCACAACGGTGTCCGCCCGCCCAAGCGCCGTCGCGTCTGAGCAGCAGAGATACGGGAGACTAGATAACTCATGGCTCGTTACACCGGCCCCATCACCAAGAAGTCCCGTCGACTCAAGCTCGACCTCGTCGGCGGCGACAAGAACTTCGAGCTCCGTCCCTTCCCGCCCGGCCAGCACGGCCGTCGCCGGATCCAGGAGAAGGAGTACCTCACCCAGCTGCAGGAGAAGCAGAAGGCCCGCTTCACCTACGGCGTCATGGAGAAGCAGTTCCTCCGGTACTACAAGGAGGCGGCCAACCGCCCCGGGCAGACCGGTCACAACCTGCTGATCATCCTCGAGACGCGACTGGACAACCTCGTCTACCGTGCCGGGCTCGCCCGCACGCGGCGTCAGGCCCGTCAGCTCGTGACGCACGGCCACTTCGAGGTCAACGGCCAGCGCACCAATGTGCCCAGCCAGCGCGTCGAGCAGTACGACATCATCACGGTCCGCAAGCAGTCGGTCGAGGCCTTCCCGATCCAGCTCGCTCGCGAGACCTTCGGTGACCGTCCGACCCCGGCATGGCTCCACGTCATCTCCGGCAGCCTGAAGATCCTCGTGCACCAGAAGCCGACCCGCGAGCAGATCGACACGCCGCTCACCGAGCAGCTCATCGTCGAGCTCTACTCCAAGAACTGATCCCAGTTCATCCAGGGTGGCCCCCGCGGACCGATGCGGGGGCCACCGCCCGGGTCACGCCCGGGCGCCTTCACGAGGCGTCATATAGCGGTCGCCCGTGGGAAGGAAGATCACCGTGCTCATCGCACAGCGTCCGAACCTGACCGAAGAGGTCCTCGCAGACAACCGTTCGCGGTTCGCCATCGAGCCCCTCGAGCCCGGCTTCGGCTACACCATCGGCAACTCCCTGCGTCGCACCCTGCTCTCGAGCATCCCGGGTGCCTCGCTGACCTCGATCCGGATCGACGGAGTGCTCCACGAGTTCTCCACGATTCCCGGGGTCAAGGAGGACGTCACCGAGGTCATCCTCAACATCAAGTCCCTCGTCGTCTCCAGCGAGAACGACGAGCCGGTCGTGATGTACCTGCGCAAGTCCGGCGCCGGCGCCGTCACTGCGGCGGACATCAACCCGCCGGCCGGTGTCGAGGTCCACAACCCGGATCTGCACATCGCGACGCTCAACGACAAGGGCTCCCTCGAGATGGAGCTGACCGTCGAGCGTGGCCGTGGCTACGTCTCCGCGCAGCAGAACAAGTCGGGTGACCAGGAGATCGGCCGCATCCCGGTCGACTCCATCTACTCGCCGGTGCTCGCCGTGACCTACAAGGTCGAGGCGACCCGTGTCGAGCAGCGCACCGACTTCGACAAG
>JBQGNO010000183.1:0-5711 GCA_052087725.1 Janibacter sp. | reverse complement strand
ACTCCGGTGGCGTCCTGGTCCAGGCCGACCACCGCGGTGTCACGCCGGATCTTCGCTCCCACCGCGACGGCGTGCTCGTCGAGCAACCGCTCGATCACCGGCTGCGGGATCCCGAGGACGTAGGAGTGCGCGGTGTCCATGTCCTCGGGCCACGGCTTGTCGATGCCCGCGAAGTACCCACCGAAGGTGAACTTCGTGCCCTCGGCGAGGAAGCGGTCCAGCAGCCCGCGCTGGTCCATCACCTCGATGCTGCGCACGTGGAGGCCGAGGGCGCGCACGTGCGTCGTGGGCTCCGCCGCGCGCTCGAGGACGAGCACGTCCACGGCGTGGAGTCGCAGCTCGGCGGCCAGCATCAGCCCGGTCGGTCCGCCGCCGACGATGATCACGTCAGCCATCTCTGCTCCACGATCGGCCGAGGAAGGCCGCGAGCCGCGTCGTCGGCCCCGCGTCCGCGGGCGGGTCGACCTGATCGCCGAAGGGGAGGTCCGATCCTCGCGGGGCGCCGCCGAGGGCCTGCTCCGCGATCGCCTGCGATGTTGCCGCCAGCGCCGGGTCGGCCTCGGGATCCTGCCCGGTCGCCACGGCGAGGTCCCAGCCATGGGTCACGGTCTCCATGACGAAGCCCCCCACGGCGATCCCGCCGGGAGCCGGACCCCACGGAGCGGTGACCGTGGCCGTGAGGAGGGAGTCGTCGGCCCAGGCGTCCATGGCATCCCGGGAGTCCCGGCGGAAGTCGTCGGCGGCGGTCGCGGGATCGATGTCGACCTGCATCGGCAGGTCGCCGGGATCACCACCCCGGGGCACGGCAGTGACCTTGGCGGGGAGGGCTCTCACGTGCTCGAGCAGCCCACGCACGTCGTACTCACTGCACGGCGTGGGGCGGTCGAGCTGGTCGGGGCGGATGGCGGTGATGATGTCGGCGACCCAGCTCTGGGCGGCGGCGAGGTCCGGGCGGAAGTCTGGGATCTGGTCCATGCCTCGACCCAACTACCGGCCACCGACAACGTCAACGTCTGTCACCGAGGCCGGCATCCACGACCACGACCACGGACCGATCGTCACCGCACCAGCGAGGCCTTCGAGACGATGAAGTCGAAGTAGGTATCGGGGTAGGGCTCGTCGTCGAGGGTGAAGTGCCACCACTCGTTCTCGTAGTTGGCGAACCCGCGACGGTCCATCGCGTCGACGAGCCGCTGCCGGTTGGCCTTCTGACGTTCGGTGCTGCGGGGGTCATCGGTGTGCGAGCGGGTGTCGAAGCAGTCGTACCCGGTGCCCATGTCGATGGAGTTGTCCGGGAAGCGGTCCGTGGACGGCCAGTAGCAGGGCTGCAGCCCATCGGCGGGGGTCCACTTCTTCTGCTGTGGTGCGTCGACCTTCGTCAGGGTGAGGTCGACCGTGCTGGCCCGGCTGTGACCGGAGTGCTCCGCGATGTACCCGTCCTCGAAGAGCGTGCTCTTGTCGACGCGTGGATAGAACTCGCGCTCCATCGTCGTCTCGTCCTCGTCGGCCGCCCAGCGCACGAAGTGGTCGACGGCCCGCTGCGGCCGGTAGCAGTCGTAGACCTTGAGGGAGTAGCCCTCCGTGCGGACGTCGTGCTGCACCTTGGCCAGCCGGGTCGCGGCGTCGCGGGTGAGCAGGCAGCGGGCCTGCTGATAGCCGGCGACGCGGGTGCCGGTGAAGTTGTGCCTCGTCCGGTAGCGGATGTCGTGCTCGATCGTCGGAGCGACGTCCGCCAGGTCGACGATGTCCTCGGGGGCCGAGGGCCGGTCCGGTGGTCCGCCGGGTGCTGCCCCGGCGACGGGTGCTCCGGCGAAGGGCAGGGTCAGTGCGGCCACTGCTGCGGCGGACGTGCGGACGAGCGCTCTGCTGGACATGACGGCCTCCGTGTCGTCGATCGATCCAGCGACCGTAGCGCCGTGACACGAATCCTGCCCGGCGGGCCGACCGGCGTGCGGGGTCAGGCCGGCGGGTACCGCAGGTGCACCGGCAGCTGCTCCAGCAGTCGCAGCCACACCTCGGCGGCCGTCGGGAAGCTCGGCACCGCGTGCCGCAGCACGTGGACCGGGACCTGACCGGCGATCGCCACGGTCGCCGCATGGAGCAGCTCGCCGACCTCCGGTCCCACGAAGGTCGTGCCGAGGACCAGACCGGTGCCCTGGTCCACCACGAGCATCGCGCGACCCGCGACGTCGTCACGCAGCAGGGAGGCGCCGCCGATCTCGGTGAGGGGGACGCTCGCGGTGACGACGTCGTGGCCGGCCTCACGGGCCACGGCCTCGGTCAGCCCGACCGAGGCGACCTGCGGGTCGGTGAAGACCACCTGCGGCACCGGGGCCGTCACGGCCGTCGATGGTGCCGCTTCGCCGCGGGCTGCGGCCGCGATCTGCGCGCCGACGACACGGGCGCGGTACTTGCCCCAGTGCGTCAGCGGAGGTTCTCCGGAGGCATCGCCGACCGCATGCAGCCACGCCGGAAGTCGCCCGTCGAGGACGTCCTCCTCGGTGAGCCCGACGGTGTCGAGCCCGAGGTCGCCGAGGCGCGGCCGGCGGCCGGTGGCCACGAGCAGCTCGTCGCCCTCGACGGGTCCGCCGTCGGTCTCCACGGTCACCGGCCCGCCGTGGACCCGGCCGATACCCGTGTCCTGCGCCTCGGGCCGGCGGCACCCGGTCGCCGAGGTCGACAGGCGGAGGTCGGCCCCCTTCGCCCGCAGCGACTCGGCGATCTCCTCGCCGACGAAGGGCTCCTGACCGGTCAGGAGCCGCTCGCCGCGCACGAGCATCGTCACTCGCGAGCCGAGGGCCGACATCCACGTGGCCGCCTCGCAGGCGACGACACCACCGCCCACGATGACCAGGTGCGCCGGGACCTCCCGGACGCCGGTCGCGTCGCGGGAGCCCCACGGCACAGCGGTGGCGAAGGGGGCGGGGACGGCTGGCTCGCTCCCGCTCGCGATGATCACGGCGCGCCGGGCACGCAGGCGGGTGGTGTCCCCTTCGTCCTCCACCTCGACCTCGCGCTCGCCGACGAGTCGGCCATGGCCACGCACGGTGGCCAGACCGGCACTCTCGGCCCAGCGCGCCTGGCCGGAGTCGTCGTAGTGCGAGACCCAGGTGTCACGGCGGGCGAGCAGCGCCTCCCGGTCGAGCGTCGTCGGTCTCGCCCCGGGCAGGTGGTGGGTGGTCTCGACGACCGAAGGGGGCCCCAAGAGCACCTTGCTCGGGATGCACGCCCAGTAGGAGCACTCTCCGCCGATGAGCTCGCCCTCGACGAGGACCGCGGTGAGGTCCGTGCCCTCGGTGGCGTACTGCGCGGCATTCTCACCGACGGGGCCGGCGCCGATGACGACGACGTCGTACTCCCGGGTGGGTGTCACGGCTGCTCCCCGTCGAGCAGCGCGCTCTGGCCGAACATCTCCGCCGTCGCCCGGGCCGTCGGCGTCCCGGCCTCCGGATCGGCACCGTGCTCGAGCAGGGCCGTGACCACCGTCGGCTCGGCCTTGAAGACGGCCCCGGCCAGCGGGGACTGGCCGCGGTTGTTCAGCCGGTCGACATCGGCCCCCCGTTGCGCGAGCGCACGCACGAGGTCGGCGTGGCCGTGGTAGGCCGCGAGCATGAGCAGGGTGTTGCCCGCAGGGTCGGTGAGGTCGGCCGGCGCACCGGCATCGACATAGGCGGCCACCCGCTCCGACTGGCCCTCCCGAGCCCAGTCGAAGAGCTGGTGGGCCAGCTCGACCACCTCGTCGTCGCGGTGGTCGGCGCCGGTCTCGAAGCTCTCGGTCATGCCTCCAGTGTGGCCCGTGCCGACACCTTCTCAAGGCTCCGGGACGTGCCGTTCTCTTTGGTAAGGTCCACGCAGTACATCGATGCCGTCGCCCTCCCGGCCCACGCACAGATCGGGCCGGGCACTTCCTGGAGGTAGCGCATGAGCGAAGGTCCATCTTCGGGAGTCGGCGGTGTGGCCCGACGTCTCGGTCGCCGCGTCAAGAGCGCGTTGGCGTCCTCGGGCGAGCGCGCCGAGCCGGCCGAGAGCGCCCCTTCGCCCGCCCCGAGCAGCTCCGAGGGCACGAGTGCCCCCAAGAGCACCCGACGGGCCCAGTCCGCAGCCAAGAAGTCACAGATGCAGGCCGCCCAGGCCCAGGTCGACGAGCTGACGCGTCGGCGCGATGAGCTGCGCCAGCAGCGCCTCGCGGTCCAGCAGGAGCTCGGTGCCCTGGTGGGCAAGAGCGTCCTGCCGCGGATGAAGGTCGAGAAGACGAATGGCGTCCCCAGCTTCGTCGTCGGCCAGCGGATGATGCAGCGCATCTACGGTCTGGCGGACGACCCTGCGGCCGGTCTCGACGGGGTCGGCGAGGTCTTCGCCGACCGCGAGCAGGCGGCCCGCTTCGCCCGCAGCCACGCGGTGCCGGTCCTCGATGAGCCCGGGACGGCCGTGGAGGCCCCCGTCATCGCCCACGCCTTCAAAGGCAATGTCCCGCTCGTGGAGGTGCGCTCCGGTGAGGGCGTCCGGCACTTCGAGGCCGACGGCACCGACCCCGGTGACATCCGACCCGCGGCCACCCATGACGCCGCGATCGCCCAGCCCGAGGGCCTCGAGGACCTCCACCAGTGGTCCAAGGTCCTCTCGCGCCACATCCCCCGTCCCTACGTGCAGGTGTACTGGACGGTCGGTCCGGACGGTCCGCGACTGCACCACATCGACGTCGACCCCGACCGGATCCCGGTGCTCACCCCCGAGTGGGACAAGCGCCTGGGCCTCGTCCTCGACGGCGCCTACGCCCGCTATCTCAAGCAGCCCTTCCGTCGTGGCGGTCTGGCCAACCGGATCCCGGGCGGCACCTTCACCCCTGACGAGGAGTCCGTGTGAACCCCGACGCCACCTCCGAGGCCGCCGAGCAGCCCTCCCCGAGCGACGACTCCCGCCAGGAGATGCGTGAGGGTCGACGTCGCATGCGTCGACTCGAGCGCCAGATGGAGCAGCGGCAGGCCGAGATCGACGAGCTCGAGGCCCAGATCGAGGTGCTCTCGATGGAGGTCATGCCGATGGCGGAGCGCCAGGCCGCGAGCGCCACGACTCCGGACGAGCTGGAGACCGACCGCGGCGTGCCCTCCTTCGCGCTCGCGTCGCGGATGCACCGGCGGCACAACACCAGCGGCGTGCACAAGCGCCACCAGGTGCGCGAGCCCATCCTCGACCTCTACTCCAAGACCTCCGGACGGCAGTTCGCGGCGGCGCACGGGGTCCAGGTGCCGGCGGTCCACGGGTCCTGGCATTCGCCGGACGACATCGCCTGGGACGACCTGCCGCAGCGCTTCGTCATCAAGAGCAGCCGCGGTGGCGGCGGGATCAATGTCTTCCCCGTCGAGCGCCGGGAGGGTGGCTTCTTCGACTTCATCGGTCAGGAGCTGCTCACGGCGGAGCAGATCGTCGAGCGCTTCTGGAAGAAGCACCAGGAGGGCTCGATCTACTTCGCCGAGGAGTTCCTCGTGGGCACCGACGGCGAGAAGATGCCGGACGACATCAAGGTCTTCTGCTTCTACGGTGAGCCGGCCTACATCGAGGTCCGGACCGAGGACTGGTCCCGCAAGAAGGACGGCCGCCAGCGCGTGCGCACCTTCCTGGCGGACGGGACCGAGCTCTTCAACGCCCGCGCGCTCATCCCGCACGGCGACGACATCACCACGCCGTCGGACTTCGCCGCGGTCGTCGAGGCG
>JBQGNO010000182.1:0-5771 GCA_052087725.1 Janibacter sp. | reverse complement strand
TTGTAGGGCAGGTTGGCCACGAGCGCGGTGGGCGGCGGCCCCGGCAGGTCGGTGACCGTCATGGCGTCGTCGTGGAGGAAGGTCAACCGGTCGGCGGCCTCCCCCGCGACCTCGGCGACGGTCGTCGGCAGGGCCTGCGCGAGCACCGGGTCCACCTCGACGGCGGTGACCTGTCCGACGGACTCGAGCAGAGCCAGGGTGAGCGATCCGAGACCGGGGCCGATCTCGACGACGTGGTCCTCCGCTGTGACCTCGGCGGCCCGCACGATGCGACGCACCGTGTTGGCGTCGACGACGAAGTTCTGTCCCCACTGCTTCGTCGGGTGCACCCCGAGCCGGTCGGCCAGCTCACGGATGGCGACCGGTCCGAGCAGCGCGCGGGGACCCCCTTCGTCGGGGGGGGTGGGGTCAGGGGTGCTCATGGGGCGACTCTCTGCATTCCACGGGCGGGGTCGGGCCCCCGGACCACGATCGGTGGTCCGGGGGCCCGGCGCGACGAAGGGGGGTCAGGCGGCGTGCGCGCAGCCCCACGGCGACAGACCCCGATCGGCCCGGACCCGGTTGGCGACGGTGATCTGCTCCTCGCGGGTGGCCTGGTCGGCCCGCGGGGCGAAGTCGCCACCGCCGGCACCCTGCCAGGTCTGGATGTCGAACTGGAGCCCGCCGTAGTAGCCATTGCCCGAGTTGATCGACCAGTTACCCGTCGACTCGCACTGGGCGATGCGGTCCCACATCGCCGCACTGGAGGTGTCGAGACCCGCACCGCTCGACGAGCTGCCCGAGGAGGAGCTGCTGCTGGAGGAGCTGCTCGACGGGGAGGGGCTCGGCTTCGACTCGGGCTTCGGGGCCGAGCGGCTGGAGCTGCGCGAGGCCTGCTTCGAGGAGCTGCTCGAGCTCGACGAGCTGTCGCTGGAGCTCGAGCTGCTCGACGGGGAGGGGCTCGGCTTCGGCTCGGGCTTGGGAGCCGGCTTGGACTTCGTGCCCTCGAGGACGACCTCGTCGACCGGCTGCTGGGTGACCGTGCTCTTGGTCCGCTTGGTCCAGACGGCCTCGCCGTTCTTGTACGTCACGGCGTAGGTGCTCTTGCGGCTGCCGTCCTCGCCCTCGGTCTTGACCTTGGTCTGCCCCTCGTAGAGGGAGGAGTCCTTCTTGGTCACGGTCTCGAAGGGGATCGCCTCGGTGTCGGTCTTGCCCTTGCGGTTGACCCGGTCGACGCGGATCGTCATGCCGTCCTTGACCCGGGCCGTGGCGCCGGGCTTGACCTGGTCGTTGGAGTCGTAGCGGACCTCGGCCTGCCGGAGGGCGTCCTTGACGGTGGCTGCGGTGACGGTCTCCGAGGAGCGCTTGCCGGCGACGAGGAGCTTGACGTCCTTCGGGGTGTTGACGTCGAGGTCGAGCCCGTCGCGGCCGATGGCGGCGCTGCGCGACGCGGACAGGTCGGCGTTCTCCCCGCCGCGGATCCCGAGCTGCTTCATCGCATCGCCGACGGTCGTCGCCGTGGTCCAGAAGGTCTTCTCCCGCCCATCGATCGTCACGGTGAGCTTGCGGGCGTACCGCACGACGATCTTCTGGTCGTCCTCGACGGAGGAGTCGACCGAGGGCGTGACCTCGTCGTGGGGCCCGATGTCGATGCCCTGCTTGTCCAGGACGTCACCGACGGTCCCGCCGAAGGCGTGCACGGTGGACTTGTCGCCGTCGACCGAGAGGGCGACGGACTTGTCCATGACGACGACGCCCGAGACCCCGAGCGCCAGGGCGCAGACGACGCCGGCCTGGGTGATGCGGCGGATGGCGGGTGAACTCACTGTGCTCCGATGATTGTTCCTCCCGGGTACCGGTGAGCTCGCAGGCGGAAACCCCAGGGGTGGCGAGTCCGGTGTCGGCGAGCGAATCAGGGGAAACCGGCCCCGGCCAACGGCGACTTACTGTGCCGGACAGGGAATACTCAGGTCAAGTTTTGATAACGGAAGCGACGATCGTCACCACGGGCCGTACACTCGCGCGGCATTGTCGGAGACCGCCTGACACATCGTCGGGACGTCCACGCCGCGGGTCCGGGCCATGCCACGGACGGTGTGCGGCAGCAGGTACGGAGCATTGGCGCTCCCCCGCTCCGGGGTCGGGGTGAGGTAGGGCGCGTCGGTCTCCGCGAGCACCTGGTCGAGCGGGGCGATGGCCAGGGCCTCCCGGAGATCACCAGCGCTCTTGAAGGTCACCGTCCCGGCGAAGGAGAGCAGGTAACCGCGCTCGAGGCACTCGCGGGCCATCGCGACATCGCCGCTGAAGCAGTGGAGCACGGTCGTCTCGGGCGCCCCCTCGTCCGCGAGGATCCGCAGCACGTCCTCATGGCTGTCCCGGTCGTGGATCTGCAGCGCCAGCCCCGTCCGCTTGGCCAGGTCGATGTGCCAGCGGAAGGACTCCTCCTGGACGGCATGACCCTCCGGGCCCGTCCGGAAGTGGTCGAGACCGGACTCCCCGACCGCGCGCACCCGCGGATGGGCGACCAGCGACTCGATCTCGTCCCAGGCCTCCTGCAGGCGGCCCGCCTCGGCGAGCGCCGGGACCTCGTTGGGGTGCAGGGCCACGGCCCCGAGCATCGACGGGTGGCGGTCGACCTGGTCGACGGTGAAGCGTGCGCTCTCCAGGTCGCACCCGACCTGGACCACCCGGTCGACGCCGACCGAGGCGGCAGCCGCCAGCGCCGCGGCGACGTCCTCGGTGGTGCGCTCCCCCTCGGCCCCAAGGACGATCGCGTCCGGCACGTCGTGGCGCCGGACGTCGAGGTGGGTGTGGTTGTCGACGACCGCGATGGGAAGGGGGTCGGGCCGGCCGGGAACCTCTCCGCGCCCGCCCATCACTCGTCCCCGGCCAGGGCCGCGCGCTCGGTGTCGACGACCTCCTCGGCGTCGAGCTTGACGAAGACCGGCTCGGGCTTGGCGATCGGGGTCCCCACGGCCACAGGGGTGCTCGCCCAGGCGGGCGAGTGCGAGTACTCCCCGGTGATCACCGGGTAGCCGGGCCCACCGTCGAGGTCCTCGACCTCATCGACGCGGGGCATGGGGACGAGCTCGCCGGTGCCGCCGAGCACCGCGTCGACGCGGTTGGCGGCGTGCGGGAGGAAGGGGGCGAGCAGCAGGTTGCAGTCGCTGACGGCCTGCACGAGCGTGTGCAGCACGGTCGCGAGCCGCTCGCGCTGGTCCTCGCCCTTCAGCCGGAAGGGCTCGGTGTCGGTGACGTACTTGTTGACGTCGCCGACGACCCTCATGACCTCGCCGAGCGCGGCCTTCTGCCGGTGCCGGAGCAGCATCGAGCCGACCTCGTCGAAGGCCGACCGCACCCGCGCGAGCACCTCCTCGTCGACCTCCTCGAGGGCACCGGGGGTCGGGATCTCGCCGAAGTTCTTCGCGACCATCGAGGCGGTCCGGTTGACGAGATTGCCCCACCCGGCGACGAGCTCGGAGTTGTTGCGCTGGACGAAGTCGGGCCAGGTGAAGTCGGCGTCCTGGTTCTCGGGCCCCGCCGCGCAGATGAAGTACCGCAGCGGGTCGGGGCCGTAGTCCTCGAGCACGTGGCGCACGCCGATGACGTGGCCGCGGCTGGAGGAGAAGGCCCGGCTCTCCATCGTGAGGAACTCGCTCGAGACGACCTCCGTCGGGAGGTTCAGCTCGCCGAACTCACCGGGGGAACCCCCCTTCGCCCCCTTGCCGGCGTACGCGAGCAGCTCGGCGGGCCAGATCTGGCTGTGGAAGGTGATGTTGTCCTTGCCCATGAAGTAGTAGGACAGCGCCTCGGGGTCGTTCCACCACTCGCGCCACCGCTCGGGGTCCCCCGCGCGGCGGGCCCACTCGATCGACGCCGAGAGGTACCCGATGACGGCGTCGAACCACACGTAGAGGCGCTTCGTGGGGTACTTCTCGCCCAGGTCGCCGGGCAGGGGGATGCCCCAGTCGATGTCGCGGGTCATCGCCCGCGGCCGGATGTCGTCGAGGATGTTCAGGCTGAAGCGGATGACATTGGGCCGCCACGTGCCGGTGGCCTCGCGCCCGTCGAGGTACTCGCGCAGCGCATCGGCGAGCGAGGGGAGGTCGAGGAAGAAGTGCTCGGTCTCCCCGAACTGCGGCGTGGAGCCGTCGATCTTGCTCCGGGGCTCCTTGAGGTCGCTCGGCTCGAGCTGGTTGCCGCAGTTGTCGCACTGGTCGCCACGGGCCTCCTCGTAGCCGCAGATCGGGCAGATGCCCTCGATGTAACGGTCGGGCAGGGTACGGCCGGTCTTGGCGTCGAGCGCGACCTGCTGGCCCTGCTCGAGGAAGTACCCGTTGGCGCGGCACTGCTCGAAGAGGTGCTGCACGACCTGGTAGTGGTTGCGCGAGGTGGTGCGCGTGTAGAGGTCGTAGGAGCACCCGAGGTCCGCCAGCTCCTGCGCGATCGTCGCGTGGTTGCGGTCGACGAGGTCGCGGGCCGAGGCCCCCTCCTTGTCCGCGAGCACGAGGATCGGCGTGCCGTGCTCGTCGGAGCCGCTGACCATGAGCACGTCGTGCCCGGCCATGCGCATGTACCGGCTGAAGACATCAGAGGGCACACCGAAACCGGCGACGTGGCCGAGGTGGCGGGGCCCGTTGGCATAGGGCCAGGCGACGGCGGAGAGAACCTTCATGGCCTCATCCTAGGTCGCGCCGGAGAGGCTCCTCAGAGCGATGGGATGAAGGCCGCGATGATGCGCCGCCCGACATCGCGGACAAAGGCCTCACGCTCCGCGACCGGGCGGGTGAGCGCGCTGGTGAGGACGCCCTCCATCGCGGCGATGATCGCCTGCGCAGAGGTCGCGACGTCGTCGGTGTCGTCGACCTCGGCCAGGATGAGGATCTGCCGCACGATCCCCTCGATGCGCGCCCGGGCCGGCTCCATCGCCGCGGCGATCTCGGGCTGGCGGGTGGCCTCCTGGGCCAGCTCGGCCTTCGCGAGCAGCGCATCGGGCTCACGCAACCACCCGGCGAAGAGATCGAGCGCGTGCTCGACGACCGTCTCGTCCGACTCGCCGGCCTGCTGCCGGCCGGCGAGCTCCTCGACGCTGTCGATGAGGCCGGCGGCGATGAACTCGGCCAGAGCCGTCACGAGGGCCAGCCGGGTGCGCAGGTAGCCGGAGGTGCTCCCCTGCGGGAGCTGCGCCTCGGCATCGACCGCCCGGTGGGTCAGCCCGCGCATGCCACCGGCCGCGACGACCCGCTTTGCGGACTCGAGGATCAGCTGCATCCGTGGCGACAGCCCGTGAGTCTCCTTCGCGCTCATCCGGCTCACGCTACCCGGCCGCATCCGGCCGCCGGCGCGGCATGGGCGCCACCGGTCCCGACGGAGTTGACGATCGTTTTCTACGTGTGTAGTTTTATGAGTGTCTTCAACGGATGTAGAAAGGATTTCATCATGAGCATCGCTTCCACCGCCGGCTTCCTCACCGCCGCACTCACGCTCGTCGGCATCGCCCTCGCCCTCCTCGTCGTGTCCGTCGGCATCGCCGCCTTCCAGTTCTTCTCCGAGAACCGCGCCGTCCGCGTCGCCCGCCAGGAGCCCCTCCTCGGCTACTACCGCGCCGTCGCCTTCGGCTGAGCGAAGGGGGTCACGCCCCCTTCGCTCCTCGGGGCCTCCTTAGAGTGGGCCCATGCCGGCCGCCACAGCGCCCACCCAGCCCATCGCCCCCCGCACGGCGCTGACCGAGTCAGTCCTCGTGCTCGGGGTCTCGCTGGGCGCCTCCGCCCTGTGGTCGGCCCTCTCCCTCC
>JBQGNO010000181.1:0-5787 GCA_052087725.1 Janibacter sp. | reverse complement strand
GCACGGGGGCGCCACCGGCTTCGCGAGCCTCGGTGCAGTTGGCGAAGGGCGTCGCCACGGCACCGGACGTCGGAGCAGGCCGCGCGCTGGAGGTCGAGGTCGAGGTCGGAGCCGGCGTCGAGCGGGTCACCGGTGGAGGTGTAGACGTGACTGTCGTCGTCGGCGTCGCAGCCGTCACCGTCGGCGTGGTCCTGACGGTGGTGGTCGTCGTCTGCGTGACTTCTGGTGCTGCGCTGTCGGACCCAAGAGCGATCAGACCGGCGCAACAGCAGAGCACCACGATGACGAGCACGACGACCCCGACGAGCGCGGACGCAGCGTTGGGCTTCTTCATCTGACTCATGAGTCGCCACGGCTCGGGACGCCGGTGTTCGACGCAGTGGGCAGCGACTGGTCGGGACAGCCGCTGAGGATCCGTCGCAACGCTTCCCGCTCAGGAGGAGTCACCCAGAGGTCGTGGCGCTGCTTCACCGCGACCTGCCGCGCTGCGTAGTCGCAGCGGTAGGCCTTGCGCGACGGCAACCAGGTCGCGGCGTCACCGTCCCCCTTCCGCTGGTTGGCGGTGCCCTGCACGGCGAGCAGGTTGAGCGGATCGTTGGCGAAGTCCTCGCGCTGCTGCTCGTCCAGCTGCTGGGCCCCGGTCTGCCAGGCATTGGACAGGGCGACGACGTGTTATCCGGTACGGCATACCGGCTGGCGGTGACGTCGCCGACGACAGTACGGGCCAGGCGGTGGAGTGTCGGCGGCGTTGTTATCAGGTACAGCCTCCTCGCTGTTGAGGACATCCGCCTGTCGGTGCTCGCTTCTACCTTGATAGGCGACCGAGAAGGAGGTGCCGTGACGGCGTCGCTCCACGGCTGGCCGAACTCCGCTCGGTCGTACCCCGTCTTCGGCGCGCGGCCCTTCGCGGGAAGGGAGCCCAACGCACTGATCGCGGGGGAGGAGCCTCCGGCGGTCGAGGTCGGCGTCGACGTCCGGCTCGTGGGGGACTGCCCCGGAGCGCCAGTGACGGTCGAGGTCGCCGGGGACGGGGTGACGGTCACTGCCTTGGCAGTCGCCGTCTCCGTAGCGGTCGCGGTGACCGTCGTCGTGGGTTCGCTCGAGCCGGAGCACGATGCGCACAGGGCACTGGCGAGGAGGAGCGTCACCGCTGCGCGCAACCGACTGGACATGGCCGAACCGTAGCCCGCTGCCCGCGAGGATCAGCGAGAGCCCCAGCCGGGTCCGGTGTCGCGGCCGCCATTCTTGACCGGGCCCCAGCGCCGGGCGAAGGTGGGCGCGTGAGCATCCTCGAGGCGGACTACGTGGTCGTCGGCGCAGGTGCGCTCGGGATGGCCTTCGCCGACGCGCTCGTCGAGCACTCCGACGCCCGAGTCGTGCTCGTCGACCGGCGCAATGACCCCGGTGGGCACTGGCTCGACGCCTACCCCTTCGTCCGCCTGCACCAGGCCTCGGCCTTCTACGGCGTGGCCTCCACGCTCCTCGGAGGCGGCCGCCTCCAGGAGGATGGGCCTGAGCGGGGACTGCAGGAGCGCGCCACCGCCGAGGAGATCCGGGGCTACTACGACTCCGTCCTGGCGCGGCTCGTCGCCACCGGGCGCGTGATCTTCCTGCCCCGGCACGAGTGGACCGACGGGCGGTGCATCTCGCTCGTCACCGGGCAGGAGACCGAGGTCTGCGGGACCGCACGGGTCGTCGACGCCCACTACCTCGCGCCCGCCATCCCGGCGGTGACTCCGCCTCCCTTCGCTGTCGGGGAGGGGGCCCGCGTCATTACGGTCAACGAGCTCGCCGACGTCACTGACGAGCCATCGCGCTACGTCATCGCCGGCTCCGGCAAGACCGCCACGGACGCGTGCACCTGGCTGCTGCAGCAGGGAGTCGACCCGGGGCGGACCACCTGGGTGCGCCCGCGGGACCCGTGGATGCTCGACCGGGCGGTGATCCAGCCCGACCCCGGCACCTACCTCGGCGCTGCCGCCGACATCATGGAGGTCGGGGCCACCGCGCGCTCCGCCGACGAGGTATTCCTCGGCCTCGAGGAGCGCGGAGTCGTGATGCGGATCGACCAGACCGTCCTCCCGACGATGGCCCGCACACCCACCCTGGCCGGGTGGGAGCTGGACCTGCTGCGCTCCGTCGAGGACGTCGTCCGGCTCGGGCACCTGCGCGCCGTCGAGCCGGGCCGGCTCGTCTGCGACGACGGCACCGTGGAGATCCCTCGCGACGCGGTCGTCGTGCACTGCGCCGCGCAGGGGGAGCGGCACCGACCGCTGGTGCCGATCTGGCGTCCGGAGGCGATCACCGTGCAGCCGGTCCGGTCCGGATTCCCGTGCTTCGGTGCCGCGCTCACGGGCTACGTCGAGGCGACCGTCGGGATCGATGCGGACAAGAACAGGCTCTGCCCCTCATCGCCCAATGCCGATACCCCCACGAGCTGGCTCGCGATGCAGGCGCTGGGTGGCCGCGCCGAGGCCGCGTACACGAGCGACCCGGACCTGCGCGCGTGGGTCAACACGGTGGCGCTCAACCCGGCTCGCGTCCCTGCCGACCTGGCCGGCACGGCTCCGGTGCGCGAGGCGCGGGCCCGGCTGGAGGCCAGCGGCGCTGCGGGCTTGGCGCGGATGGCCGTGCTGGCCGGGATCGACTGAAGGGGGCGGGCCTCCTTCGTGCCGGTGCGTCAGCCGGCCTGCTCGGCCAGGCCGACGACGATGTTCTCCGGGCCGCGGATGTAGCACATGCGGAAGCTCTCCTCGAACTCGACGATGTCACCGACGAGCTCCGCACCGATGCCCTGCAGGCGCGCCACGGTGGCGTCGAGCTCATCGGTGGCGAAGACCACGCGACGGATCCCCAGGGTGTTGGCCGGCGCGTTGGAGGGCTCCGGCTGGACCGCTGCCGGCGTGTGGAACTGCGCCAGCTCGACCCCGCTGCGACCGTCCGCCGTGCGCAGGACCGCGATCTCCAGGCGCGCGCCGTCGATGCCCATGACCTGGTCCATCCACGCACCCTCGAGGGGCCCGTTGCTCACGTTGACCAGCTCCAGGCCGACGTCGCGGAAGAACACGATCGTGCTCTCGAGGTCCTCGACGACGATGAGCACGTTGTCCATGTGTTGGATCGGCATCGTCCCAGCGTAGGCCGCGTTCCTGCCTCGCGAACGAGGGTCCGGGCGAGCACCGGTCTCGGCAGGCCTGCACCATCATGGTGTCATGAGCATCCCCGCCCCCGCCTTCGCGGCGGACACCCCCTTCGCCCTCGTGGACCGAGCGACAGTCGAGCGCAATGTCGCGCGGCTGGGCGCCCGCCTCTCCGGTCTGGGGGTGGCGCTACGCCCGCACGTGAAGACCACCAAGGCGCTCGAGCCGACGAGCCTGATCTTCGACGGTGGCACCGGGCCGATCACGGTCTCGACCCTGGCGGAGGCGGAGTTCTTCGCCGATGCCGGCTACACCGACATCCTCTATGCGGTTGGCATCGCCCCGACGAAGCTCGACCGGGTCGCACGGCTGCGCGCCCGGGGTGTCGACCTGACGGTCCTGCTCGACACCGTGGCGCAGGCCGAGGCCCTGGGTGCCCACGTCGCCGAGCACGGCGGACCCCTGCCGGCGCTGATCGAGATCGACTGCGACGGGCACCGGGGTGGACTGGTGCCGGACGACCCCCAGCTGCTCGAGATTGCCGGGTGCCTGCGCGACGGTGGTGTCGAGGTGCGCGGTGTGATGACGCACGCGGGGGAGTCCTACTTTGCCTACACCCCGGACGCGCTGCGGGCCGCCGCGGAGGGGGAGCGCAGGGCCACCGTCGAGGCCGCGACCCGCCTGCGCTCGGCCGGGCACGCAGCGCCGGTGGTCAGCGTCGGCTCGACCCCCACCGCCCACGCGGCGACGGACCTCACGGGAGTCACCGAGGTCCGCGCGGGCAACTACGTCTTCTTCGACCTCGTGATGGCCGGCATCGGGGTGTGCGATATCGAGGACATCGCGCTGTCCGTGGTCGCGACGATCATCGGCCGCGGACCCGATGATGCGTCATTGCTCACCGACGCCGGCTGGATGGCGACCTCGAGTGATCGGGGGACCGCCAAGCAGCCCGTCGACCAGCGCCTCGGGCTCGTGACGACGGCCGAAGGGGAGGTCCTCCCGGATCTGCTCATGGTCGGCGCGAGCCAGGAGCATGGTGTGCTCGCGGTGCGCCCGGGGTCCGAGCGCGAGCTGCCGGACCTCCCGGTCGGCACGCAGGTGCGGATCCTGCCGATCCACGCCTGCGCCACCGCGGCCCAGCACGACCACTACTAGGTCATCGAGCGCGAGGGCCAGCCGATCACCGAGCAGTGGCGGCGCGTCCACGGCTGGTGATCGGGCTCGTCCCGGAACGTTGTCGGGGGTCGGTGGGAGGGTCTTCTCATGACGGCGATGGCGACGTTCGGTGGCGAGGTCAGGGTGATGCCCGACCTGCGCGATGCGGTGCGCTCGCTCATCGGGGCGACCGGTGACGCCGACTCCGTGTGGCGCCTCGGAGAGGACGAGATCGCCGAAGGTCTGTCCGCGGTGGGGCAGCTGCGGCAGCTGCTGGACCTCGCCGAGGTGACGATGGTGCGTGAGGGTCTGGAGCGAGGGCTGCCGGCGCAGGACTCGTGGTCGGCGCACGACTGGGTGTCCACGTCGGAGGCCGAGCGGGCGCCGGTGCCCGATGGGCGACAGGTCGCTCGAGTGGTGCGGCTGGCGAAGGGGGAGCCCCGGGTTGCTGAGGTGACCGAGGCCTTTACCACCGGTGACCTGCCGTTGGGCAAGGCGGACCAGCTGGTGCGCTTCGAGGCGCATGCATCGCGGGTCGCCGACCCGCAGGAGCTCGCTGACGCAATGGGCGTGCTGCTCAAGGGGGCCCGTGACGAGGTCACGCCGACCGGGCCCGATGGCCGTGGCCCGTACGAGCGGGTGCGGGGGTTGTCGAGCAAGGAGCTGGCCGTGGCGATCACCCGCACTGGTCGCCTGCTGAAGCCCGACGAGGACCTGGAGCGCGAGGACGCCAAGGCCAAGGCCGGTCGCGCGCTGTACCGCAGGGAGGGGATCGCGGGCCTGACGACCTACAAGGTGACCCTCGACCCTGAGGGGGCGGCGGTGATCGACGGTGCGCTCGCCGCGCTGTCCGCGCCGGTCACGGGCCCGGACGGTGAGCGTGACGAGCGGTCGGCTCCGCGGCGACGGGCCGATGCCCTGATCGAGGCCGTGCGTCGCGGGGTCTCCTCACCCGGGGAGATGCCCAAGAGCGACAAGGCCCAGGTGCACGTGACGATCGCGCTGAGTGACCTCATGGGCCACGGTGCGCACGGGTCCGGCGTGACGATGACCGGGCAGGTGCTCGCGCCCTCGGTGGTGCGGCGGATGGCCTGCGACGCGGGGATCATCCCTGTCGTCCTCGGCGGCGACGGCGAGATCCTCGACATGGGGCGCTCCGTGCGGCTCTTCACCCCCGGCCAGCGCCGCGCGGTGTGGCTGCGCGACCAGGGCTGCACCTATCCGGGGTGCACGATGCCCCCGCAGTGGTGCGATGCCCACCACGTCGACTGGTGGTCGCGAGGTGGGGCCAGTGACATCGACAACGCGGCACTGCTGTGCCAGCGACACCACACCAAGGTCCACACCCATGACCTGACCGCGACGGTCACCGGCACCGGTGTGACCTGGCACGTCTAGCGACCGCGCCCCGGAAGCGGTCCCTGAGGTGCGACGAAGGAGCCTCGAGGCCCGTCGACCACGACGGGCCTCGAGGCATGCCCCGGTGGTC
>JBQGNO010000180.1:0-5147 GCA_052087725.1 Janibacter sp. | reverse complement strand
CGCGGGGCGGCCAAGGCGTCCCCGATGGGCATCCCCCGGTCGGCGACACCGGCGATGAGCTGCGCGACGGTCGTGATGATCGTCGCGCCACCGGGGCTGCCGGCGGTCATCCATGGCTTGCCGTCCTTGAGCACGATCGTCGGCGCCATCGACGAGCGCGGGCGCTTGCCCGGGCCGGGGAGGTTGGGGTCCGGGACCCCCTTCGTCGTCGGGGAGAAGTTGAAGTCGGTCAGCTCGTTGTTGAGCAGGAACCCATAGCCCGGCACGACCATCCCGCTGCCGCCGAACTGCTCGATCGTCAGCGTGTAGGTGACCACGTCACCATGCTTGTCGACGGCCGTGAGCGAGGTCGTGTGCTGGTCCTCGGCCCCGGGGCTCGTCGTGCCGCTCGACTCCTCGCAGTCCGAGTAGTCCCCGTCCGGCTCTCCGAAGGGCACCGGCCGGTCCATCGCCGTGTCCTCGTCGAAAAGACAGGACCGCTCGTCAGCGAAGTCCTGGGAGAGCAGCTCCTGCGTCGGCACTCCGGGGACATCGGCGACGTAGCGATTGCGGTCGGCGAAGGCGGTGGCGGAGGCCTCGGCGAACCAGTGCGCCCACTCCCCCTCGGGCAGGTCCTTCGTCTTCTGGCCCGTGCGCTCCTCGTAGGCCTCGAGGAGGTTGAGGATCTCGCCGACGGCGACCCCGCCCGAGCTCGGGGTGGGCATGCCGTAGACGTCCAGACCACGGTGCTCGCTGTGGACCGGCTTCTTCACCAGCGCCTCGTACGCCTCCATGTCCTGCTGCGTCATCTCACCGCGGGGCACGGACACCCCGGGCGCGGTGCGCGGGTTGCGCGCGGTCTCGACGACGGCCTCACCCATCCTGCCGTGCTGCATCGCATCGGCACCGTGGGTGCGCACCTGCCGGTAGGCCTTGGCCAGGTCGGGGTTGCGCAGGATGGCGCCAACCTTGATCGGTTCACCGCCAGGGAGATAGATCTTCGCGGTGTCAGGGAACTGGGAGAAGCGCTCCTCGTTGTCCACCGTCGCGTCGTGGAACTCCTCGTCGACGACGAAACCGCGCCGGGCAATACGCTCGGCGGGCTTGAGCAGCTGGTTGAGCGACTTCGAGCCATAGCGGTCGGCGGCCATCTCCCAGGTCGCGGGGGTGCCCGGAACCCCCACGGAGAGACCGGAATTCACGACCGTGTCGAAGTCCATCTCCTCCCCTTCCTCATCGAGGAAGACGTCCTCGTCGAAGCTCGCCGGGGCCGTCTCACGACCGTCGATCGTCTCGACCGTGCCACTGTCCGAGTCGTAGTGGACGAAGAAGCCACCACCACCGAGGCCCGAGCTGTACGGCTCGACGACGCCGACCGCGCCGGCCATGGCGACGGCCGCGTCCGCGGCATTACCGCCCTTCTCCAGCACATCGATGCCGACCTGGCTGACGATGGGGTCCACCGAGGAGACAGCTCCCCCGCTGCCGCGCATCACGGGCATCTTCGGTAGCTCGTGCCCGACCGGAGGCGGGCCTCCCGACCGCTCGGGCGCGGCGATCGCCCCCGAGGTCGCGGCGAGGGTCAGCGCCCCCACGGTGAGCGTGCTGGCAAGGAGTGAGGCGCGGCGTCGCATGGATCCACGCTATGAGTGATCCACCTCACCCGCATGTCGAGAGCAGCGAGGAGCGAAGGGGGTCAGACGAGCGTGGTCGTCCCGTCGGCCACGAGCTCCGCCGGGCCGGCGAGCTCGACCGCGCGGCCGGGCAGGAGGCGCACCTGCAGCGTGCCTCCGGGCACCTCGACGGTGACGGACCGGGGCGCGTCGACATCGCCGGACCAGAAGGCCAGCCCGATCGCGGCGGCGCACACACCGGTGCCGCAGGAGCGGGTCTCGCCGACACCGCGCTCGTGGACGCGCATCGAGATGCGCCCCGGGCCGAGGACCCGGACGAACTCGACATTGCTGCCCTCGGGGGGCGTCGGGTTGACCACCGGGGGCGTACGCAGCCGAAGACCATTGAGCGACACCGTCTCTGGCAGGGCGACGACGGTGTGCGGGTTGCCGAGGTCGAGGGAGAGCGCGGAGTAGGGCTCGGTGACCTCCTCCGCCTCCTCGACGTGGACGAGGGCGTCGAAGCCATCGGCATGCGCCGTCGCCTCGTCGACGAAGCGCCACTGCCCCATGTGGGTGACGACGTGCTCCCCCTCGAAGCGGATCCGCTTCACCCCGGCCCGCGTGGCGATCGCGAACTCCTCCCCGACGAGTCCCTCGCGCCGCAGCCAGCTGGCGAAGACCCGCGTGCCGTTGCCACACATCTGCGCGAGCGAGCCATCGGCATTGCGGTAGTCCATGAACCACGGGGCCTCGCCGGCGAGCGCACGCACCGACTCCTCCTGCGCGGCCTCGGTGGGGACGATCCGGATGACGCCGTCGCCGCCGATCCCGGCCTGCCGGTTGGCGAGGAGAGCCACCTGGTCGGCGGTGAGGTCGAGGATGGCGTCGAGGTCCGGCACGAGGACGAAGTCATTTTCCGTGCCGTGGCCCTTGGTGAAGCGAAGCGTCATGGGGTCCATTCTGTCTGACGACGAGCCAGCTGCGTGGCCGCCTCCGTCAGATCGGGGTCGGCCGCCTCGAGCCACTCGACACGGTGGTCCGGACGCAGCCAGGACTCCTGCCGGCGCGCGTAGCGACGGGTCGCGGCAGCGGTCCGGTCGATGGCCTCCGCGCGGCTGATCCGTCCGTCGAGCTCGGCGAGGGCCTGGGCGTAGCCGATGGCCCGGGAGGCGGTCCTCCCCTCGCGCAGACCGACGGCGTCCAGGGCGGCGACCTCGTCGAGGAGCCCGTCCGCCCACATGCCGCGGGTCCGGCGCTCGATCCGGGCGTCGAGCGCGCTCCGGTCGTCGTGCAGGCCGATGACGAGCGAAGGGCGCCGGTAGCGCTTCGTCGGTGCCGTCGCCGAGAACAGCTCACCGGTGATCTCGATGACCTCGAGAGCCCGGACGATCCGGCGGATGTTGTTGGGCTGGATCGCCTCCGCAGCGCTCGGGTCGGCGGACCGCAGCCGGTCCCGCAGGGCGGCGGGACCCCCTTCGGCCTCGGCCTCCGCCTCGAGCCGGCCCCGCACCTCGGGATCGGTCGGCGGGATGTCGAGGTGGTCCAGGGCGGCCCGGACGTAGAGCCCCGACCCGCCGGCGAGGACCGGGACCCTGCCCCGGGCGAGGATGTCGACGATCGCGGCCTCGGCGCGGTCCTGGTAGTCCGCGAGGGTCGCCTCATCAGTGACCTCGAGGATGTCGAGGAGATGGTGGGCGACCCCGCGCCGCCGACCGACCGGCAGCTTGTTGGTCCCGATGTCCATGCCGCGGTAGAGCTGCATGGCATCGGCGTTGACCACCTCACCCCCGAGCGCCTCGGCGAGGTCGAGCGCGAGGTCGGACTTGCCGGTGGCCGTCGCGCCGACGACCGCCACGACCTCGGGCACGCGGCTCACTCGTCGTCGTCGGGCTCGTCGGGCTCGTCATGGCCGAAGGGGTCGGGGCCCTCACCGGGCACCCAGGTCAGCCCGGGGACGCCCCACCCCTCGGCCTTGACGGTCTTCTTCGCCTTCTTCTTCCACCGCTCATTGAGCCGGTCGATGTAGAGGAAGCCGTTGAGGTGGTCGTACTCGTGCTGCATGCAGCGGGCGAACCATCCGGTCGCCGTGAAGGCCACCTCGTTGCCGTCGCGGTCGTAGCCGGTGATCTCGGCACGCTCCCCGCGGCGGAGGGGGAAGGAGTAACCGGGCACGGACAGGCAGCCCTCGGACTCGTGGTCGCGGTCCGGCTCCCCCACCGCCGGCTTGATCGCCTTGACGAAGGGGTTGATCACATGACCGAGCGACGGGACGCCGTCGTCATTGGCCATGCTCCAGGTGAAGATGCGCAGGCCCACCCCGATCTGGGGGGCCGCGAGGCCGACGCCGTGGGCGGCCTCCTGGGTGGCGTACATGTCGTCGATGAGGGTCCGCAACGACTCGTCGTACTCGGTGACCGGCTCCGCTCGGGTGTGCAGGACCGGCTCACCGCAGATGGTGATCGGGTGGATGGTCATGAGGGGTATCTTCCCGCACTGCCCGGACAGGACGAAGCCGGGGCCGGCTCAGGGTGCCGACCCCGGCTTCGCGGGGGTGTCGAGCCTCAGGCCTGCTTGATGGCCGAGATCTCGAGGTTGAGCGTGATCTTCTTCGAGACGAGGACGCCACCGGTCTCGAGGCCGGCGTTCCAGGTCAGGCCCCAGTCCTCACGGTCGACCGTGGTGATGGCGGTGAAGCCGGCGCGGACATTGCCGAAGGGGTCCTGGGCGGTGCCGTCGTAGGTGGCCTGGAGGGCGACCTGCTTGGTCACACCCTTGATGGTCAGGTCACCGACGAGGTCGAAGTTGCTGCCATCGACGTCCTGGACGCCCGTGGAGACGAAGGTGATCTCGGGGTGGGTGTCGACGTCGAAGAAGTCACCGGACTTCAGGTGGCCGTCACGGTCGGCGCTGCCCGAGTCGATCGAGGCGGTCTTCATCGTGGCGCTGGCCTTCGAGTCGGCGAAGCTCTCGCCGATCTCGATGGTGCCCTCGACGTCACGGAAGTAGCCGCGGACCTTGGTGACCATCGCGTGGCGGGCGACGAAGCCGACCTCGGTGTGGCTCGGGTCGATGACGTAGGTGCCGGCGGCGGGGGTGTTCTGGTCGGTCATGGGGAGCTCCTTGGGTGGTGGGTCGTGCTCTGTCGTTCGGTGCATGACCCACAGTAGAGGACTCTTGATTGAAAAGTCAACTATAAATCTCAAGTCCATCGGCGCCTCCCGCGGTTGAAGGAGAGCCCTCGACATGTTTGGCTGTGAATACGCCCAATCCCGGGCATCCCGACTACAGAAGGAGTCGACCATGGGTCTCGACGACCTGCAGGGCAAGGCCACCGACGCGCTGGGCGAGCACAGTGACAAGGTCGAGGAGGGCATCGACAAGGGCGGCGAGTTCGCCGAGAGCAAGGGTGTCGACCAGGACAAGGTCGAGAAGGGCACCGACGCCGCCAAGGACAAGCTCGGCGACCTCTGAGGCCCAGCCTCCACATCATTGCGAAGGGGGTGGGTCACCGTGACGGTGACCCACCCCCATCGTCATGCGCGGGTGGTGCCG
>JBQGNO010000179.1:0-641 GCA_052087725.1 Janibacter sp. | reverse complement strand
CCGGATCAGGCGCCCCGATGCGAGGCATCCCCAACGAGACGCTCGGCTTGGCGACAGCGCCCTCGGTGGCGTTGTCCTGCAAGGCGGCCCACGCGTCGCCACCCTTGGTGCGGCGCACCGAGAAGGTCCCGCCCTCGAGCGCGGAGTCGGCGACGAGGTGGTGGGGCGCGCCGTAGGTCACGCCGACGGTGACCATGTCGCCGGGCCGGGGATGCTCGGACTCGGGCAGCCCCTCCGGCAGGGCGAAGTGGACGAGCCGGTTGTCCTGCGCCCGGCCGCTCAGGCGTGCCGTGGCGCGGTCCTTGCGCCCCTCCCCCGTCGCGACGAGGACCTCGAGCTCGCGGCCCTCCTGCGCACGGTTGCCGGCCCAGGAGATCTCCTCCTGCACCTCGATGAGGCGCTCGTATCGCTCCTGGACGACCTCCTTGGGGATCTGGTCGTCCATCGTCGCCGCGGGCGTGCCCGGGCGGATCGAGTACTGGAAGGTGAAGGCCGAGGCGAAGCGGGACTCCCGCACGACGCGCAGCGTCTCCTCGAAGTCCTCCTCCGTCTCCCCGGGGAAGCCGACGATGATGTCCGTGGTGATCGCCGCATCCGGGATCTGCTCGCGCACCCGGTCGATGATCCCGAGGAACTTCGTG
>JBQGNO010000178.1:0-5918 GCA_052087725.1 Janibacter sp. | reverse complement strand
GGACTTCCGCGCCCGGGCGCGCGCGTACCGCACGGCGTTCGAGACGGCGTTCCGCGCCGTCGGGTCGGACGTCGACGTGTACTACGCGGGCAAGGCGCTGCTCACGGTCGCCGTCGCGCGCTGGGCGCGCGAGGAGGGCCTGCGCGTCGACACCGCGAGCGGGGGAGAGCTCGCCGTCGCGCTGCGCGCCGGCGTCCCCGGTCCCGAGATCGGCCTGCACGGCAACAACAAGTCCGACGCCGAGATCGGGCGCGCGCTCGACGAGGGCGTGGGTCGGATCATCGTCGACTCGCTCGTCGAGGTCGAGAGGGTCGCACGCCTCGCGGGGGAGCGCGGCGTCGTCGCGCCCGTCATGGTCCGCGTGACGACGGGCGTCCACGCGGGCGGGCACGAGTACATCTCGACCGCGCACGAGGACCAGAAGTTCGGCTTCTCGCTGGCCAACGGGCGGGCGCGCGAGGCCGTCGACCGCATCGTGGCGAAGGGGGAGTCCCTCCACCTGCTCGGGCTGCACAGCCACATCGGCAGCCAGATCTTCGACACCTCCGGCTTCGAGATCGCGGCCCGGCGCCTGATCGACCTGCACACCGAGGTCGCCGACGAGCACGGCATCACGATGCCGGAGATGGACCTCGGTGGTGGCTACGGCATCGCCTACACCTCCGAGCACGACCCGCTGACCCCCAAGCAGCTCGGGCGGCAGATGGGCGACCTCGTCGCGCGCGAGCTCAAGGTCTTCCAGGACACCCACCCGGAGGCACCGCTCCCGCGGATCTCGATCGAGCCTGGCCGGGCGATCGCCGGCCCGAGCGCCTTCACGCTCTACGAGATCGGCACGATCAAGGACGTCGACGTCACCGCCGACCTCACCCGCACCTATGTCAGCGTCGACGGCGGGATGAGCGACAACGTGCGTACCGCGCTCTACGGCGCCGACTACTCGTGCGCGCTCGCCTCGCGCACCTCCGAGGCCGAGCAGCGTCTCGTGCGTGTCGTCGGACGCCACTGCGAGAGTGGTGACATCGTCGTCATGGATGAGTACCTGCCCGAGGACATCGCCGCGGGCGACCTCATCGCGGTCCCCGGCACCGGCGCCTACTGCCGCAGCCTGTCCAACCAGTACAACCACACCCCCCGTCCACCCGTCGTCGCCGTCCGCGACGGCGCCGCGCGGGTCATCGTGCGTCGCGAGACGATCGATGACCTGCTCGCTCTCGATGTGGACGACCCCATCCCGTCACAGGAGGTCCGATGACCACGGCGCCCAGCACAGACTCCCCGCGCCCCCTGCGCGTCGCCCTCCTCGGCGGCGGAACCGTCGGCGGCAGCGTCGCCCGGATGATCACCACCCAGGGCGATGACCTCGCCCAGCGGATCGGTCGACCGCTCGAGCTCGTCGGGGTCGCCGTGCGCCGCGCCGGCCGGGACCGCTCGGACCTCGGGATCGATCCGGGACTCTTCACCACCGACGCCGAGGAGCTGGTGACCCGCGCGGACATCGTCGTCGAGCTCATCGGCGGCATCGACGTCGCCCGCAGCCTCATCCTGCGGGCGATGGAGCACGGCGCCTCCGTCGTCACCGCCAACAAGGCCCTGCTCGCCGAGGACGGACGCTCCCTCCACGAGGCGGCGACCGCGCACGGCGTCGACCTCTACTACGAGGCCTCGGTCGCGGGTGCCATCCCGATCCTCCGGCCGATCCGCGACTCGCTCGCCGGAGACTCGATCACCCGCATCACCGGCATCGTCAACGGCACGACCAACTTCGTGCTCGACGCCATGGACACCAGTGGCGCGGGGCTCTACGAGACCGTCGAGCGTGCGCAGGCCCTCGGCTACGCGGAGGCCGACCCGACCGCCGACGTCGAGGGATTCGATGCCGCGGCCAAGGCCGCGATCCTCTCCTCGCTCGCCTTCCACACCCGGGTGACGAGCGACGACGTCCACCGCGAGGGCATCACCGGTGTGCGCTCCGCGGACATCCAGGCCGCCCAGGACATGGGCTGCACCGTCAAGCTGCTCGCGATCTGCGAGAAGGTCGAGGGCCCCGACGGCATCGGCATCTCGGCACGCGTGCACCCGGCGATGATCCCGCTGACGCACCCGCTGGCGTCGGTGCGCGAGGCCTACAACGCCGTCTTCGTCGAGGCCCAGGCCGCCGGCGAGCTGATGTTCTACGGCCAGGGCGCCGGGGGAGACCCGACCGCCAGCGCCGTCCTCGGTGACATCGTCGCCATCGCGCGCACCCGGGTGACCGGTGGCCGCGGACCGGGCGAGAGCGCCTATGCGCAGCTGCCCGTGCTGTCGATGGGGCAGGCCGTCACCCGCTACCACGTCAGCCTCGCGGTGACCGACCGCTCGGGTGTGCTCGCCTCCGTCGCAGCGGTCTTCGCGCAGAACGACGTCTCGATCGGCACCGTGCGCCAGCAGGTCGTCACCGATGAGGACGGGACGGCTCACGCCGAGCTGATCATCGTCACGCACGCGGCGACCGATGCCGCACTCTCCGCGACGGTCGACGAGCTCGCCGGGCTCGAGACGGTCAACGAGGTCGTCTCCGTCATGCGTGTGGAAGGAAACTGACATGGCCCACCAGTGGCGCGGCATCATCACCGAGTACGCCGACCGACTCCCTTCGCTGGCGGGTGCACCCGTCGTCACCCTGCGCGAAGGGGGGACCCCCCTCATCCCCGCCGAGCACCTGAGCGAGCTGGTCGGCGCGCAGGTCCACGTGAAGTACGAGGGACTCAACCCCACCGGCTCCTTCAAGGACCGCGGCATGACGAGCGCGATGTCCGTGGCAGCGGCGAAGGGGGCCAAGGCCGTCATCTGCGCGTCCACCGGCAACACCTCCGCCTCGGCGGCGGCCTACGCGACCAAGGCCGGCATGACCTGTGCCGTCCTCGTGCCCGCGGGCAACATCGCCATGGGCAAGCTCTCCCAGGCGATCGCGCACGGCGCGACCCTGCTGCAGGTCGACGGCAACTTCGACCACTGCCTCGAGGTGGCCCGCAAGCTCGCCGAGAGCTACCCGGTCGAGCTGGTCAACTCGGTCAACCCGGCGCGCATCGAGGGGCAGAAGACCGCCTCCTTCGAGATCGTCGACGCGCTCGGTGACGCCCCGGACATCCACTGCCTGCCCGTCGGCAATGCCGGCAACATCACCGCCTACTGGCGCGGCTACCGCGAGTACGCGACGCAGACCGAGGGCGTCTCCGGCCCCCTTCCGGCCGTGTCGACGAGGACCCCGCAGATGTGGGGCTTCCAGGCCGCCGGATCGGCTCCGATCGTCCTGGGCCACCCCGTCGACGAGCCCGACACGATCGCCACGGCGATCCGCATCGGCAACCCGGCGTCGTGGACGCAGGCCGAGGAGGCGCGTGACGACTCCGGCGGATCGATCACCGCGGTGACCGACGAGGAGATCCTCCAGGCGCACCGGCTCCTCTCCTCCCGCGAGGGGATCTTCGTCGAGCCGGCCTCGGCGGCCTCCGTCGCCGGCCTGCTCAAGGCGAGCGCGGAGGGTCTCGTCCCGTCGGGCGCGACGATCGTGTGCACGGTGACCGGCCACGGGCTCAAGGACCCCCAGTGGGCGCTGAAGAATGCCGACGGGTCCGATGTCGCTCCGGTCAACGTGCCGGCCGAGGCCTACGCGGTCGCGCGCGAGCTCGGGCTGCAGGGCTGAGCGTGGCCATCCCCGTCGGCTCGAGCGTCACCCTGCGGGTGCCGGCCTCGAGCGCCAACCTCGGTCCCGGGTTCGACTGCGTCGGGATCGCGCTCGGCGTGTGGGACCAAGCGAGCGTGACCGTCACGGATGAGCCCGGACTCGTCATCGACGTCACCGGCTCCGGCGCCGACTCCGTGCCTCGCGATGAGAGCCACCTGATCCACCGGACCATGACGACGACGTGGCGCCACCTCGGGGTGCCGGCCCCCGCCGGTCTCCACCTGAGCACGTGCAATGCCGTGCCCCACGGGCGGGGCCTCGGTTCCTCGGCGACGGCCATCGTCACGGGCGTCGCTGCGGCACAGGCACTTTCGACCGGCGGCGAGATCGATCTCGACGTCGTCAACACGATCGCCTGCGCGCTCGAGGGCCACCCGGACAATGCCTCGGCAAGCGTCTTCGGGGGAGCGACGCTCTCGGTGACCGAGGTGGGCGAGCCGATGACGGCGACCCGGACCGTCCCCCTTCGTCTCGATGAGCGGATCGTCCCGGTCGTCCTCGTGCCGCAGACCACGCTGAGCACGCACACGGCCCGCTCGGTGCTGCCCGAGCTCGTGCCGCTGGCCACCGCCGCGGCCAACTCCTCGCGCACCGGTGTGCTCGTGCACGCCCTCACCAGCGACCCGTCGCTGCTCACCGTGGGGACCACCGACCTGCTCCACCAGGAGTCGCGGCGCCCGAGCTATCCGCAGAGCATGGCCCTCGTGGACGCCCTGCGCGAAGGGGGCCTGGCCGCGACGATCTCGGGAGCCGGCCCATCGGTCCTCGTGCTCACGACCGCCGAGCACGTCGAGCGGGTCGGCGAGATCGCGGCCACCCACGGCGAGGTCTGGCAGGTGCTCACGCCCGGCGTGCCCGACCACGGGGTCCACCAGCTCCGCTGATCGCGCCGGCCGTGTCCGTCGGTGGCCCCGGGTGCGTGAGTGTCGCCGCCACGAGTGATACATTGCAGGTGCTCCACAAAACCCCCCCAATGCATCGGCAGACCAGTCGAGGGCATGTGCGGACAGGAGCTTCCCCCACGTGAGTGCCTCGGGCCTCCGCGCGTGTTGCACGGTCGTGGGGATCTCATCACCACATCCCGGAGTTGACGGGATTCATCAGGCCTGCCGTCGCGGCAGGCACGACGAGGGAAAGGGTCCTTCGTGACCGACACCACCACTGGCGAGAACACCCCTCCGGAGGCCGGCTCCGCGCCGCGTCGCTCCGGGGCACTGAGCGCGATGCGCCTCGCCCAGCTCCAGCAGCTCGCCCAGAGCATGGGCATCACCGGCACCGCCAAGATGCGCAAGAGCGACCTCATCTCCGCGATCCGGGCGCAGCAGTCCGGCTCGTCCGCGCCCTCGAGCGCGAAGCAGTCCGCAGACACCAAGCCCGCCGAGAGCGCGTCCACCGACCGCCCGGCGAAGGGCGAGGCTCCAGCCGCGCAGGCCCCGGCAGCCCAGGCTCCGACCGGCAACGCGCCGTCCGAGACCTCCGCCCCCGACACGGGCCGTGAGCACTCCCGCGACGAGCAGTCGCGCGACTCGCGCGACCAGGGGAATCGTGACCAGGGGAGCCGCGACCAGCAGTCCGGCTCCGACCGTGGTGGCGACCAGGGTGGTCGCAACCGCAACCGTGGCAATGACGGCAACCGCAACGATGGCGGGAACCGCAACGACGGCGGCCGCCAGCAGAACGACGGCAACCGCAACGACGGGGGCAACAACCGCAACCAGGGCGGCAACCGCAACGATGGCGGGAACCGCAATGACGGCGGCGGCAACAACCGCAACCAGGGCGGCAACCGCAACGACGGCGGCAACCGCAACCAGGGCGGTGGCCAGTACCGCGACGACGAGTCCGGCGGCCGTCGGCGCAACCGCAACCGCAACCGCAATCGTGACAAGCGTCGTGGCGGCGGTCAGCAGTACGACGACGTGGAGCCGCAGATCCACGAGGACGACGTGCTCGTCCCGGTGGCGGGCATCCTCGAGGTCCGCGACAACCATGCCTTCGTGCGCACCTCCGGCTACCTGTCCGGACCGAACGATGTCTACGTCCCGCTCGGCATGGTCAAGCGCAACGGCCTGCGCAAGGGCGACGCGGTCACCGGTCAGGTCAAGGCGACCCGTGAGGGCGAAGAGCCCCAGGTGACCATCGGTGGCAAGGGCAACCGCGGCAAGTACAACCCGCTGGCCACGCTCGAGAC
>JBQGNO010000177.1:0-5961 GCA_052087725.1 Janibacter sp. | reverse complement strand
TACGAGGTGCTCCGGACCCGCGCCGGCCTGGAGTTCGACGCCGGGGTGGAGTACACCCAATCCGTCCCGGCGAACGCCGAGGTGGCCGCCCGCCTCGACGTCACCGAGGGCAGCCCGCTGCTGACCATCCGCCGCAAGTCCTGCCTCGGCGGCCGGCCCGCCGAGCTGCGCGACACCTCCGCCGTCGGCGAGCGCGTCACCCTCACCCACGTCTTCGGGGACGCCACGGCCGTCCTCAACTGCGGCGGTAGCGACGGGACGCCCATCGACATCCCCTGGGACTGACCGCCCGCCTTCATCCACGGGCACACCGTGCGAAGGGAGGGTCGCACCGGGACGACTACGCTCGAGATGAAGCCCTTCCCCCGGGCTCCATGAGGAGGACGATCGAGATGTCGCACCCGCAGACCGAGCCGACCACCCCCCTTCGCGACCGGATGAAGCCACGCTCCCGTGAGGTCACCGACGGCCTGGAGCGGGCCGCGGCGCGGGGCATGCTGCGCGCCGTCGGACTGGGCGACGAGGACTTCGACAAGCCGCAGATCGGGATCGGCTCCAGCTGGAACGAGATCACCCCCTGCAACCTCTCGCTCCAGCGACTGGCCGCTGCAGCCAAGGACGGAGTGCGCGTGGAGGCCGGCGTCCCACTGGAGTTCGGCACGATCTCGGTCTCCGACGGGATCTCGATGGGGCACGTCGGGATGCACTACTCCCTGGTCTCCCGCGAGGTCATCACCGACTCGGTCGAGACGGTCATGGAGGCCGAGCGCCTCGATGGTTCGGTGCTCTTGGCCGGGTGCGACAAGTCGCTGCCGGGGATGATGATGGCGGCCGCACGCCTCGGGCTCGCCTCGGTCTTCGTCTACGCCGGAACCGCGATGCCGGGCCTCGCCCGCATGCTCGACGGCTCGGACCGGGAGGTGACGATCATCGATGCCTTCGAGGCCGTGGGCGCCTGTCAGGCCGGCACCATGCAGCGTGAGGACGTCGACGAGATCGAGCGCTCCTTCTGCCCGGGCGAGGGGGCGTGCGCGGGGATGTACACCGCCAACACGATGGCGAGCATGGGCGAGGCGCTGGGCCTCTCTCTCCCGGGCAGCGCCTCCCCGCCCTCCACCGACAAGCGGCGCACGATCGGCGCCCGGGACGCGGGCGCCGCCGTGGTGGGCATGCTGCGGTCCGGGGTGACCGTGCGCGACATCCTCACGCTCGAGGCCTTCGAGAACGCGATCACGGTGCTGATGTCCCTCGGTGGCTCGACCAATGCCGTGCTGCACCTGCTGGCGATCGCCAACGAGGCCGGGGTCCCGCTCACCCTGGACCACTTCGCCACGATCTCCGACCGCACCCCGCTGCTGGCCGACGTCAAGCCCTTCGGGGAGCACGTGATGCGCGATGTCGACCACGTCGGTGGCATCCCGGTCGTCATGAGGGTGCTGCTCGACGCCGGGCTCCTCCACGGCGACGCGATGACCGTCACCGGACGCACGGTCGCCGAGAACCTCGAGCACCTCGACCCGCCGCTCCCCGACGGCCACGTGCTCCACGGCGCGGCGTCTCCGTACCGCCCGACCGGTGGACTGGCCGTGCTGCGCGGGAGCTTCGCCCCGGAGGGCGCCGTCGCCAAGGCCGCCGGCTTCTCCTACGACACCTTCCGCGGTCCGGCGCGGGTCTTCGAGGGCGAGCGCCCGGCGCTCGACGCCCTCGCGGCCGGCGACATCGAGTCCGGGTGCGTCGTGGTCATCCGACAGGAAGGGCCGCAGGGTGGTCCCGGCATGCGCGAGATGCTCGCGATCACCGGCGCCATCAAGGGCGCCGGCATCGGGGAGTCGACGCTGCTCATCACCGACGGCCGCTTCTCCGGTGGCACGACGGGCAACTGCATCGCGCACGTCGCCCCCGAGGCCATGGCCGGGGGCCCCATCGCGCTCGTCCAGGACGGGGACACCATCGCCCTCGACCTGGCGTCCCGTCGGCTGGACCTGGAGGTCGACGAGGCCGAGCTCGAGGCCCGCCGCGCGGCATGGTCACGGCCGCCGTCCACGAGCACCGGAGTCCTGGCGAAGTACGCCGCCCTCGTCGGGTCGGCCGCCCAGGGCGCCGTCTGCGTGCCCGGAGCCCGCTGACGGCTCCGGGCCTTCTGGCCACGCCAGAGGTTGACCTCGAGAGCCGGCACGGCGGCTGACCGTCAGAACCAGCTGCCGGCCAGCAGCTCGAGCGAGCGCTCCCGGACCGCGGGGTCGTGGGCATAGGTCACGGTGATCAGCTCGTCGGCGCCAGTGCGCTCGGCGAACTCCTCCAGCTGCCGCACCGCGGTCTGCGGGGAGCCGACGGCCTTGATGCGCAGCATCGGGGAGTCGAGCCCCGGCGTGGACGGGTCGACGGGCGCACGGAGCTTGCCGCGCTGACCCCGCGCCATCCCCGCGAACATCTGGCCCACCGAGGTGAACTGGCGCTCGGCCTCCTCATCGGTGTCGGCCACCATGACGTTGATGCCGGCCATGACGTAGGGCGCCTCGATCTGCGCCGTCGGGGTGTCGACGGTGAAGCTGTCCCGGTAGACCCGGATCGCCTCGTCGATCTGGTCCGGAGCGAAGTGCGAGGCCAGCGAGAAGGGCAGCCCGAGCTGCCCGGCGATCGAGGCGCCGTTGACGGTCGACCCGAGCACCCAGATGGGGACCTCCGTCCCGGCGGACACCGCGGAGGAGATCGGGGCGCTGCGTCCGGTGCCGTCCCCGCTGAACCACCCCTGCAGGTCGTAGATGCTCTGCGCGAAGGCCTGCGGCTCGGCCGAGGACCGGCTCAGCGCCTGGGCGGTCATCATGTCGGTGCCGGGCGCGCGCCCGAGACCGAGGTCGATCCGGTCGCCGTGGACATTGGCCAGCGTGCCGTACTGCTCGGCGACCATGAGCGGCGAGTGGTTGGGCAGCATGACGCCTCCCGACCCCAGCCGGATCCGCTCGGTGACGTGGGCGGCCTCGGCGATGATCAGCTGCGTGGCGCTGGAGGCGATGTTCTCGGTGTTGTGGTGCTCGGCGAACCACAACCGCGTGTAGCCCAGACGGTCGGCCACTCGTGCCGAAGACATCGAGTCGGCGATGGCGTCGCGGGCCGTCGAGCCCTCGGAGATGGAGACGAGGTCGAGGATGCTCAGGGGGACTCGCATGGTGCGTCGGTGTCCTTTGGTCGAAGGGGAGGGTGCTGCTGGGTCCAACCAGCCCCGGGCCGGTTCCCATTCCCCCTGTGCGGCCATGCTCTCGTCATGCGCCGGCCACCTCGGCGGCCCAGACTGGCGGCATGACCTCCGTCCGCAGGACCCCCGTGATGACCGCCGGCGCAGCAGCGCTCCTCCTGGCCGGAGCAGCGGTCGCTCCTGGCCTGGCCCAACCCGCCGACGCCCACGGCCGCGATGCGGGCACCGCCATCGCCGATGACGTGACCTCGAGCCGGGCGCGACTGCCGCTGGGCCCCTCGGACCTGCCCGAGACCCGCACCAGCGAGACCCTGCGCCCCGGCGTCACGCTGACCCGGATCGACCGCGGGTCACCGAGCGCGACGGTGCCGTGGGTGGTCGAGCTGAGCATCCCGGCCGGCTCGTCGAACCCTGACCCGGACGCCCCCGCCCGCTCGGTCCAGGACAAGGCGAGCGCGCAGGAGCTCGTGACCGAGCTGCGGGAGGCCGACTTCCACGGCCGGGCGGAGCCGGTGCGCCAGCCCGCGGTCGCGGACGTCGCCGCGGGAGTCATCGGGTACCGCGTCCGGCTCACGCAGTCGCACCCGAGCAAGTCCGCTGCCGATGACGCAGTAGCGGAGCTCAAGGGCGAGGGCTTCAGCGCGCGGAGCTGGTCAGCGGGATGGGACGGCGGCAGCAACGCGCGCGGGCACTGGAGCGTCAACGTCCTCACGATCGACCCGAGCACATTCACCGGTCGCCTCTCCGGCACCTACGGACCGGACCTGGAAGAGCGTGAGACGACCACGGACCTGGCTCGGGCCTCCGGTGCCACGGCTGCGGTCAACGGCGGCTTCTTCAACATGGACCCGACCGCGGGGGCCGAGGGCGACCCCTCGGGGATCGGCGTCTACGACGGCAACATCGCCTCCGAGCCGGTCGGCGACCGCCCCGCGCTGGTGCTGCAGAAGAATGCCCGCCGGACCTCCGTCACGCGCCCCTCGTGGGAGGGCTCGATCCGACTCGGGTCACGCACCATGGAGCTCGACGGGACCAACCGCGTCCCCGGTCTCATCCGCAACTGCGGCGGCGACGCCACCGACTCCCCGACAGCCCTTCCCCTGCACGACACCACGTGCACCGATGACTCCGAACTGATCACCTTCGACAGGGCCTTCGGCTCAAGCACCCCGTCCGGGCCCGGGACCGAGGTGGTGCTCGACCGGTCCGGTCGCGTTGACCGCGTGCTCGGCACGAGAGGAGTGGAGCTCCGGCGCGGGGAGACCTCCGTGCAGGGGATCGGTCGCAAGGGCTCCGCACTGAGGACGCCGGAGGTGGGCGACCACCTCGGCATCAAGCAGAAGGTCGGTCTCGGGGCACCCCACACGCCCAGCACGACCGTCGTCGGCGGTGGGCCGGAGCTGCTGCGCTCCGGCGAGGAGCACATCACCCAGCGACGCGACGGGATGCGGCACGTGGACGACCCCAGCTTCGACTACGGCTGGGTGCTGCAGCGCAATCCGCGCACCATCGCCGGGACGGACACGAAGGGGAGGACGGTCCTGGTCACCGTGGACGGCCGCCAGCCCGACCAGCTCGGGGCGTCGCTGCCGGAAGCAGCGGCGGTAGCCAAGTCGCTCGGCATGGAGGACGCGATCAACCTCGACGGCGGCGGGTCGACGGCGATGTCCGTCCGGGACCGGCTCGTCTCGAACCCGTCCGACGCCGCCGGAGAGCGTCCGGTCGGGGACGCCATCGTCGTGCGCTGAGCCCAGGGGGTCAGCGCACCTGGAGGAACTCGACCTCGACGAAGGCGCACTCGGCACCCGAGGTGTTGATGACGTTGTGGGCGGTGCCGGCCGAGCCGGTGTATGACGCTCCGAGCACGAGGTGGTTGTCGAACTCCTCGTCGTCCGTGACCACGTGCAGCGTGCCCGGCACGGTCGGCACCACGACGTAATCGAATTCGTGGACGTGCCCCCCGGTCTGGGTCCCCGGTGGGAAGCGCCACTCGGTCACCCGGGTGACGCTGGTGTCGATCTGGACCGTCGCCGTCGCCATGGTCGCTTCGCTCATGGTCCGAGGCTAGTGCGGGAGCGCCCGACCGGGTCCGAACATGCCGGGGCGCCCGGCCGGTGAAGACCGGGCGCGGGGCGGGGCAGCTAGACGTGCCAGGTGACACCGCGGTCGGTGACGCTGGCCGTCAGATCGTGCTGGTGGACCTTCGTGTGGTGGCGCTCGCAGAGGAGTGCCGCCCGGTCGATGTCGGTGCTGCCGCCGAGGGACCAGTAGTCCAGATGGTGCGCGTCGCTCCAGTGGGCAGGCATGGTGCACCCGGGGTAGGTGCAGCCACCGTCACGAAGCCACAGTGCCCGCTTCTGACCCGGCGTGAAGTACCTCGCGGCCCGGCCGAGCTCGAGCGGCTCCGAGTCGGTGCCGAGGAGCGCCGGGATGATCCCTGCCTCGCAGGCGAGCTTGCGCACCGCTGAGGGAGCGAGCACCTGACCGGTGGCCGTCAGACCGCCGGCGTGGCCAGTGACCGTCGGCTGCCCCAGGGGGCCGACCGGTTGGAGCTGGCCGCAGGCCCCGCAGCGGCCGTGGTTGTCGGTGAGGGCCTGGAGGCTGATGGTCACGAGGACCTGGGCCTTGTCGGTCTTGGGCTCCGCGCCCGGCGAGGAGACGCCGCGGCCGACGATCGCCAGCAGTGCGTCCGCCCGGCGTCGGGCCGGGGTGCGCTCGTCCCGCTCGCCCTCCCGCTCGTTGCGGACGGCAGCCTGCCCGGCTGGGCG
>JBQGNO010000176.1:0-6012 GCA_052087725.1 Janibacter sp. | reverse complement strand
GCTACATCAAGCCCGACCGCGTGCACGTCTTCGTGGACGGCCACATCGCCGAGCAGGGTGGGGCCGAGCTGGCCGACCAGCTCGAGGCCGAGGGCTACGACCGTTTCATCGCGACGGGGGAGCCCGCCACGACCGCCGGGGCGTGACCATGACTGCCGAGCTCATCCCCGAGGCCGAGCTGAGCGCCCTGCGCGCTCAGTTCCCGATTCTCGAGCGCACCGTGCGCGGGGGCAAGCCGTTGGTCTACCTCGACTCCGGTGCGACCTCGCACAAGCCGCTGTCGGTGCTCGACGCTGAGCGGGACTTCCTCGTCACGGCCAACTCCGCGCCGCACCGTGGGGCGCACGCCCTCTCCGAGGAGGCGACCGAGGCGTACGAGCAGGCTCGTGCCGACATCGCCGCCTTCATCGGGGCGGCCGAGCGCGAGGTCGTCTTCACCAAGAACGCCACCGAGGCGCTCAACCTCGCGGCCTATGCCTTCTCCAACGCGGAGGTGGGGTCCCCCCTTCGCGTCGGGGAAGGGGACGAGATCCTCATCACCGAGGCGGAGCACCACGCCAACCTCGTGCCCTGGCAGGAGCTGTGCCGTCGCACCGGCGCGACCCTGCGCTGGATCGGCATCACCGAGGAGGGGCGTCTCGACATGGACCAGCTCGACGAGCTGGTCACCGAGCGGACCAAGGTCATGGCCTTCACCCATGCCTCCAACGTGCTCGGCGCCATCAGCGACGTGTCCCGTTTTGTCGCCGCGGCGAAGTCCGTCGGGGCGATCACCGTCCTCGATGCCTGCCAGTCCGTGCCGCACCTGCCGGTGGACGTCACCGAGCTCGGCGTCGACCTGCTCGCCTTCTCCGGCCACAAGATGTACGGCCCGAGCGGCGTCGGCGTGCTCTGGGGGCGCTACGACCTCCTCGAGCAGATGCCCGCGTTCCTCACCGGCGGCTCGATGATCGAGATCGTCCGGATGGAGGGCAGCACGTACATGCCCCCTCCGACCCGCTTCGAGGCCGGAGTGCCGATGACCAGCCAGGCCATCGGCCTCGGTGCCGCCGTGCGCTGGATGCGCGAGGTCGGTGTCGAGCGCATCGCCGCCCACGAGCAGGCGCTCACCGCGCGTCTGCTCGAGCAGATCGCCGCCCGTGACTGGGTGCGGCTCATCGGCCCGGCGGACATGGTCCACCGGGGTGCAGCCGTGAGCTTCGTCGTCGACGGTGTGCACGCACACGACGTCGGCCAGATCCTCGACGACCATGGTGTGGCCGTGCGGGTCGGGCACCACTGCGCCTGGCCGCTGCACCGCGCCCACAAGGTCGCGGCCACGACGCGGGCCTCGATGGCCGTGTACAACACCCCGGCCGAGATCGATGCCCTCGTGAGCGCCCTCGACACCGTGCCCGGCATCTTCGGCGTGGATCGGGGGGCGGCCTGATGGATCTGTACCAGGAGCTCATCCTCGACCACTCCAAGCGCCAGGTCGGCCACGGCCTGCGCGAGGGCCACCAGGCCGAGGTCAACCACGTCAACCCGACCTGTGGCGACGAGATCACCCTGCGGGTGCACCTCGACGGCACCGGTCAGGACGCCACGATCACCGACATCTCGTACGAGGCGATGGGGTGCTCGATCTCCATGGCGAGCATGTCGGTCCTCGCCGAGGAGATCACCGGCGAGACCATCGCCGACGCGATGGGCGTGCACGCCTCGATGCGGCAGATGCTCACCAGCCGCGGCAAGGACCCCGGCGACGAGGAGGCCATCGGCGACGGCGTCGCCCTGGCCGGCGTCGCCCAGTACCCGGCCCGCGTGAAGTGCGCCCTGCTCAGCTGGATGGCCCTCACCGATGCACTGGCCCAGGCCGGTGTCGATGTCGCGACCGCACCCGAAGGAGAGACCGCATGACCGCCCAGGCACCGACCCCCAGCAACGTTGCAGACGTCGAGGAGGCGCTCCGCGACGTCGTCGACCCCGAGCTCGGCATCAACGTCGTCGATCTCGGTCTCGTCTACGGCATCACCGTGGACCCGCAGAACCACGCCCTCATCGACATGACGCTGACCTCTGCGGCCTGCCCTCTCACCGATGTCATCGAGGACCAGGTCTCCCAGGCCCTGGAGGACCTCGTCACCGACTCCCGGATCAACTGGGTCTGGATGCCGCCGTGGGGCCCGGACAAGATCACCGACGACGGACGCGAGCAGCTGCGCGCCCTCGGCTTCAACATCTGATCCCGCCCCTTCGATGGCCCGCCTGATCGACGTCGACCCTGCTCGACTCGATCGGTGGATCGACGGCTTCTCGGCCCGGCACGACGGCGCGACCCGCGTCGACGAGCCGGGCCGTGTTGTGCTCACCGGCGGTGACGGGGCGACGGCGACGGGGGAGCGCTTCGACCACGAGCGGATCGGGCTGCTCCTCGTGCGTCGCGGCGGGTATGCCGTCGGCAGGGACGAAGGCGGTGATCTGGTCGCGCACTCCTGCGGCACCCGCTACGTCCAGTCCCGGACGAAGAAGGGCGGATGGAGCCAGCAGCGGTACGCCCGACGCCGGGGCAACCAGGCCGATGGCGTCGTGACCAAGGTCGTCGAGCTGGCGCTGCGCCACCTGCCACCGGGTGGGCTCGATGCCCTCGTGCTCGGTGGCGACCGGACGCTGGCGACCCAGGTGCTGCAGGACCGGCGGCTCGCGCACCTCGCCGACCTCGAGCGACGCGAGATGTGGGACCTGCCCGATCCGCGCATGACCGTGCTCAAGGAGGCCGCCCGGCGGGCCCGGGCGGTGCGGATCACCCTCGAGGAGCCGGTGGGATGATCCGCCGTCCCCGCGTCCAGATCGTCGCGACGCTCGCCGTCGCCGCATGCCTCATCACGCCGATGGCCGGGGAGTCCACCGCCGGTCAGTGGCCGAAGGAGACGCCGGGGAGCCACACGGAGGAGGCGGCCTACTCCGCCACGCCCAGACCGGTGGCCGACGTGCAGGATGAGCCGGCCGACCGCCCAGCGGACCGGCCGCGGACCCGCACCGCCTCCGTCGTCGCCGACTCGGCGTGGTCCTGGTACATGGACCCCCGGGTCCTCACGACGAGCGATGCAACCTACTTCAGCTCGGTGCGCAACACCGGGGACGTCCAGGTCACGAGTGTCGATCACGGCACGGCCCGGCTGCGACACGCGATCGTGCAGCCGGACTTCGAGGCGGACGACCACAACGCGCCATCCTTGTCGGAGCTCGAGGACGGACGGATCGTGGCCTTCTGGAATGCCCACGGGCTCGTGCCCGCCCACTACCGCACCACCGTGCGGTCCGGCGATGTGACGACCTTCGGCCCGGCGGTCGAGCTCAGCGGCTCCGGCCTCGAGCACGAGGGGACGACCTACACCTCGATCATCCAGCTACCGGGTGCCGACGAGCAGTACCACCTCTTCACCCGCCGGTCGAGCGACGACGCCTGGGTCATGAGCACGAGCGACGATCTGCTCACGTGGTCTCCGGCGGTGCGGCTCTTCGAGCACGTCGACCCGGACAGCTATCCCTATGCGAAGTTCGTCGGGACGGGGCGGGACACCATCCACATGGTCTTCTCGGACACCACCGCCAGCGCGGAGGAGCACAGCTCGCTGCATCATGTGTCGCTCTCCGACGGCGTCTTCCGGCGCAGCGACGGCAGTCCCATCCGCTCGCTGGAGGCCGTCGCCGGGGCCGGGGGAGTGCCACCGCGGCCGATCGAGCCGAGCCGGGCGACCCGGATCCATGACGGCCGGGGCGGAGACGGGCGGGCCCGCCCCTACGACATCGCCCTGGACGACGGGGACCCTGTCGTCGTCTTCACCACCGGCAACCGGTGGACGGGGCAGTGGACCTACCGGTGGATGCGCCGCCGGGGGGATGCCTGGACGGGGAGCACCCTGCTGCGGTCGACGACCGAGCCAGGTGGGATCGCCCTTCGCCATGACGACCCGAGCAGGGCCGTCCTCGTGCGCGATGGGGCCGTCGAGGAGTACCGCACCGACGACGACGGCGACTCGTGGACCCGCAGGACCCTCGCCGCACCGGGGGCCAACCGGACCCCGGCGACCCCGTGGTCCAGCGATGGCTCGGGTGGCCCCGTCTCCGCGGCCTGGCTGCACGGTCCCTACGAGGGCTTCCGCGATGGCGCGTGGTCGACGACCCTGACGATGCGGACGCGCGACCCCGCACCGCTCGACCTGCGGGTGCGCTGGCCCGCCTCGTGGGCGAAGGGCGGTGACATCCGCGCCACGGTCACCGCCGGGGTGGGCGGATCTCCCGTGTCCGGGCGGACGGTCTGGGTGCTCGTGCAGCGTCCGGGGCAGGACGAGCGGTGGGTCCGATCGGGCCGGACCGACGCTGATGGCACAGCGCGGCTCACGGTCGATGAGTCCGTCCCCGCCGGAAGCCGGGTGCGCCTCATCGTGCCGACGACGCGTGAGTGGGGGCAGGCGGTCTCACCGGCGCGTGTCCGGCCATCCCGGTGAGGATGCGGGAACCCGCCGGTCGGCCACCTACACTAGCGCCGACCAGTCTTCAACCCCTGCAGGAGAACCACCCGTGATCACAGCCACCGGGATCGAGCTGCGCGCCGGCTCCCGGATCCTTCTCGAGGACGCGACCTTCCGGGTGGCGCCGGGGGACCGGGTCGGACTCGTCGGCCGCAACGGCGCCGGCAAGACGACCTTGACGAAGGTCCTCGCGGGGCAGGCCCAGGCGGCCTCCGGTGAGGTGACCTCGACCGGGGGCATCGGCTACCTGCCCCAGGATCCCCGGACGGGTGATCTGACGGTGACCGCACGGGACCGGATCCTCTCCGCTCGGGGCCTGGACCGGATCGTCGCCGACCGCCGGACCGCTGAGCAGCGGATGGCCAGTGCGGACGCGCAGACCCAGGAGCGGGCGATGGCACGCTTCTCCCGACTGCAGGAGGAGTTCGAGGCCGTCGGTGGCTACGCCGCAGAGTCCGAGGCCGCGAGCATGGCCTCGGCACTGGGCATCGACGAAGGGCGCCTGGACCAGACCCTCGAGACGCTCTCCGGTGGTCAGCGCCGCCGGGTGGAGCTGGCCCGGATCCTCTTCTCCGGCCACGAGACCCTGCTCCTCGATGAGCCGACCAACCACCTCGATGCCGACTCGATCGCCTGGCTGCGTGAGCACCTGCGGGGCTACAAGGGCGGGCTGATCATCATCAGCCACGATGTCGAGCTGCTCGAGATGGTCGTCACCCGGGTCTTCCACCTCGACGCCAACCGGTGCGAGATGGACCAGTACAACATGGGCTGGCGCAACTACATCACGCAGCGCGAGACCGATGAGCGCCGCCGCAAGCGCGAGGTGCAGAACGCCCAGAAGAAGGCCGGTGCGCTCCTCGACCAGGCGGACAAGATGCGGGCCAAGGCGACGAAGGCGACCGCCGCCCAGCAGATGATCAAGCGGGCCGAGAAGATGCTCGCCGGCGTCGAGGGGGAGCGGGCCAGCGACAAGGTCGCCAAGCTGCGTTTCCCGGACCCGGCCCCGTGCGGGCGGACCCCCCTTCGCGCCTCGAGCCTGTCGCGCTCGTACGGGAGCCTGGAGATCTTCACCGATGTCGACCTGGCCATCGACCGGGGGAGCAAGGTCGTCGTGCTCGGCCTCAACGGTGCCGGCAAGACGACCCTCCTGCGGATGCTGGCCGGCGTCGACGACCCGGACACCGGGCAGGTCGAGCCGGGGCACGGGCTCAAGCTCGGGTACTACGCCCAGGAGCACGAGAACCTCGACGTGGACCGGTCCGTGCTGGCGAACATGAAGTCGGCGGCCCCGGACCTCGGTGAGACCGAGGTGCGCAAGGTCCTCGGGTCCTTCCTCTTCAGCGGGGACGACGTCAACAAGCCGGCCGGGGTCCTCTCCGGTGGGGAGAAGACGCGGCTGTCCCTGGCCCTGCTCGTCGTCTCCAGCGCCAACGTCCTCCTGCTCGACGAGCCGACGAACAACCTCGACCCGGCCTCGCGTGAGGAGATCCTCTCG
>JBQGNO010000175.1:0-6031 GCA_052087725.1 Janibacter sp. | reverse complement strand
CGGCCCCGGACGGGTCGACGATCGACCAGATCAGCCAGGTCATCGAGGCCCTGCGGAGCAACCCGGACAGCCGACGGCACATCGTCTCCGCGTGGAATGTCGCCGAGGTGGGCGAGATGGCACTCCCGCCGTGCCACACGATGTTCCAGTTCTACGTCACCCCGGCCACCGGCGGTGGACGACCCACGCTCTCCTGCCAGCTGTACCAGCGCAGCGCCGACATCTTCCTCGGCGTGCCCTTCAACATCGCCTCGTACGCGCTGCTGACGTTGATGGTCGCGGCGCAGGTCGACATGGAGCCCGGGGAGTTCGTGCACACCTTCGGCGACGCGCACGTCTACCTCAACCACCTCGAGCAGGCCGACCTGCAGCTGACCCGCGAGCCGGGCCCGCTGCCCCGGATGGAGATCGCCCCGCGCGAGTCCATCGACGCCTACGAGATCGAGGACTTCACGCTCGTCGGCTACGAGGCGGCACCGACCATCAAGGCGCCGATCTCCGTATGAGCGCGACCTCACCCCGCCCCCTGCCACCGACCCTGCGCGGACGCGTGCCGCTCCTCGGGGCCGTCTACGCGGTGATGACCCGAGAGGGCGAGCACGGGCCCGAGGTACTGCTCCAGCTGCGCCGCGGCACCGGCTTCATGGACGGCTGGTGGGCCTGCGGCGCCGCCGGTCACCTCGAGGACGCCCAGTCGCCGAGCGAGACGCTGGCCCGCGAGGTCGAGGAAGAGCTCGGGGTGGAGGTCGAGCAGGCCACCCCCCTGACCACGGTGCAGCGCTCCGGCCCGGTCGGGCCCCTCGAGCAGCGGGCGGACTTCTTCTTCCACGTGACGCAGTGGTCCGGCGAGCCCACGCTGCAGGAGCCGGACAAGGCCGAGGACCTGCGGTGGTGGCCCCTCGCCGAGCTGCCGGAGCGGGTCGTCGCCCACGAGCAGGTGGTCCTGGAGGCCCTGCGCGACGGGAGCGTCCCTCCCTTCGTCGAGCTGGGGCACGACCAGCGACTCGTCCTCGTCGCGGCGCTTGGCGCCAACCGGGCCATCGGGGTCGACGGTGGGATGCCGTGGCACCTGCCCGAGGACCTCGCCCACTTCAAGGCGGTGACGATGGGTGGGGTCATGGTCATGGGGCGGCGCACGTGGGACTCCATCGGGCGCGCGCTCCCGGGCCGGACGACGATCGTCATCACCTCCGACCACGAGTGGACGGCCCCCGGCGCCGTCGTCGTCCACTCCCTGACGGAGGCCCTCGTCGCCGCCGGCCCCGGAGAGGTCTTCATCGCCGGGGGTGGGGAGATCTACCGCCAGACCATCGACCTCGCCTCCCGCCTGGAGCTGACCGAGGTCGACGCCTCCCCCGAGGCTGCCGTCTTCTTCCCCGAGGTGGACCGGTCCACGTGGCACGAGACGCACCGCACCGCCCGGGAGGGCTTCGACTTCGTCACCTACGCCCGTGAACCCTCACCGTTCACCTGACCCAATGTCAACCCATATGGTTCATATTCGATCAGATGAAGCTATGATGTTCACATGAGCGCCCACCCCGTGGCCACCCTCATCGGTGATGTCGTGGCCTCACGCTCCGCACCGGACCGCCGGCGTCTGCACTCCGACCTGGAGGAGACGCTCGCCGCGGTCACCTCGGCGACCGCCCCCGTCCAGCCCCTGCGCATCACCGTCGGTGACGAGTTCCAGGGAGCTTGGTCGCGACGAGGGCAGGCGCTGCACGCCGCCTTCCTCCTGCGCCTGACGCTCCTCCCCCGCGCCGAGACACGCTACGGCCTCGGGTGGGGCGAGGTCACCGCGCTCGACCCGGACGGCAGTGTCCAGGACGGGCCGGGCTGGTGGAGCGCCCGGGAGGCGATCACGGCAGCGAAGGGGGCCGAGGCCGGCATCCGCTCGGGAGGCCGGGTCGTGCGCACCCGCTGGCAGGAGGAGGACCCGACCGGCGTCGCCATCGACGCGGCGGTGCGCCACCGCGATCTGCTCGTCGCCGGGCTCGACGAGCGCTCGCTGCGCCTGCTGCACGGACTGATGATCGGACGGACCCAGCGGGCCCTCGCGCAGGAGGAGCAGATCAGCCCCACGGCGGTCTCCCGCCGGGTGCACCGTGACGGTCTGGACCAGCTCCTCGCGATCGACGCCGACCTGATGGAGCTGCCGTGAGCATCTTCGCCGTCCTGCTCATCGCCGTCGGGGCCGCCGACCTCGCCCGCAGTGCGGTGGAGCAGCGTGCGCCACGCACCGACGGGACGGCGCGGCGGGTGCACCGCGCCGGCACCGAGGTCGGCATCCTCACCGTCTGGCTCGTCGCGGCACTGGCCGGGCTCCTGACCACCCCTGCGGGGTGGCTCCTCGCCGCCCTCGCGACGCTCTCGGTGGCAGCGTGGGTCATCGCCTCGCGCTGGGCGTTGACCCGCGAGCGGGGCCACATCGCCGCGCTGTCGACCCTCGCCGTCGGGCTGCTCGTCCAGCTCGTCCTCTCCGGCGGGGCACCCGCCGCCGGTGGCGCCCTGGCATCGTGGGTCGACTGGGCACAGCTGCCGTGGGCCCTCGAGCCGGAGCGCGCCCTCCTGATCGTCGGCCTCGCCCTCGTGCAGCTGAGCACGGGCAACCTCATCGTGCGGCTCGTCCTCATCAGCACGGGGGCGATGAGTCCCACGACACCGGCCGACCAGGTCGTGGCGGCGACCGACCGGGACGACGCGCCGGACCAGCCGTCAGACACCCTCAAGGGCGGCCGCCTCCTCGGCCCCCTCGAGCGCCTCTTCATCCTCGGTCTGGGCCTCGCCGGTCAGGTGGCCGCCGCGGGGATCGTCATCGCCGCGAAGGGACTCATCCGGTGGCCGGAGCTGCGCTCGTACTCGCAGCCCCGGTCCTCCGGCGGGCGCCACTCGGACATCGACACGGTCACCGAGTACTTCCTCGTCGGCAGCTTCGTCAGCTGGCTGGTGGCCCTGTCCGCGCTCGTCCTCGCCGCCTGACCCTCGCGGTCACCGCGGCCGCGAGCAGGCCCAGCGCCAGGAGGAGCACGTCGGTCAACGCGGGCCGCTCCCCCGGGCCGCCGTCCGTGCCGACCACCCCCGGGGTCTGCGGTGTCGGGGCGACGGCGTCGCCGCCTCCCCCGTCGTCACCTCCCCCGTCGCCGTTCCCTCCGTCGCCATCGCAGGGGTCACCGGCGCCCCCTTCGACGAGGTGCACGCGCAGCCCGAGGGTCACCGACTCGTCCTCGCTGATGGCGCGAGAGGTCCCCGGAAGGCTCACGGCCACCGGGACCCGGTGGCGGTCACCGGGGTCGAGCTCGTGCGTCGTGAGCACCCAGCAGCCCTCCACCTGGGTCGCCCGCACCCGGGCGTCTCCCACCCGGACCCGGAAGTCGTCGCGTGGCGGGACATCGGCGGGCAAGGTCGTGCGCGAGCGGGCGATGGTGGTCAGCGTGGTCGTGCGGTCGGACGAGTTGCGCACCCACACGTCCGAGCGGGTGGACCCTCCGGGCACGAGGCGCACGTCCTCGTCGAGGACGGGCCCGGAGAACGTGGACGACCACGTGCGTCCGTCACGGGAGAGCTCGAGGTCGGGCTCGTCCGCCTGGGCCGCCGGTGCACCTGGTGCGATCGGGGCCATCAGGAGTACCGCTCCGAGGAGCCCGAGCAGCTCACGTCGCATCGTCGCCAGCCCTCTGCCGGCGGCGCCGCTCACGTGCGGCCGCCAGGACATTCCACCCCGCGTAGGCGAAGAGGCCCGCGGCGAGCACGGTCGCGAGCGTGCCCTTGCGGTCGGAGTCCATGCTCGTTGCCACGTAGCCGACCCATGGGACGTGGTAGCGCACGACACCGCGCAGCTGCTTCGACCCGACCTGCGTCTCGTCAGGGGTCTCGTTGGCATCCCCCTGGGTCGTGTACGTCGGCTCCCCGTCCGTCCCGTGCGCGACCTTGACGACGCGGTGGGTCACGAGGGTCGGGTCGTCCGGGTAGGGCATGAAGGTGATGGTCGATCCCACACCGACCTTGTCCTCGGCCTCCTTCGCGCTCTCGACGGGCTCGACGAAGACCTGGCTCCCCGAGGGATAGGTCGGCTCCATCGACCCGGAGAGGACCGTGAGCGGGACATAGCCCTTGGCCTTCGGGTAGGCCACGGTCACCACGAGCAGGAGGCAGAGCAGGCCGAGGACGGCGGTGAGCAGCCAGGTGAGGACACGGCGCACCGGCCCGGGACGCACTCGGTCCTCGGTCTGCGGCTCGTCCTGCTCGGTCGACGTCATGGCAGGTTGTGCGGTCCGGCGTCGGGGTTGGGCAGGGGGTCGTGGCACTGCCACCGGTCGGTGAGCAAGGACCAGTCGTTCTCGGCCCGGGCGATCCATGCCGACTCGACATAGCGCGACTTGTCCCCGGCGAAGGGGTAGCCCCGCAACTTGAAGTCCCTCACCTCGTGCCGCTCGTCGCTGATTTCGCGGCTGTTTATCCCGGCGAGAGCCCGGGCCTCGCCAGCGGCAACCGACTTCCAAACCTCCCAGGCACCGGCCCGCGTCCGGCGCATGACGTCCCAGCCTCCCGCCATGGCAGGCGTTGATGTGGGGTCGCCGAAATTAGCAGTATCGGCATTCGGCCAACCCCAGAAGAGACCGCCGTAATATTTGGGAAGGATCGAATCTGGGTCCCCGCCCGAGGTCGTCGTGCGACATACGTTCCAGCGAGACGGCTTCACCGGGGTTGGCATCGCGAGCCGGTAGCGGCTCGTCACGGTGCGCTCCGACGAGGCCCAGGTCGCCGGCGCCTCCGAGCGCTGGTTGACGACGGTCGTGATGTCGACCGCACGGCCGGCGTGGTTGAGCAGCGCGGACCGCTGCCCGGCGGTCGTGCTCGCATAGTCCAGACCGACCTTCGGGCACAGGAGCCGGGACTGCCCGGACGGCAGGGTCGCACCGTCGACCTTCGTCTGGCTGCGCGTGATGGTCGTGCCGTTCGTCAGCTGGCCGAAGCCCCCAGCACGCCAGTACTGCCCCTGCCCCCCGGTCTCGCACGAACCCGACCCGACGGTGTAGTCGAGCGACAGCTTGCCCAGGAGGCCGGTGCCATCGTTGCCGATGACATTCGTGACGCGAGAGCTCTTGACGTTGACCCAGCTGCTGTGGCGGGTGGACTGGTTCTTCAGGGTGATCTGGGGAGAGGTGGCCATCCGCCCGTTCGGCCACGGGGTGGCACGGTTGTCGGGCACATCGGCCGCGGTCATCTCAAAGGTGTCCGACCTCGGCCCGCTCACCGACGTGCTGTCGCTGTCGCGCCACTGCGCCTCACTGCCGTCCGAGGGAGAGAGCGTGACGACGAGGACGCCCGCGAGCACCACGGCGGCAGCCGTGGACCATGTACGGATCCGTCTCATCGTCCCCCCTTCCTCAGGTCTGGGTGAAGGTGTAGTCGAAGGTGCCCTCGTAGAGCTGCTGCCCCGTCAGGCTGGTCCCCCAGGACGCCCCGGAGTTGGTCGCCGGAGAGGTGATCACCGACCGGGCCGTGTAGGTGCCCACGCCTCGGCCCGACCCGGCGTCGACCGGGAAGGACGTCGACCGTCCGGTCTTCGCGCTCCCCGACGGCGGGGTCACCGTCGTCGTGGTCGTCGCACTCCCGCTGAAGGCGGACAGGCCACCAGAGGTCAGCGGGCTGACGTCCACCTCGAAGGTCCCGGTGAGGTTGTCCCCGTCGGCGGCCACGCTCGCGCGCTCGGTGACGACGACCCGATCGCCCGGGATCAGTGCCTCCTGCGTGACCGTGTCCGTGATGACCCGACACTCGGTGAACCCGCCATCGGGCGTGCAGCTCGTGGTCGAGCCGTAGGTGCGCGATCCGCTCGGCTGTCGCGAGTGGAGCTCGACCTGTGACGACCCCGTCGTCACCGTCACACCCCCGGACCGGATCGTGCCCGGCTCCCGCTCAGCGGTGTCCACCCAGGAGGCGCTCGTCCCGCCGGCCCCCGAGAGGACGACGAGACCGAGCGCCGCGGCCAGACCGGCGCGGACCAGCCGGCCGGCGAGGGTCACGG
>JBQGNO010000174.1:0-6060 GCA_052087725.1 Janibacter sp. | reverse complement strand
TGACGTGGACGTCACGCTCCCGCACCTCGGTGAAGGCCCCGACCCTGACGGCCAGGGTGCGCATGAGCGGGACGCTGACATACGTCGTCGCCAGAGCGATGAGGAAGACAAAGACGTACTCCCTCACGCGTCATCACGCTCGTGCGCCACGGTGGCTTCGAGGCTCGTCGCAGAGCTCCTCACTCCTCAACCACCGTTCGCTGATCAGCGGGGGTAGGCCGGGAACTGGGTCACGAGCTCGGTGACGGTTCCACGCACCTGACGGGAGACCTCGTGCTCGGGGTCGGCGTCCCCCTTCGTCACGGCGGTGTGGATCAGCTCGGCGATGGTGACCATCTCCTCCGTGCCCATCCCCTGGGTCGTGACGCAGGGGGTGCCGACGCGCACGCCCGAGGCGATCGAGGGCTTCTGCGGGTCGTTGGGGATGGCGTTCTTGTTCAGCGTGATGCCGGCCGCGTCGCAGCGGGCCTCGGCGTCCTTGCCGGTGACGTCGACGCCCTGCAGGTCGAGGAGCGCGAGGTGGGTGTCGGTCCCACCGGTCGTGGGGCGGATGCCGTGCTCGCCGAGCTCGTCGGCGAGGACCTTGGCGTTCTCGATGACCTTCTTGGCGTACTGGTGGTACTCGGGAGTGGCGGCCTCCTTGAAGTTGACCGCCTTCGCCGCGATGGTGTGCATCTGCGGGCCTCCCTGCATCATCGGGAAGATCGCCTTGTCGAGCGCCTTGGCGTGCTCCTCCTTGCACACGAGCGCGCCGGAGCGGGGCCCGCGCAGCACCTTGTGCGTGGTGAAGGTCACGACATCGGCGTAGGGCACCGGGCTCGGGATGGCCTGCCCCGCCACGAGGCCGATGAAGTGCGCCGCGTCCACCCACATGATCGCGCCGACCTCGTCGCAGATCGCACGGATCCGCTCGAAGTCGATCAGTCGCGGGATCGCCGACCCGCCGGAGCAGATGGCCTTGGGACGGTGCTCCTTGGCCAGGCGCTCCATCTCGTCATAGTCGACGTCCTCGGTCTCGGGGTCGACGCCGTAGTGGACGGCGTCGAACCACTTGCCGGAGAAGGAGACCTTGGTGCCGTGGGTCAGGTGACCACCGTGCGGCAGGGACATCGCCAGCATCTTCTCCCCCGGCTGGAGGAAGGCGCCGTAGACGGCCTGGTTGGCGCTGGCTCCGGAGTGGGCCTGGACATTGGCGTGCTCGGCCCCGAGGAGGCTCGTGCACCGGTCGATCGCCAGCAGCTCGGCCTTGTCGACCTCGGAGCAGCCACCGTAGTAGCGCCGGCCCGGGTAGCCCTCGGCGTACTTGTTGCTCAGGGTCGAGCCGAGCGAGGTGAGGACCTCGGGCGAGGAGATGTTTTCGCTCGCGATGAGCTGCAGCCCACCACGGATCCGGTCCAGCTCGCTGGTGAGCACGCCGGCGATCTCCGGGTCGAAGCTGCTCAGGGCGCCGAAGTCGGAGCCATAGAAGGTGTCGTCGGTCATCGCTGCGCCTCCGCGTCGGTGATGGGGTCGGTGTCGGGGGGATCCTCCCACTGCTGGGCCCCGTCCTGGTGCTCGGTCTCATCGAGGGCGTCGAGACGGGCCGTCTCCGCGGCCGCGACCTCGGGGTCCTCGTCGTCATAGGTCGGCAGGTCGCCCGGCTCCGGATCGGGCTGTTCGAAGCCCTCGCCGAGGATCTCCTCGAGCCGCGTCCGGTCGATCGCGCCCTCGCGCAGCACCACCGGGTGCTCGCCCGTGCAGTCGAGGATCGTCGAGGGCTGGACGCTCGTGCGCGGGCCACCGTCGACGTAGACGCTCACAGCAGGGCCGAGCTGGACCGCCGCGTCGGTGACCGTGGTCGCGGCAGGCTCGCCGGTGCGGTTGGCGCTCGTGACGGCCAACGGGCCGGTCTCGCGCAGGACCTCGAGGGCGACCTCGTCGTCCGGCATGCGCAGGGCCACCGTACCGGCGGTCTCGCCGAGGTCCCAGTGGAGGGAGGGCTGCGCGCGGAGCACGAGGGTGAGCGGTCCGGGCCACAGCGCCTCGATGAGGCTTCGCGCCTCGTCGGGGACCCCACGGGCCAGACCGTCGACCGTCCGGGTGTCGGGGACGAGGACGGGCGGGGGCATGTCCCGGCCCCTCCCCTTCGCCTCGAGGACGGCAGCGACGGCGTCCGGGTCGAAGGCATCGGCCCCGATCCCGTAGACGGTGTCGGTGGGGATGACGACGACCTCGCCGCGGCGCACGGCGTCGACCGTCGTGGCGATACTCGCTTCGCGCTCGCTGGTGGTCGCATCGACGACTGGACTCATGCGCCCCACCCTAATCGGCAGCGTCTCCCCCCTTCGCACGAACTGCTGCAGGCAGTACCTGGTATCGCCTGCCGTAGCTCAAGCCACGGCTGCCGCGACGAACTACTGCCTGCAGTAGTTCGTCGCGGCGAGGAGGTCAGCGGGAGCGTCGGGCCTGCAGCTGCTGAAGGCGTTCGACCGCCTTGGGCAGCGGCGGCTTGCCGGCGGCGCTCGGCGGCGTCCGCTTCGCTGTCGACGGCACCGACGTCACCCTGGACACGACGTACGCCTACCGCGGGATGATGGTCTCCGGCCTGCCGAACCTCACCCTGAGCATCGGCTACGTCAACGCCTCGTGGACCCTGCGCGCCGACCTCATCAGCCGCTATGCCGTTCGCCTGCTGATGCACATGCGGCAGCACGACCACGGGGTGGCGGTGCCGATCGCCCCCGGGGGCATGACCGCAGGACCGATCATGGGGCTCTCATCGGGGTACGTCCGTCGGGCGATTGCGTCCTTCCCGAAGGTCGGCGACCGCATGCCGTGGAAGGTGCCGCAGAGCTACGTCCGGGACTCGTTCGACTTCGCGCGCGCCGACGTCAGCCACTCGATGCACTTCGTGGGCCGGGGCGACGAGCAGGCCGGGCTCCCGCCTTCGGCACCCGCCCCGGCCCAGCTGGACGAATCAGCAGCGCAGCGCGAGATGGTCCCGGAACATGCCCTGACGGCCGCGGGCAGGTAGTGACGCACCGAGATCACTGTCCGTGCGATGCAGCCAGGAGGGCGGCGTCGATCTCGGCAGCCGTCGGTGCGGTGGCCGGGCCGTGCCGGGTGACGGCGATCGCGGCGGCCACGCCTGCACGACGGACGGCTGGACCGAGGCCCTCCCCCGCCGCCAGTCGGGCACACATCACGCCGGCATGGGCGTCCCCGGCGCCGTTGGTGTCCACCGCCTCCACGGAGGGCGCCGGGTGCTTGGCGACGGATCCCTCCGGGGAGGCCAGGTGCGCCCCCTTCGGCCCGGCCCGGAGGACGACCACGCACCCGGTCACACGGGCGAGGGCCGTGGCGAGGGCCTCGGGCTCCAGGTGCGGCTGCGCGCCTCCGTCAGCCTCACCAGCGGTCAGGCGGTCCAGGAGCACGCGGGCCTCCCGCTCGTTCGTCGTCCACACATCGGCGCGGGCGAGCAGCCCCTCGACCCCGGCGAGGTCGACCTCGCCGATCACCGGGGCCGGGTCGACGACGACCGTGCACCCCGAGGGCACGCGTGGCAGCCACCCGAGGAGTGCAGCCCGGTTGGCCTCGTGGACGAGGGAGTAGCCGGAGGCGTAGACCACGTCGCCGTCGCCGGGCCGCGCCAGGTCGAGCTGCCCCGGGGCGACCCGGCTCTCGGCCCCGGCGGTGGAGACAAAGGTCCGCTCGGCCCGGTCGTCGACGAGCGCGACACAAAAGCCCGTGTCCCGGTCCGGATCCGCGGGAGCCAGCACATCGACCCCCTCCTCCGTCAGGGCGCCGCGGACGAGGTCACCGAAGCGACCCGTCCCGTGCCCGCCCGCATAGGCCACTCGCGCCCCGTCCCGGGCCGCCGCGAGCATGACGTTGACCCCACCACCGGGCAGGAACTCGTGGATCGACGCGAAGACGTCACCGCCGACGTGCGGCACGGAAGGGACCCGAAGGACGAGGTCGACGATCCCCTGCCCGACGTGGATGACCCGCCCCGGACGCGCGCTCATCGTCTCGTCCCCACCGACCGGAGCCCGAGCACGGCATAGAGCCCTCCGCCGACGACGGCGGAGATGATCCAGGCCATCCCGTTGGCCCCCATCCACGTGTCGAACAAGGGCCCGGTGTAGACGGGGGTGCTGCCGGGGGTCACCTGGATGAAGAGCGCGGCGAGGACGATCGCGACGAGCCACGGCCCGAAGGCGACCCACCGGATCCCGCCGGTGTAGAAGTAGCCACCCGTGCGGGAGAGGTCGAGCAACGCCTCGCCGTCGTAGTCGCGCCGCCGGATCATGTCGACGAGGAAGATGCCGACCCAGGCGGAGACCGGTACAGCAAGCAGCGAGATGAAGGTGATGAAAGGCCCGTAGAAGCCCTCCGCCACGAGAAGGAAGAGCAGTGAGGCCGAGGTCGTGACGACGACGTCGACGACGACCGCGTACACCCGCCTGATCCTCAGCCCGAGGGTGAGCGTCGTCAGACCGGCGGAGTAGACCGAGAGATGGTTGGAGAGGAGCAGGCCCACGAAGGAGACGAGCAGGTAGGCGACCGCAAGCGGAGTCGGCAAGGTGTCGCGGATCGAGTCGAGGGGGTTGGCCGACCCGACGATCGCGGAGTCCGATGCTCCGAGCATCGAGCCCATCCCGATCATGATCACGAGCGGGATTCCGGCGCCTGCGGCCGCGGACATCACGAGGGACGAGGCCCGGACCGTGGGTGCCTGGTAGCGCGCCATGTCCGCTCCGGAGTTGGCCCACCCGATGCCGGTCCCGGCGGCGATCATCCCGATCCCGGTGAGCACCGCGGCGAGATCAGCACCGGGAGCCGTCGAGATCAGCTGCCAGTCGATCTGGACCACAAGGAAGCCGAGGATGAGCAGGTTGGCCGCGCCGAAGATCCACGTGGCCCACTTCTGCACGACGAGGATCGCCGCATGGCCCATGCCGGAGACCGCCACGGTGAAGGCGACGAAGAGCGCGACGCCGATGACGGCGACCGCGGGCGCGGACTTCGCGTCGCCGCCCGTGCCGGCGACCAACGAGACGATGGTGACGACCGCCAGGGCTGCGGTGGACGTGTTGACCGTCTCCCAGCCGAGACGCGACAGCAGGGCGACCGCGGTCGGCCCGGCGTTGCCGCGCGTACCGAAGACGGCCCGGGAGAGGGTCAGGCTCGGAGCGCCTCCGCGGCGTCCGGAGATGGAGATCAACCCGACCACGGCGAAGGACCCACCGGCCCCGATGACAGCGACGACGAGGGCCTGCCAGACGGAGAGGCCGAGGGCGACCAGGCTGACGCCGAGCGGCAGCCCGAGCACCGAGATATTGGCTGCGAACCACACCCAGAACAGCTCGAGCGGGTTGCCCTGACGCTCCGAGACGGGCACCGGCTCGATCCCTCGCTGCTCGAGTGCGCCGAGCGCACCACCGGTCGGGGCGGCAGAGTCGTCCACGGGCGTGGTTGCCGGGGACGGTCCCTGGGTCTTCGGGGACATCGTGGTCACCTCATCTTCGTTGACGAGTCCCGCACGGCCAGCAACTGCCTCGCCACGAGGGCGAGGTCGAGATCATTGACGTCCAGAACCTGGTTGACGGCCTCCGCGGGGAAGGCCCGAACCCCGTGCACGGCACCGAGGATGGCCCCGGCCATGGCCGCGATCGTGTCGGTGTCACCACCGACGGAAGCAGCAGTGCAGAGGGCGTCGAAGGGGGCAGCGGCGCCCCCTTCGACGATGAGCAGCGCCGCGACGACGGACTCCTGGGACTGCACGGAGGTCCCGACGACGTCGGTGAGGTACTGCTCGAGCTCGACCGGCGCAAGCCGGCGGGCGTGGTCACGCGTGGCCTCGAAGCGCGCCGCGATGTCGGCGCCGGCGATCCAGGCGCCACGCGAGCGGCCCGCACGGGCCGCGGTGAGGGCGTGCTCGAGGGCGCCGGTGGTCTCGACGCCGTCGACCGCAGCCGAGACCGCAGCCGCGATCGCTGCCGCGGCCGACATGCCCAGACCGGTGTTGTGTGTGACCCGGCTGGCCGCGACGACGGCGTCGAGGAGTGCCGGGCCGGG
>JBQGNO010000173.1:0-6082 GCA_052087725.1 Janibacter sp. | reverse complement strand
AAACCGGCCGTGCTGACGAGACATCGCATGGGGATACTCCCCTCCGCTGGCTTGCATCGTCCCACAACACGGCCGATCGGGCCGCGACGAGAGCATCCCGACGCACCGGGCGCGTCCGTGGCTCAGCTGGTCGCGGCGGTCATCTGCCGCAGCTCCTTCTTCAGGTCGCCGATCTCGTCACGCAGGCGGGCCGCCAGCTCGAAGTGCAGATCCGTGGCCGCCTGGTGCATCTGGTCGGTGAGCTCCTGGATCAGCCTCGCGAGCTCGGTCGCGGGCAGGTCGCGGTGCTCACCGGCGGCCGACTCGGTCGGCGCCGCTCCCAAGGTCGTGGACTTGCCCCGGGACTGGCTGCGACCGGACCCGAGGAGCTCGTCGGTGTCGGCGTCCTCGCGCTGGAGCATGTCGGTGATATCGGCGATCCTCTTGCGCAAGGGCATCGGGTCGACACCCCGCTCGCGGTTGTAGGCGATCTGCTTCTCCCGGCGGCGCTGCGTCTCGTCGAGCGCCTCCTGCATCGAGGGGGTCACCTTGTCGGCGTACATGTGGACCTGACCGGAGACATTGCGAGCGGCACGGCCGATCGTCTGGATCAACGAGCGAGCGCTGCGCAGGAAGCCCTCCTTGTCCGCGTCGAGGATGCTCACGAGGGAGACCTCGGGCAGGTCGAGACCCTCGCGCAGGAGGTTGATGCCGACGAGGACGTCGAACTCCCCCAGCCGCAGCTCCCGCAGCAGCTCCACCCGGCGCAGGGTGTCGATGTCGGAGTGCAGGTAGCGCACCCGCACGCCCTTGTCGAGGAGGTAGTCGGTGAGGTCCTCGGCCATCTTCTTGGTCAGCGTGGTCACGAGGACCCGCTCGTCGCGCTCGGCCCGGCCTCGGATCTCGTGGAGCAGGTCGTCGATCTGGCCGGTGGTCGGCTTGAGGACAACCTCGGGGTCGATGAGGCCGGTCGGGCGGATCACCTGCTCGACGTGGCCATCGGACTTGGCCATCTCGTAGTCACCCGGCGTGGCCGAGAGGTAGACGGTCTGCCCGATCCGCTCGAGGAACTCCTCCCAGGTCAGCGGCCGGTTGTCCATCGCGCTGGGGAGCCGGAACCCGTGCTCGACGAGCGTGCGCTTGCGCGAGGCATCGCCCTCGTACATCGCGCCGATCTGGGGCACCGTCTGGTGGGACTCGTCGATGACGAGGAGGAAGTCCTCGGGGAAGTAGTCGAGCAGGCAGTTGGGGGCGCTCCCCGGATCGCGGCCATCGATGTGCATCGAGTAGTTCTCGATCCCGGCGCAGGAGCCGATCTGACGCATCATCTCGATGTCGTAGGTGGTGCGCATCCGCAGGCGCTGGGCCTCGAGCATCTTGCCCTGGCGCTCGAGGTCACCGAGCTGGGTCTCGAGCTCGGTCTCGATCCCGCGGATCGCCCGCTCCATCCGCTCCGGGCCGGCGACGTAGTGGGTCGCGGGGAAGATGTAGATCTCGCTCTCGTCGCGCACGACCTCCCCGGTCAACGGGTGCAGCGTGTGGATCCGCTCCACCTCGTCACCGAAGAACTCGATGCGGACCGCGAGCTCCTCGTACATCGGGATGATCTCGACGGTGTCGCCCCGCACCCGGAAGGTGCCACGGGTGAAGGCGAGGTCATTGCGGGTGTACTGCATGGTCACGAACTGACGCAGGAGGTCGTCGCGGTCGATCTCCTGGCCGACCGTGAGCGTGACCATGCGGTCGATGTACTCCTGCGGCGTCCCGAGACCGTAGATGCACGACACCGAGGCGACGACCACGACGTCGCGTCGGGTGAGGAGGCTGTTGGTCGCCGAGTGCCGCAGCCGCTCGACCTCCTCGTTGACCGAGGAGTCCTTCTCGATGTAGGTGTCCGACTGGGGGACGTAGGCCTCGGGCTGGAAGTAGTCGTAGTAGCTGACGAAGTACTCGACCGCGTTGTTGGGCAGGAGGTCGCGGAACTCGTTGGCCAGCTGCGCCGCGAGCGTCTTGTTGGGCGCCATGACGAGGGTCGGGCGCTGGACCTGCTCGATCAGCCAGGCCGTCGTCGCCGACTTGCCCGTGCCCGTGGCACCGAGGAGCACGATGTCCTCCTCGCCCGCGCCGACCCGGCCCGCGAGGTCGGCGATGGCGGTGGGTTGGTCACCGGCGGGCTCGAACTCCGAGATGACCTCGAAGGGAGCCACCGTGCGTTGCAGATCGGTCACCGGGCGCATGACGTCCACCGTATGCCACGGCCCCGACAGCCCTCAGAAGTCGACCGGGTGCTCCGGGATGCCCGCCCGGGAGTGGCCGGTGCGGATGACTCTCCAGTGCCGCCCCGGGCCGCGCCGCAGAGCCCACCGACCGAGCCGGGCGATCGGAGCCAGCGCCGTCACCATCCCCGTGACGGCGTCGGCCGCCTCGTCGTCCTCCTCGGCCCCGCGTGCAGCGGCCACGAGGAAGCGCAGGTGGATCTGCGGCTGCCCGTGCACGACCTCGACGGAGCGGTCCTCGACGAGATGGCCGACGGCCAGCAGCTCCTCCGCCCGCGGCAGCAGACTCTCCGGCGCCACTCCCGGCGCGACGCCGTGCACGTCGACGGCGACCCGGTAGGAGGGCACCGTCAGGTCCCTTTCGTCCCGGGGTCGACGGGAGCGGTCCACCCGGTCTCCCGTGCCCAGGCCTCGACCCGGTCATGGACCGAATCGAACCAGGCCTCCTTGGCGCCGGCGTACTCGCCGCGCGCCAGCCCGGTCGCCAACAGGCGCTCCTTCTCCGCCCGGTAGTCGGCCCTGGCCCCGGACTCGGCACGCAGCCAGTCACGGAAGAGCAGCGCCCACCGCCAGCCGGGGGACCCGACCTCACGCACGTGCACGTGCATCGGGACGGCCGGGTCACTCCCCTGGTGGTACCGCTTGGGCCACGTGCCCCCGTCCTTGGGGCTGTCCCGGGTGATGTCCTCCCGGCGGGGCCATCCTCCGGCCCTCATCGCCTCCTCGAAGGCGGCTCCGTCGGCGATCCCCAGCGAGTCCACCCCGACCTGCAGGTCGAGGATCGGCTTGGCGTACATCGGCACCGCCGTCGAGCCGATGTGGTCCACCGTCGCGGCGAGGTCACCGAGGTGGTGGCGCAGCCGGGCAGCCTCGCGCTCGGCCATGGTTCCCCAGCCGGGGTCGGGCTCGACGAGGACGAGCTCCTGCGGCGCGACGACGGGGCGCCGGGCCGCCAGGTGGTCCGCGAAGGGCACGAGCCGCTCGCGCCAGAGCCGGTCGACGGCCGCCACGAGGTCCTCGGGTGAGCCGTTGTTGTCGAGGAGCACGTCGGCGACCGCCTGCCGCTGCTCGTCCGTCGCCTGCGTCGCGATCCGGGAGCGGGCCTCGCCCTCGGGCATGCCACGGTCCGCGACGAGCCGGCTCACCCGGGTCTCCTCGTCGGTGTCGACGACGATCACGAGGTGGTACTCCCCCGCCATCTCCTTCTCCACGAGCAGCGGCATGTCGTGCACACCGATCCGGGTCCCGGCCTCCCGCGCCGCGAGGAACTTCTGCGCCGTGCGGTCCCAGATCGCGGGGTGGGTGATCCCCTCGAGGGCCGCCAATGCCTCCGGCTCGCCGAAGACCACCCGCCCGAGCGAGGGCCGGTCCAGCGCGCCGTCGGCATCGAAGACCGTGTCCCCGAAGCGCTCGCGGATCTGTGCCAGGGCCGGCTCCCCCGGCTCGACCACCTCCCGGGCGATGAGGTCGGCATCCACGACGACCGCCCCGAGCTCGGCCAAGCGCCTCGAGACGGTCGACTTGCCGGAACCGATCCCACCGGTGAGGCCCACGCGCAGCATGCTGGCGATCCTAACCGCCGCGCACCCGTGGCCCCGGACACGCATGGGTACCGTGCCTGATGTGGACTCGCAGACTCTCGTGAACCTCCTGCTCGTCATGGCCTTCGTCCTCGTCGGGGGCGTGTTCGCCGCCACCGAGATGGCCATCGTGACCCTGCGCGAGGGGCAAGTCCGCGCCCTCGAGGAAGGGGGCGAGCGCGGCGAGCGGCTCGCCGGCCTCGTGCGCAACCCCAACCAGTTCCTCTCCGCGGTGCAGATCGGCGTGACCGTGGCCGGCTTCTTCTCCTCCGCCTACGGTGGCTCCACGATCGCCCCGGACCTCGTGCCCGGGCTCGTCGCCATCGGCATCCCCGAGGGCGCCGCAGGCACCCTCGCCCTCGTCGCGATGACCCTGCTCATCGCCTACCTCTCCCTCGTCTTCGGCGAGCTGGTCCCCAAGCGTCTGGCCATGCAGAAGAACCTGGCCTTCACCCGGGTCCTCGGGAGGCCGCTGCAGCTCTTCGCCATGGTCGTGCGGCCCGTCATCTGGTTGTTGTCGGTCTCCACCAATGCGGTCGTCCGCCTCGTCGGTGGCAACCCCACGGCCTCCGAGGACGAGATGGCCCCGGAGGAGATCCGTGACCTCATCGAGGGGCACCAGGGGCTGCGCCCCTATCCCCGGCGCATCCTCACCGATGTCTTCCGGGCCGGTGAGCGATCGCTGACGCGGGTGATGCGTCCCCGCACGGACGTGCAGTTCCTCGACGCGGACCTGACTCCCGCGCAGGCCCTGGAGCACGTGCACGACCTCCCCCACTCGCGCTTCCCCGTCACGGGGAGGGACGTCGATGACGTGGTCGGCTTCGTCCACATCCGCGACCTGCTCCTGCCGCCGTCGGCAGCGGACGGGGCCACCCGCGTCCGGGATCTCGCCCGGACCATCCTCGCGCTGCCCGACAGCCTCGAGGTCCTCCCGGCGCTCTCCCACCTCCGGTCCGAGCAGCAGCCGCTCGCTCTCGTCGTCGACGAGTACGGGGGCACCAGCGGGCTGGTCACCACGGAGGACCTCGTCGAGGAGTTCGTGGGTGAGATCTACGACGAGCACGACACCGCCGCCGACCCGGAGGACGCGACCCGCCGCCGCGGGGAGAGCCTCGTCGTGGACGGGTCGCTCAACGTCGAGGAGCTGTCCGAGCTGATCGGTGTCGACGTCTCCGACGAGGACGTGGACACGGCCGGCGGCCTGGTCATGTCACGGCTGGGCCGCCTGGCCAGGGCGGGGGACTTCGTCGAGGTCGCCGGGCAGCGCCTCGAAGTCCTCTCCGTCGACGGTCGGCGGGTGGCGCGCCTGCGGGTCACCCCCGTCGACTGACCCCCTGCACCCACGACGAAGGGGGCCCCGCACCAGTGGTGCGGGGCCCCCTTCGTGGAGGTGCTGCTCGGGTCAGTTGCCCGTGAGCTTCTCGCGCAGCGCGGCGAGCGCCTCGTCCGAGGCCAGCGTGCCCTCGTTCGTCGGCGCCGGAGCACCCGCGCTCGAACCCGCACCGGAACCGGTGCCTGCGGTGCTCGGGGCAGGAGCGGGGGTGCTGCTGTCGGAGCTGTACGAGGTCGTCGTGACCTCGTCGCCACCCTCGGCGGCAGCGGCGTCGTCCGCGGCAGCCTTCTCCATCTGGGCGCGGTGGGCCTCCCAGCGGGCGTGGGCGTCCGCGTACTGCTTCTCCCAGGCCTCGCGCTGGGCCTCGTAGCCCTCGAGCCACTCGTTGGTCTCCGAGTCGAAGCCCTCGGGGTACTTGTAGTTGCCCTGCTCGTCGTACTCGGCGGCCATGCCGTAGAGCGTCGGGTCGAACTCGGTGAGGTTGGCGCCGTCCTCGTTGGCCTGCTTGAGGCTCAGCGAGATGCGGCGACGCTCGAGGTCGATGTCGATGACCTTGACGAAGATCTCCTGGCCGACGTTGACGACCTGCTCGGGCAGCTCGACGTGGCGCTCAGCCAGCTCGGAGATGTGCACGAGGCCCTCGATGCCGTCCTCGACGCGCACGAATGCACCGAACGGGACGAGCTTGGTGACCTTGCCCGGGACGACCTGGCCGATCGCGTGGGTCCGGGCGAAGTGCTGCCACGGGTCCTCCTGCGTCGCCTTGAGCGACAGGGAGACGCGCTCGCGGTCCATGTCGACGTCCAGGACCTCGACCGTGACCTCGTCGCCGACCTCGACGACCTCGGACGGGTGGTCGATGTGCTTCCAGGACAGCTCGGAGACGTGCACCAGGCCGTCGACGCCGCCGA
>JBQGNO010000172.1:0-6109 GCA_052087725.1 Janibacter sp. | reverse complement strand
GCGGATGTAGCTCAGTTGGTAGAGCGCAACCTTGCCAAGGTTGAGGTCGCCGGTTCGAACCCGGTCATCCGCTCGGAAGGTGAGACCACCTTTGGTGGTGGAGTGGCCGAGAGGCGAGGCAACGGCCTGCAAAGCCGTCTACACGGGTTCAAATCCCGTCTCCACCTCGACCATGCAGAACGTGTGCATGACCTGCCCGACGCGGGCGATTGGCGCAGCGGTAGCGCGCTTCCCTGACACGGAAGAGGTCACTGGTTCGATCCCAGTATCGCCCACCACCGACGAAGGCCCCTGACCAGCGGAGACGCTGCTCAGGGGCCTTCGTCGTGTCCGGCGCGCAGTTGCGCTACTCGGTGATCCCGAAACGGGCGTGGAGGCGCTTCATCCACCGTGGGGCCCACCAGTTCCACTCGCCGAGGACGGACATCGTGGCGGGGACGAGCAGCATCCGCACGAGCGTGGCGTCGATGAAGATGGCCAGCACCAGCGCGACGCCGGTCTCCTTGACCGCGAGCACCTTGGCGAGGATGAAGCCGGTGAAGACGATGATCATCAGCAGGGCGGCGCTGGTGATGATCTTGCCGGAGCGCTGGAGGCCGAGGCGCACGGCGTCATTGGTCGAGTACCCGCGTTCGTGCAGCTCGACGATGCGCGAGAGCAGGAAGACCTCGTAGTCCATCGACAGCCCGAAGCCGAAGGCGAGCACGAGGACGGGGATGGACACCTCGACCGCGCCCACGGAGTCGAAGCCGAGCAGCCACTCCAGGTGGCCGTCCTGGAAGACCCACACGAGGACCCCCAGTGAGGCCCCCAGCGAGACGATGTTCATCAGCAGGGCCTTGATCGGCACGATCACCGACCCGGTCATGAGGAAGAGCAGGACGAAGCTGGCGAGCACGACCGTCCCGATGGCCAGTGGCGCGTTGTCGACGATCGAACCGGTGAAGTCACTCAGGTCCGCGGCCTGCCCACCGATCTTCGCGTCGAAGGGGGGCCGATCCGCGCGCAGCTCCGAGACGAGGTCCCGGGTCCCCTCGCTGAGTGGCCCGTCCGCAGTCCGCAGGTCGACGCTGCGGACGGTCTGCCCGTCCACCTTCCCGACGGTGGTCACCTCGGCGGACTCGACGTGGGGCAGGTCCCGGGCGGTCTTCGCCCAGTCGCGGACGGTGTCGGCATCGGCGCCACCGGAGGAGACCACACGGACATCAGGCGTGGCCAGCTGGGGATAGTCCTCCGCGAGATCCTCGAAGAAGCCGCGCTGCTCGCTGCTCGTGGGCAGCAGCTCCACCCCGGAGGAGGTGACCTCCATGCGTGTGGCGGGCACCGCCATGGCCACGAGGGCGGCGAGCACGAGGACGACCACGGCCCACGGTGCCTTCTGGACGCCTGCGGCGAGCGAGGCGAAGACCCCGGTGTCCGTGGAGCGGTCGGTCTGCCCGGCAAGCAAGCGCCGCGCAGAGAGTGCGCACAGCGCGGGGATCAGGGTCGTGGCCACCACGAGGCAGACCACGACCACCGACACGCCTGCGGCGCCGGCGGCCCGCATGAAGACCGACGGGAAGAAGAGCAGGCCGGCGAGGGCGATCGCGACCGTGACGGCCGAGAAGACGACGGTGCGTCCGGCGCGGTCGACGGTACGTCCGGTGGCCTCGATGACGAGCTCTCGGGAGTGCGTGCCGAGAGGGGCTCCGTCGAGGATGCCACGCATCTCCTCGCGGAAACGGGACACGACGAGCAGCCCGTAGTCGATGCACAGGCCGAGGCCGAGCACGCTGACGATGTTGACGACCGTCGCGTCGAGATCGATGACGTGCGAGAAGCCCCAGAGCGACGCGAGAGCACCGCCGATCGAGGCGATGGCCCCGGCGATGGGGATGCCGGCAGCGAGGAAGCCACCGAAGACGACGACCATGACGATGAAAGAGACCGGTAGGGCGAGGCCCTCGCCGACCTTCATGTCGCCCTCGACCTGGTGGACGACCTCGTCGATGAGCTTCTTCATGCTGCCGCGCTGGCTCTCCGAGCCCTGCGAGCCGGTGACGATCTCGTTGAACTGCACGTCGACAGCGCGACGCACCTCTGCCAGCTCCTTCTCGTCGAGGGAGCTGTCGTACTCGACCACGGTGAGGAAGCCGAACTTCGTGCTGTGCTTCTCGTCGACGACGAGGGGGGCGCCCTTCGAGTTCTTGACGCCGCCGTCGAGCACGAGCGGGTTCACGACGGACTTCACACCGTCCATCTCGTGGATCCGCTTCACGGGCTCGGCCACCCCCTTGCGGACGACGGGGCTCGTCGCGTCCGAACCCGAGACCATGAGGGTGTCCGTGGCGAGCTCACCACCGCCGGCATCCGCGAGCCGCTCCCTGGCGTCCTGTGCCTCGCCCGGCGTGGTCGCGTCCCCGCTGTGCAGCTGGTCGAAGAGTCCTTGACCCGTGACCCCACCGAGGGCGAGCGCGAAGAAGGCCGCGACGAGGGCGAGCCACGTGGTCACGACGGCCCACGGGTGGCGTCCGGTCAGGGTCCCCAGACGATGCAGGAGGGTGGCCTTCCGGACGCGGTGTCTACTCACAGGCACAGCGTGCCACCTGTGTGACCGGTCGCGACCGGAGTGCGCATTTGGTGACCAATCGCACTCGGAGGCAACGCGATTGAGATCACATCCTCTCGAGTCGCGAGCCGCCCCGGCCGCTGCGACGCTTGCCGCGCCCAGTTCCGTCGACATGGAGGCCCGCTTGATCCCCTGCACGCTGGTTCACCAGGACCTGAGCGGCGGTGACGTCACCCGATGGGACCTCGACGTCACGACCCTCGAGCGCTGGAACAGCGCCCCGATCGATCCCCGTCCGCCGAGCTACGACCAGCTCGGCCGGCTCCACGAGGACCCTGACGGCACGTCGGAGTGGTCGGCCTGGATCGGCCTGTCCGTCCTCCTCCCGGAGGCCACCCCCGAGTCCGTCGCCGAGACCCTCGGTGCGTGGTTCCGGCAGCACGAGTCGCTGCGCAGCCACCTTCGCCTCGTCGACGGCGCCCCTCAGCGCCGCACCCTCGACGCCGACGACGTCACCTTCACCCCGACGGCTCTGGGTGAGCACGACCCGGAGGCGGTGCGGGAGCTGTTGGCCCGTGAGTTCGCCGCGAGCTGCCACCCCACACACCGGCCCGCCTGTGCCTTCTTCACCGTCGCCGTCGAGCACGGCCACGTCCTGCACGCGGCCTTCGACCACGTGACCTTCGACGGGCTCTCCGCCTATGCCGGGGTCGGCGCCATCGCCGGTATCCACACCGCGATCGTGGGCGGCGTGCACGAGCCGCACACGTCGCCGAGCCACGTCGACACGGCGGAGCTGGAGATCTCCCTCGGGGAGACGACCCACTCCGACGATCCCCGCCTCGAGCCGTGGCGCGACTTCCTCGCCGGGGGCCGGGTCCCCTGTGCGCCAGAGGAGTCCGGCATCGTCCATGGCGGCCACTACGACCACGGGCTCATCCGGCACGACGTCTGCGGCGGAGAGGTCGCCGCCGATCTGGCCCTCCACTACGCGGCAGAGGGGATCCCGACCGGGATGCTCTGGACGGCGATCCTCATGCGGGCGCTCGGCGACGACGCCCACGTGCTCATGTCGACGCACGGTCGCCCGTCGTCCCTGTGGGGCGAGTCCGTCGGCTGGTTCGCCGGCGTCGCCCCGCTGTCGCTGTCCATGCCCGCCGATGCCACGACCCGCGACTGGGTCCTCGAGGGCGTACGTACCTGGCGGGAGGTCGCTCCGGCAGCCGCGCTTCCGCTCGGACTGGTGCACCGGCTCCTCGAGATCCCCGTCGAGCCACAGATCGTGCTGTCGATCATCGACGGGTCCCGCATCGACGGCCACGAGTGGTGGAGCCCATTGGGCGCCGGGATCCATCTCGGGGACGTCCCACCGAGCAGCCAGTCGCACATCTGGTTGACGATCCTTCCCGACGGCGTCTCCCTCGCGACTCGCCTGGCTCTCGCCCCCGGGGCCAGGACCTGGCTGGATGGTGTCGCCGAGCGCTTCGCGCGGCTCGTCGAGGCCGAGACCACTGCTTCGTCCGCCCACCTCGACGTCCTCCAGGAGGCCACCCCATGATGAAGATGAGCCGCATCACCGAGCGCTCCGCCATCGGCGGCCGCTACCTCACCTTCGAGCCGACGGCCGCAATGGAGGGCGCCATCGCCGCGGCGATCCCGGGGGAGCGGTTGCCCTCCTTCATGCAGGCCGCCCACCTCGACCTGCGCACGGAGACCAGCGACACCGGTGAGCAGGAGGACATCTGGCTCGGTTTCACCTACCGGATCCCCGGGCGCCTCGACGCCGACGCCATGGCCCGTGCGCTCACCCGGTGGGTGCGTCGGCACGGGGTGATGCACGGGTGGTTCGTCGCGGATGAGGAGCGCCCGACGGGCTGGGCACGGGTCGACCTCGACGACGAGGACATCGCCTTCACGGTGGAGGACGAAGGGGGCATTGCCGCCGAGGAGGTCAACGAGCGGGTCAGCGACGACTTCCGGGCGGGTTGCAACCCGCTGGGCCGGATCGGCTTCTCCTTCCGGGCCGTGGCGGGCGAGGACGAGACGATCTTCTACCTCGGTCTGGACCACAGCTACACCGACGGTTTCTCCTTCTTCCTCGTGTTCTTCGAGCTCGAGGCGCTCTACGGTGAGGAGACCGGCGGTCCGACGGTCGAGCTGCCGCCCGTGGGCGACTTCATGGACTTCGCCCAGGCCGAGCGCGAGCGCGTCGCCGATGTCGGCGCCGACCACCCCTCGCTGGCCGGATGGGCGGACTTCTGGTTCGCCGGTGACCAGGAGCTCGGGCGCTTCCCCCTTCCTCTGGGGACGACCGTCGACGAGCCGGCGGAGCTCGAGCACGATCACCGCCTGCTGCTCGGCGGCGAGGAGGCCGCGGCCCTCGACGAGGCTGCCGAGCGGCTCGGCACGCGCACCACGCACCTGGTCTATGCCGCAATCGGCCTGGCCGCACGGGACCTGGCGGACGCGACGAACCTACGGTTCCTCAACCCCGTCCACACGCGGAACGCCCCCGAGTGGCTGCTGGCCGCGGGGTGGTTCATCAACGTCATGCCCGTCCACATCGATCTCGCGCCGGGGGACCTCGTCGAGGTCGCCGGCCGGGTCCGGCAGTCCTTCCGTGACGCCCGCGCGGCGTCGGAGCTGCCGGCCATGAAGGTCTACGACGTGGTCGAGCAGGCCCTCGGCGTCAAGCTCTCACAGGTCGGGGAGCAGTTCATGCTCTCCTACATGGACCTGCGCCACCTGCCGGGTGCCACGACCTGGGGTGATGCCGACGCCGTCCTCGTCTCCCGGGGAGGACGGAACAGCAATGCCACCTCGTGGGTGATGCGCGAGGAGTCGGGGATGCACGTCCTGTCCCTCCTGCCCACCACCAGCGAGGCACGCAGCGGCATCGAGCGGCTCTACGCGCAGGCGGGGGTGCACCTGCGCTCCGTGCTCTGACGGTTGCCGGGGCGGCGACGAGTCGTCCGGGGTAGAGGGTGATCACCGCGACCGCTCGTCGATTGCCGGTTTTGCGCTCGGTGCCGGGGGTAGTGCCCCATGGTCCGCACCACCTGCAACGAAGCACAGGAGGCATCCATGGGTGCCGAAGCGCGCATCATCGCCGGGGTCACCGCCGGCTATCTGCTCGGTCGTGGCAAGAAGATGAGGCTGGCTCTCAGCTTGGCCGGCATGTTGGCCGGCAAGCAGATCAGCACCGACCCGAAGGTGCTGGCCAAGCAGCTGGCCGAGATGGTCGAGTCGAATCCGCGACTGGCCGAGCTCAAGGGGGAGGTGACCGGTGAGCTGATGCAGGCCGCGCAGGCCGCGGCTACCGCGATCCTCACGAACCGGATGAACACTCTCTCCGACAGCCTCAAGGACCGTTCGGACTCACTGCGGGGCCTCGCCTCGCAGATCGAGGAGGTCGAGGGCGAGCTGGTCGAGGATGACGAGGACGACGGAGGCGAGCCCGAAGCCGGTGACCAGTCCGAGGAGGCGCCGGCCGAGGAGCCCTCGGACGCGGAGCCGTCGGACGCGGAGCAGGAAGCACCGCCGGAGGAAGAGCCCGAAGAG
>JBQGNO010000171.1:0-6112 GCA_052087725.1 Janibacter sp. | reverse complement strand
TGAGGCCGAGGACGAAGCCGATGTTGGGGATGTAGTTCGTCACGAAGGACAGCAGGGCGAAGGTCATCGCCAGGGGGACCCCGAGCCAGACGAGCGCGACGTAGTCGATGGCCGCGACGATGAGACCGAAGATCGTGGAGACGATCCAGTACCTGCGCACCCGGTGCCCGAAGTCCACGAGCGCGTCGGCGACGTCGGGCTTGTGACGGTGGATGGCCTCGAGGCGGTGGCTGAACCCCCCGGCATCCATGACGAGGAAGATCATCACCGTCATGAGGAAGAGCATCGTCGTCGTCAGACCGGTGACCGCGTTGGCCAGGGAGGTCGCGATACCGGCGAGATTGCGCACGTCGAAGTTGGCGATGGCCTCGTCGATCTCCGCGGCCTCGACCCCGTACTCGGCCAGCTTGAACCGGGCCTCGCTGATCAGACCGGTGAAGGTGCTCACGTACTCCGGTTTGGCCAGCTCGTTGGCGAAGCGGCTCGCCGCGATCCCGATCGAGGCACCGAGCGCGGCGAGGATCCCGTAGAGCATGACGATGAGCAGCAGGCCGGCGATCGCGCCGGTGAGGAGCTTGCGCAGGACCTTGTAGACCGGGTAGACGGCGATGATCAGGGTCGCCGCGAGGAAGGTCGGCGCGACGATCCCGGCGACCTGCTTCAGTCCCGCGATGGCGATGACGCCCGCGGCGAGCCCCAGCAGCAAGGTCAGGGTCGGCGGCAGGGAGACCCGCGCGATCGGTCGGGCATCCGGGTGCTCGTGCATCCGGTCGGGGTCGCTCAACTCATCCGCCGGGATCGTCTCGGTGTCCGTGTCCCCGGCCGGGCGCACGTCGCCGCTCGAGGTCTGCACGACCTGGGGTGGCTCGGGCTCGGTGTCCTCGTCGGCCTCTGCCTCGGTGTCGTCATCGGCCGTGTGGCGGGTGGCGATGACGGTCGTGTCATCACTCGTGGAGTCGGAGTCGGAGTCGGCGTCGGAGTCGGAGTCGGTCAACGTGTCGGCCTCGACCTCGGGCGCGGTCGTGTCCTCGCCGGGCACCTCGGGCTCGTCCACCGACCGCTGCTCTTCCACGTGCCTACCTCCTGATGACGCTGGACAGTGTGCGTCCGCGATCGTCATCGTGTCAGGTCGTTGCCCTCTCCGGGAGGGCAGCCGACGATCAGGAATCATCCTCGACCACATCGGCACGAGCCCTCGACTCGACGGTCACCGTCACCGACCCGCCCATCGACTCCAGAAGTCCCCCGACGAGCGGGAGGTCGGCCTCTCCCCGCAGCCGAACCACGGCGGTGCGCCCGTCGGGGCTGCCGGTGCCCGAGGCCACCGACCAGCTCTCCACCCCGTGGGGCCGGTCGCGGCTCGCGAGGTGCGAAGCCGCACTGCGCCGCACGACGTCGTCGCTCAGGGGCAGCGTCTCCCCCAGCCCCTGGTCATAGATGCGCTCGGTCCCCTCGTCGGTCGCCTCGAGGGCGGCCGAGTCGGCGGCATCGAGCAGCCGCATCCGCGAGATCTGCACCGAGGTGACGGCCAGCCCACCGATGATCAGCGTCATGGCGATGACGGTCAGCCCGAGGATGAGGATGGACAGCTGCCCGCGGTCGTCCCGGGCGCGCACCCCGACATGGGCGCCCAGGCGCGTGGCGAGAGAGCGAAGGGGGCTCATCGCACCTCGTACTCCGGGACCGGGGCCACCTGGGTCGCGGAAACGGGGATCTCCACCGGGACCACGTCACGGAAGAAGGCGGGGACGAGCGGCAGGGGAACGCTCACCGTGACCTCGGTGGTCAAGGACCCGCCCGGCGACAGGCAGGGGGCGGTCGAGCACGTCACGGACAGGTCTCCCTGCCCGGCGAAGCCCTGGTCCTCGACGGCGATGTCGGATGCGGCACGGGCCCGAGCCTGCCCCGACTGGTCGTCGTCGGCGGTGACGTAGGCACGCGCAGCCTCACGTGCACCCTGGGTCACGGCATAGGAGCCGGCCTGCAGCCGGGCGAGGCAGAGGATCAGGTAGATCAGCGGGATGAGCAGGAGGATCGCCAACCACACGAACTCGATGACGGCGGTCCCCCCTTCGTCCGAGAGCCGCGCCCGCCACGTGCTCACTGCTCCTCCAGGAAGGCCCGACCACGCACGTCGAAGCCCTCGCTCGGGCCGATCGGGCCGACGATCGGCACGGGTGCGCTCACGTCCACGACGACGACCTCGACGCCGGCGCCGGTGGTCTCGACGCGCGTGGACACTCCCTCGGAGTAGCGCTCCGAGAGCGAGCGGTCGATGAGCTCCCGGGCGCGCTGGGCACCCTGCTCGGGGCTCGACCCCGCTCTGGCCCCGTATCGCGCCCCCTCGGAGGCGCAGGAGACGAGCGTGTTGCGCACGTGAAGCGCCAGACCGAGCTGGAAGACCGCGAGGAAGACGAAGAGCAGCAGCGCGGAGGTCAGGGTGAAGTCGACGACCGCGGATCCGGTGTCGTCCCCGAGCCTGCGGGTCATGATCAGTTGTGGACCTTGTCCGGGCCGGTGACACCCTCCAGGGCGCTCTCGAACATGCTCTTCAGCTGCTCGCCGGCGATCGCCCAGATACCGGTGACGAGGGCCGCGGTCATCAGGGTGATGAGCACCCAGCCGGGGACGTCGCCCGTCTCGTCGCGCAGGCGCGTGGCCGCCCGGCGGGTAGCGGTACGCACGTGGATGTGGGCCTTGATGAGTGGGTCGGACATGGGTGATCTCCTTCGTGGCGGTGGTGCATCGGTCACATCTGGAACTGGAAGAACCCCAGTCCCGGAAAAAGGGCGAAGAGGATGGTCACGGGGAGCACGCCGAAGACGACCGGGACCATCATCGCGATCTCCTTCTTGCCGCCGGCCTCCATGATCTGGCGGCGGCCCTCCTCCCGCACGTCCTGGGCCTGCGCCCGCAGGACATCCGCGAGCGGGGTGCCGCGCTCGACGGCGACGACGATCCCGTCGACGAAGCGGGTGAGCGAGGTCAGCCCGGTGCGATCGGCGAGTCCCTGCAGTGCGGTGGGCAGGCTGGCCCCGGCCCGGGCATCCGCAAGGCACCGGCCGAGCTCGTCGGACAGCTCCCCCTGGGAGAGGCGCACGACCCGCTCCAGCGCCCCGGCGGCTCCCTCCCCGGCTCCGACGGCGAGCGCGAGCAGCTCGGCGACCGTGGGGAACTCGGCGAGCATCTTCGCCTCGCGGCGGTCAGCCTCCTTGGACAGGCTCGAGTCGCGGTAGACGACGCCGCAGGCGAAGCCGAGGACGACGAGCACGAGGAGGAAGACCGGCGACCGGCCCTCACTGGTGACGAAGACGACGCCGAGAAAGCCGCCGAGCGCTGCCCCGCCGAAGCCGTAGACGACCTGCTCGGCACGGAAGTGGTCCGTGTCCGGCTCGCGTCCGGCGCGGAGCAGTCGGCGTCGAACGGAGCTCGTCCCACCGAGGATCGACTCGACCCGGCGGGCCAGGTCGCTGACGAGCGGCCGGAGCACGGTCGGGATCACTGCCGTCAGGGGCACCTCCGGCGTCGCGAGCAGCCGGGAGGGCTTCGGGGTGTCCCGCAGGTATGGGGCAAGACGGTCGTCGAGCGTGGCCTGACGGTGTCGTGGCAGTCCCTGGTGGACGAGCAGCGCCCCGAGCGCGAGGAGGAGGCCGAGCAGCGCGCCGCTGCGGCCGAGACCGATGGAGTGCACGAGGTCGGTCATCGCAGTACCCGTTCTTCCTCGGGGAGGCGACCGATCCGGACCATGAGCCGGTAGGCGAGCAGTGTCGCCGCTGCTCCGACGGCGAGAACGGCCACCCCCGCCGCGCTGTTGTAGGCCTGCACGGACTCCGGGCGGGTCGACAGGAGAGCGAGCACGATCCAGGGGGCGGCGACGGCCAGCCGGGCGGCATTGACCGTCCAGGACTGCCGGGTCTCCAGCTCACTGCGGGTGCGCGCATCCTCGCGCAGGAAGGTCGACAGGGTCCGCAGGAGGGACCCGAGGTCGGAGCCACCGACCTCGCGGGCGATCCGCAGCGACTCCACGAGACGGTCACCCACCGGGTCGGCCACACGATCCTTGAGCCGGTCGAGGCAGTCGTTGAAGCGACCGGTCGTGCGGTAGTCGCTCGCGAAGTCGGTGAACGCCGGGCGCAGCTCCTCGGGCCCGCGCATCGAGAGCTGGGCGAGGGCCTCGGGCAGTGCGAGCCCGGCCCGCACGGCCGAGGTGACATTGTCGACGACATCCGGCCACAGCTCGCGCAGGTGGGCACGGCGCGATCGCGCCCGCATCCGCACGACGGCCACCGGGACCCATCCGGCCATCACCGCGAAGCAGAGGGCGATGGCCGGCACGGTCGTCATCGCGGTGACGGTGACGAAGACCAGGAGGAAGGCGATGGCACAGGCGACGAGCAGGCCGACCGGGCCGATCCCCCGATACCCGGCCTGGGCGAGCTCATCGCGCAGCCGGCGTAGGACGCGGTGCTCCTGCGGCTCACGCACGTGCGCCTGCTCCTGCGGCCAGGCGGACCACCAGATGAGGAAGAGGCCGGCACCGAGCAGGGCCCCCACGAGGACGCCGGTCACGGGCGACCGCCGGCGAGCAGCGCAGCCAGGTCGTACCCAGCACGCTCGAAGCGATCACGGTGCGGCGGGTACCCGTCGGCCCGCACGAGCCGCCCCTCGCGGGTGGTGAAGATGTCGCTGATCTCGACGACGTCGTTCTCGATGCGTCCCGGGAGCCCGACGATCTCGCGGACCTTGCGGGTGCCGTCGGCCTCAAGGGCTGCGTGGACGACGAGGTCGATCGACCCGGCAACGGTCGGCACGACGAAGCGGGAGCCGACATTCTCTCCGGCGAGCAGCGGGAGCGTGCACATCTTCGTCACGGCCTCACGGGCCGAGTTGGCGTGGATCGTGCACATGCCCGGCAGGCCCGAATTGAGGGCGAGGAGCAGGTCGAGGCTCTCCGCCTGCCGCACCTCACCGACGATGATCCGGGAGGGCCGCATCCGCAGGGCCTCCTTGACCAGCCGACGAAGGGGGATCTCACCGGTCCCCTCGAGGCTCGGCTGCCGGCACTGCATCGCCACGACATCGCGCTTGGGGATCTTCAGCTCGAAGACCTCCTCGCAGGTGATGACCCGCTCGCGAGGGGGCAGCGCCGAGGAGAGGCAGTTGAGCAGGGTCGTCTTGCCGGCCTGGGTCCCGCCGGCGACGAGGACGTTCAGCCCGGCGACCACCGCGGCCTGGAGGAAGGTCGAGGCCTCCTTGGTCAGGGTGCCCAGACGCACGAGGTCGTCGAGATGGTCGGCCTTGACGACGAACTTGCGGATGTTGACCGACCAGTGGTCCCGCGTGATGTCCGGGATGACCACGTGCAACCGGCTCCCGTCGGGCAGCGTGGCGTCGACGAAGGGCGCGGACAGGTCGATCCGGCGCCCGGAGGACTTGAGCATCTTCTCCACCAGGTCACGGACCTCATCGCTGGTGAGCACGGTGGTCGTCAGCTCAGCCACGCCGTTGCGGGCGATGAAGACCTGGCTGGGGCTGTTGATCCAGATCTCCTCGACCAGCGGGTCGTCGAAGTACCGCTGCAGCGGCCCGAAGCCGGCCACCGTGTCGAGCACCGCCTTGACGGCCGCCTCGACATTGCCCAGGACCGGGAGCCCGCCGTGGGTGCTGCGCTCGTCGTAGTCGCTGACCGCGGCGCGCACGAGATCGGCGACCTCGCCGGTCTCGCGCACCGGGTCCAGGCCGGTGCGACGGATCAGCTCGCGCACCTCGGTCTCGACCGTCTCGACCGCATCCATGACCGGCTCCCCCTTCCTGTGGCGTGGCGTCCTGGTGTGAACCTCCCCGGTTCGCACCAGAAGCACGGTACGGACTTCTCGCGCCACCGCATCTCGAGAATCCACAGGCACGCCGGGAATCCCCGAACCGAGCACAGTGTCGCGCGCCTACCGGAGGCAGCCGCACTGCGGGGGACGACATCGCTATAGCCTCGACCCACCCACACCGGACTTGCGCTTCACCAAGGTGGTCGGCTTCGTGACGTTGAAGGAAGGATCCGCCGACACTCGGGATCGCTCCTCGACTACGCACCAGTCAACGTGGACAAGCCCTGCAG
>JBQGNO010000170.1:0-6163 GCA_052087725.1 Janibacter sp. | reverse complement strand
CAACGTGCTCAATGCCAGCGCCAGCGCCAAGATCAACCTGCGCCTCAACCCGACCCAGGACCCGGCCGAGGCGTGGGCCGCGCTGCAGACGCACCTGGCCGACCATGCCCCGTGGGGGGCGAGCGTCGAGGTCGAGCTGGACGAGCAGGGCTGGGGCTTCGCCGCCGACGCGACCGGCCCCGTCTACGACCAGGCCAGGGCGGCCTTCGCCGACGCGTGGGGCAACGACCCGGTCGACGTCGGGATCGGCGGGTCGATCCCCTTCGTCCAGGCCTTCGCGGAGAAGTTCCCCCACGCCGCCATCCTCGTCACCGGCGTCGAGGACCCGGACACCCGTGCGCACGGGGCGAACGAGTCGCTGCACCTGGCGGAGTTCGAGAAGGTCTGTACCGCCGAGGCGCTCCTGCTCGCCCGGCTGGGTGCGATGCCCTCCACCCGCTGACCCCCGCTCGTTGTCCGTGAACCCCGCTGCGCGCGCAGCGGGGTTCACGCTCTTTGTGCGGGGTTCGGCGAGACTGGCCCCATGCCACAGAGCGCTGAGGAGATCTACGAGCTGACCCGCACCCGCGCGGATGCGCCGGACCTGGGCTTCGTCGAGTGGGACGCCTTCCCCTGGGTCGCGCAGGATGGCCGGATCGCGGCCCGGGAGCTCCAGTCGCCGACCGAGGCCGACCGCGTGCGCGATGGCGAAGGGGGGAACCCCTGCTGGCGGTGCGACCACCCGGAGGAGGGCGTGGTCTGGGGCAACGAGAGATGGACCCTCTCGGCGAACCGTGCCGGCCGCGGCGGCCTGCTGGCCCTGTGGCTGCAGACCCGTGAGCACATGGACTTCGGGGACATGTCCGAGGACCTCGCGGGGGAGTTCGGCCGGCTGACCCTGCGCCTGCACAACGCGATGCTCGCCCTGCCGAACGCCGGCCGGGTGCACCTGGGCAAGTGGGGCGACGGCAGCGCGCACCTGCACGTGCTGGCGATGGTCCGCCCGGCGCGGCTGCCGCAGGTCATCGGATCCTTCGCCGTCGAGTGGGACGACATCCTGCCGCCGGTGCCGGGGGAGGTGTGGCAGCGGGAGGTCGAGCAGGTCGCCGCAGCCATGCGCAGCGGCGGACCGGACGGAGGGTCATGAGCAGGGCGAGCGTGCCCGGGGGCGACGGGGCCGAGGTCATCGCCTTCCGCGATGCCGAGGTCTTCGACCGATGGTTGGAGGACCACGTCGGCGAGCAGGCCGGCGTCTGGCTCAAGCTGGCCAAGAAGGGGTCCGGCATCCCGTCGATGACCTCGGACGAGGCCGTCGACGTCGGTCTGTGCCACGGGTGGATCTCCGGGCAGCGTCGGTCCCTCGACGATCAGTACTACCTCCAGAAGTACGTGCCGCGGCGTCCCCGCAGCCGGTGGTCCCGGGTGAACGTCGCCAAGGTGGAGGAGCTCACGGCGGCCGGACGGATGCGTCCGGCCGGACTGGCCGAGGTCGAGGCCGCGAAGGCCGACGGCCGTTGGGAGGCGGCGTACGTCTCCCAGAAGGACGCCACCGTCCCGCCGGATCTGGCGGCGGCTCTCACGGCTGATGCGCGCGCCGACGCCGCCTTCGCGGCACTGGGCCGGACCGACCGCTACGCGGTGATCCTCGACCTCGTGACGGCTCGCACGGAGACTGCCCGGGCGCAGCGGCTCGAGCGGGCCGTGGCCCGACTCGCGAAGGAGGAGACGTGAGTCCGCGGACCCCGGTGGGCGGGCAGCCCCCTTCGTGCGCATTGAGCGGGGGTCGGCGAAGGGGGAGACTTGGCCTCATGGGCAGCCTCACCGCAGTGCAGGGAGACATCACGACCCAGCAGGTCGACGCGATCGTCAACGCCGCCAACAGCGCCATGCGCGGCGGCGGGGGAGTGGACGGCGCGATCCACCGGGCTGGCGGGTCGGCGGTGCTCGAGGACTGCATCTCGCGTTTCCCCGATGGCCTCCCGACCGGTGAGGCCGGGTGGACGACCGCGGGGGACCTCCCTTCGCGCTGGGTCATCCACACCGTGGGGCCCAACCATGCTGCCGGACAACGTGACCGCTCACTGCTGACCTCCTGCTACCGGCGCTCGCTCGAGGTCGCCGACGAGCTCGGGGCTGCCTCGGTGGCCTTCCCGCTGATCAGCGCCGGGATCTACGGCTGGCCCAAGGACGATGCGATCGCGGCCGCGATCGAGACGATCGGCGCCGCCACGACGGAGGTCCGGGAGGTGCGGATCGTCGCCTTCGACGCGGCCACGCACGAGCAGGTGTCAGGATCCCTGGGCTGATGCCGCCGGCATCGTGACGACGACCGAGCCCACCTTGCGGCCGGTGTCGACGTAGGAGTACGCCTCCCGCAGCCGGTCGAAGGTGTACGTGCGGTCGACGACAGGCAGGTAGCGTCCCTCCGCCACGAGGTCACGCAGGTGTGCCGCCAGCGCGGTGCTCGCCCGCGGCAGCGGGAAGCGCACGTGCCGCCACCCCAGTGCCCGCGCGAGCGGGCCGACGGCGGCGAGAGCGAGGTTGTGACCGCCACGACCGAGGTCGGAGGAGACGTAGGCGCCGCCGGGCCGCAGCAGGGCCCGAGCACGGGCGAAGGGGAGGTGCCCGGTCGCGTCCACGACGACATCGAAGCCGTCGCCGGCAGTGGACAACCCGCCGCTGCGAAGGTCGACGACGTGGTCGGCGCCGAGTGCCTCGAGGAGTCCCGGGCGGTCGGGAGGCAGGCGGTCGCACACCGCTGTCACCGTGACGCCCTCGGCGTGCAGCAGCTGGACGAGCGCGCTCCCGATGGCGCCGGTCGCTCCGTGGACGAGGGCGCGGTCGCCACGGCCCACCCCGGTGACGCGCAGGCACGCGTGTGCGTAGTGGCCCCCCTCCATGGTCGGCGCCACGTCGGCCAGCTCGAGGGCGGCCGGCGCGCGGGTGACCATCCCGTCCACGGGCACCGTGAGCAGCTCGGCATGGGCGCCGGGGCGACCGTCGACGAAGCCCACGACCCGGTCGCCGAGGGCATACCCGTCGACGCCTTCACCCAGGCCGGCCACGACACCGGCGAACTCCGATCCCAGCACCTCGACCCGAGGCCGCGGCCACCCGCACACCAGACGGTTGACCCAGGGCTTCCCCGAGCGGTAGGCGCTGTCGGTCCGGCTCACGGTCGTGGCGTGCACGCGGACCAGGAGCTCGCCCGGGCCGGGCGAGGGGTCGGGCAGATCGGTGAGGCGGATGACGTGGGGGCCTCCGTACCGCTGTCTGATCGCTGCGCGCATGCGCCCATCCTCACCGTCGGGCCCGGTGCTGACCATGGGGACAGCCCCATGCTCGGGGAGACCGGCGTCGCCCGCGGAGGTGCGCCCATCGGGCCGGCCTCGCTGACCCCCTTCCTGCCGGTGGAACCGCCCACTGGACAAATGATTTAGGGTTCAACTAATGTGGTGGTATGACTCAGGGCAGTTACGTGGAGAAGGACTTCCAGCGCGACACGACCTACATCGAGGACCGGATCACCTCCGACGGCACCGGTGAGTGGCCCGTGGAGCCGGGTCGGTACCGCCTCGTGGTCTCCCGGGCGTGCCCGTGGGCGAACCGGACGATCATCGTCCGGCGCCTGCTCGGGCTCGAGGACGCCATCTCCATGGGGGTGACCGGCCCGACGCACGACGCCGACAGCTGGACCTTCGACCTCGACGAGGGCCACCTCGACCCCGTGCTCGGGATCCCGCGGATCAAGGACGCCTACCTCAAGCGCTTCCCCGACTACCCGAAGGGGATCACCGTCCCGGCCGTCGTCGACATCCCCTCCGGTGAGGTCGTGACCAACAACTTCCCGCAGATCACCCTCGACTTCTCAACGCAGTGGCGCGAGTTCCACCGCGAGGGTGCCCCGGACCTGTGGCCCGAGCACCTGCGCGAGGAGATGGAGGCCGTCAACAAGCGCGTCTACACCGAGATCAACAACGGCGTGTACCGCTGCGGCTTCTCCGGTGACCAGGCTGCGTACGAGGCTGCCTACGACCGTCTCTGGACGGCGATGGACTGGCTCGAGGAGCGCCTCGCCACCCGCCGGTACCTCATGGGCGAGCACATCACCGAGGCCGACGTGCGCCTCTTCACCACCTTGGCGCGTTTCGACGCCGTCTACCACGGGCACTTCAAGGCCAACCGGTCCAAGCTCTCCGAGATGCCGGTGCTGTGGGCCTACGCGCGAGACCTCTTCACCACGCCCGGCTTCGGTGACACCATCGACTTCACGCACATCAAGAGCCACTACTACGAGACCCACCTCGACATCAATCCGACCGGCATCGTCCCCGCCGGGCCGGACTTCTCCACCTGGCTCGAGCCGCACGGCCGCGAGCAGCTGGGTGGTTCCCCCTTCGGTCATGGCACCGCTCCCGGCGCGCCGAGCGAAGGGGAGCGCGTCCCCGTCGCGCACAACCCCCTCCTCGACGAGACCGGGATGGTCCGCTCCGCCTGATGGGCTGAGGCGTTCCGCCGGAGTTGGGCGGGCGTTCACCACCGGTGGGCGAGGATGCCCTCATGACCCTTGCCTCCCGCGCCCTCACCACCGCCGCGGCGGTGCTCGCCCTGAGCCTGCCCGCCGGTGCCGCCGTCGCCGCGCCCGTCGATCTGGGTACGCCGCTGCCTCAGGCGCACGCCCACAACGACTACGAGCACGACCGTCCCCTGCTGGACGCGCTGGAGCACGGCTTCACCTCCGTGGAGGCCGACGTCTGGCTGGTCGACGGTGAGCTGCGCGTGGCGCACGACTCGTGGGAGCTCGCGGACGCACCCACCCTCGAGGAGGCCTACCTCGACCCGCTGTCCGAGGTGGCAACCCGGGGCGGCCAGCAGATCTACCCCGGCCACACGGGCGACTTCCAGCTCCTCATCGACATCAAGAGCGAGGGCCCGGCGACCTGGCAGGCCATCGAGGATGAGCTCGAGGAGCACCGACAGATCTTCACCCGCGTGCACAAGGGCAAGGTCAAGGAGCGCGCGGTGGAGGCCGTGATCAGCGGCAACCGCCCCCGCGCGGACATGGAGTCGGCCACGACGCGCTACTCCTTCTACGACGGTCGCTCCGGCGATGTCGGCACCGGGACCGACCCCGAGCTCATGCCTCTGGTCAGCGAGAACTGGACGACGCTCTTCACCTGGCAGGGCGTCGGCCCGATGCCGTCGGCCGAGCGGGAGCGGTTGCACGCCTACGTCGAGCAGGCCCACGCGGACGGTCACCGAGTCCGCTTCTGGGCGACGAACGACATCGCCGGCACCGCGAGGGAGAACCTCTGGCGCGAGCTGAGGGCCGCGGGTGTCGACCACATCAACACCGACGACCTCGGTGGGCTGCAGGAGTTCCTCGGCGAGGAGTGACCTGCGGCCCCGCGATGGGCCCGGGCCGGCGCGTCCGCCTCAGGGGTCCAACCGCTCCTCCACACTCGCCGAGCCCTCGCCCGAGAGCCGATCGAGGTAGGCGGGCCGGCCGGACATCACCATGGCGAGCGCCTCGGCCGTGCCGGTGACGGGACTCCCTTCGCCGTGGCTCCAGTCGGTGTCCGTCGCCTCCCAGCGCAGGCCGTCGAGCAGTCCCGTGACGGGGAGGAAGGACTCCCGGCCCCGGGGCGAGACGATGATCTCCAGCGCCGCACGCCAGTCCTCGAGCGGGGCCGTGACGTCCAGACCCTGCGGCTCGGCGAGATCACGCAGGTGGATGCACGAGTCGGTGAAGGGCCCGGCCCAGCCGATGTACCAGGGCTTCGATCCGGCGTCGGAGAGTCGCCGGAGCTCAGCGGCGGTCTCGGCCAGAGGGCGATCACCGAGCCGGGCGGCGTGGACGTCACAGGCCCGCGCCATCGAGCGCTGACGGGCGGCTGTGATCATGAAGCGCCACGACGGGACCCGGATCGGTTGCAGCTGGTGGCCGGCGAGGGTCCGCACGTCCCACCCTGCGCAGAGCGTCGCGTCGCGCGCGTGGGCCTCGCCCAGGTCGTCGAGGACATCGGCGAAGAGCCGTCGGTTGGCTGCGGTCCGGGCCAACAGTTCCGTCTCGTCCACGGGTCCAGCCTGTCAGGCCTTCGGAGCCGCCCCGGGCAGCGCGAGCATCCGGTCGAGCGCGGTGCGGGCCTGCTCGGCGACCGTCTCGTCGACGACGATGGGGTTG
>JBQGNO010000169.1:0-6371 GCA_052087725.1 Janibacter sp. | reverse complement strand
GCTGCTCGAGCTCGGCGGCGACGATCATCGCCAGGGTGGTCTTGCCGAGCCCGGGAGGGCCGGAGAGCAGGATGTGGTCCGGCGGCGCGGCCCGGCGGCGCGCCGCCTCGAGGACGAGCCCGAGCTGGTCGCGCACCTTGGGCTGACCGGGGAAGTCCGCGAGGCGTCGGGGGCGCAGGGCGGCCTCGACGACCCCGTCGTCATCGGTGCTTCCGGCGTCGACGACCCGGGCCGTTGCGTCGAAGGAGCCGTCCCCCTCGCGGGGCTCGTCCGCGGCGACCCGGATCTCGGAGCTGAAGCCGTCGTCGCTCACCGGGCGAGCACCTGCAGCGCGGCCTTGAGTGCGGTGGACACGTCGGTGGGCGCCGAACCGTCGGCGTCACGACCGACCGTCTCGACGGCCTCTGCCGACTGCTTCGCCGAGTAGCCGAGCCCGACGAGCGCCTCACTGACCTGGTCCTGCCAGCCCCCCGACCCGGCCGAGGCCGGGGTCGTCGCGGCACCGCCGGGCACCTCCGGCAGCTTGCCGCGCAGCTCGAGGGCGATGCGCTCCGCCCCCTTCTTGCCGATGCCCGGGACCTTGGTCAGGGTCGTGATGTCGTCTGCGGCCACGGCCGTCGCCAGCTCCTCGGGGCTGAGCACGGACAACAGCGCCATGGCCACCCGGGGACCGACCCCGGTCACGGTCTGGGCCAGCTCGAAGGTGTCGCGCTCCCCCCCCGCGGCAAAGCCGTAGAGGGTCATCGAGTCCTCGCGCACGATCATGCTCGTCGCAAGCTCGACCTCGGATCCGTGGCGGCAGCCGGCGGCGACGGCCGGAGGGGTGTGGACGAGCAGACCGACGCCGTGGACATCGACGACGATGCGGTCGAGCCCGACGTGGGAGGCGGACCCCCGGACCGAGGCGATCACCGGGCGGCCACCGATCGCTGGCGGGCGCGCTCGCTCGCGGCAGCCAGCTCCCGGCGCACCTGGGCGGTGCCCCGCCACTGGTGGCAGATGGCCAGAGCCAGCGCATCCGCCGCATCGGCGGGCTTGGGCGGCTCGGTCAGGGACAGCAGCCGGGTGACCATCGAGGTGACCTGGGCCTTGTCGGCGCGGCCGGAGCCGGTGACCGCGGCCTTGACCTCGGTCGGGGTGTGCAGCACGACGGGCAGCCCGCGTCGGGCGCCGGCGACGAGGACGAGGCCGCTGACCTGGGCGGTGGTCATGACGGTGGGGACGTGCTCCGCGGCGTAGACGCGCTCGAGGGCGATCGAGTCCGGCTCGAAGCGGTCGAGCCACGTGTCCAGCTCGTCCTGGAGGTAGGCCAGGCGGTCCCCGGTCGAGCGCGCGGGCGTGGTGCGCACGACGCCGACGGCGGTCATGCGCAACGCGCGGGCCTCACCGTCGACGACACCGAGTCCGCACCGGGTCAGTCCCGGGTCCACGCCGAGCACGCGCACGTGCACCCTCCTCGATCCGACGGGGGCAGCCGTGCGGCACACCCCGGATAGAACACCTGTTCTAAGTCGAGACTACGTGTCAGCAGCGGGGCCCCGGCCGCCGACACGCCGGTCACTCCTCGGCGTCGAGCTGCTCGAGGACCTCGTCGGGGACGTCACCATTGGTGTAGACGTTCTGCACGTCGTCACTGTCCTCGAGGGCCTCGACGACACGGATCATCTTCTTCGCCCCCTCGAGGTCGAGCGGGACCTCCATGCTCGGGAGGAAGACGGCCTCGGCGGAGTCGTAGTCGACATCGGCCTCCTGCAGCGCGGTCCGCACGTCGACGAAGTTCGTCGCCTCGGACACGATCTGCCAGGACTCCCCGAAGTCGTTGATCTCCTCGGCGCCGGCCTCGAGGACGATCTCGAGCAGCTCCTCGTCGGTCTTCTCCGCCTTGGGCACCATGACGACGCCCCGGCGGTTGAAGAGGTAGGCGACGGAGTTCGGGTCGGCGAGGCTGCCGCCGTTGCGACTGAGGGCGGTGCGCACCTCGGTGGCCGCGCGGTTCTTGTTGTCGGTGAGGCACTCGATGAGGATCGCGACACCGCCCGGGGCGTAGCCCTCGTAGGTGATGCCCTCCCAGTTCGAGCCCCCGGCCTCCGCACCGGAGCCGCGCTTGACCGCCCGGTCGATGTTGTCGTTGGGGACCGAGTTCTTCTTCGCCTTCTGGATGGCGTCGTAGAGCGTGGGGTTGCCGACGGGGTCACCGCCGCCGGTGCGGGCGGCCACCTCGATGTACTTGATGAGCTTGGCGAAGAGCTTGCCACGCTTGGCGTCGATCGCCGCCTTCTTGTGCTTCGTGGTTGCCCATTTGGAGTGGCCGGACATCGGTACTCGCTCTCTCGTCCTCGGGTGGATCAGCAGTTCACCCTACCGACCTGCGGACACCCTGCCCGAACCCGGCAGTGGTCGGGACGACGTCCCGCGCCAGACCCGCCAGGCCCAGATCGTCATGATCACCACCACCGCCCACGCGAGGGCGACCACGATCGCATGGACCACGTCGGGGGTCGCTGCGAAGGCTCCGACGGCCACGAGGGAGACCTGCCCCGGGACGGAGGCGATCATCGTGGCGACGGCGAACTCCCGGTAGGCCACCCCGAGCGCACCGGCGCCGTAGTTGATCGGCCAGTAGGGCAGGCCGGGCAGGACCCGCAGGGTGAAGACGGCGGCAAAGCCCGCGGAGGCCAGCTGCTCCTCGATGGCCTCCCGATGCCTCCCGAGCAGGCGAAGCACCGTGTCCTTCCCGAGGCCTCGCGCGACCCAGTAGGCGCCGAGGCAACCGATGACCGCCCCCACCACGGACAGCAGACTCCCCTCGACGACGCCGAAGAGCACCCCGCCGGTCACGGCCATGACGGTCACCGGGATGGGGGTCAGGGCAACGACGGCGTAGGCCGCGATGAAGACCAGCCGGCTACCCCAGCCGAATCCGTCGATCCACTCCCGCAGCTCCCCCACCGACGGCAGGCTGACGTTGAAGGCCAGCCACACCATGAGCAGCACCGCCCCGAGCAGTGCCCCGCCGCGCACGAGCGACAGGACCGTCTCCATCGGGTCCCGCGACCGGGTCGTCTCCTGCCGATCGGTCATCGGGCGTCCCTGACCATCGCCACGAAGAGCTCGTGAACTCGGTGGTCGCCCGTGACCTCGGGGTGGAAGCTCGTCGCGAGGAGGCCGCCCTGGCGCACGACGACGGGGTGGGACTCCCCCTTCGCCTCGACGGCGGCGAGGACCTCGACGCCGGCTCCGCACTCCTCGACCCACGGTGCGCGGATGAAGACGGCCCGCACCGGCCCGCCCTCGACACCGGAGACCGGGAGGTCGCACTCGGAGGAGTCGACCTGCCGGCCGAAGGCATTGCGGCGTACCGTGATGTCCAGGCCCCCGAGGGTCTGCTGGTCCGGGTGCCCGTCGAGGATCCGGTCGGCGAGCAGGATCATCCCCGCGCAGCTGCCGTAGACCGGCATCCCCGCTGCGATCCGGGAGCGAAGGGGGTCGCGCAGGCCGAAGATCTTCGTCAGCTTGTCGATGGTCGTGGACTCGCCACCGGGAAGGACGAGACCGTCGACCGCGGAGAGCTCGCTCGGCCGACGCACCGGGACGGCGTTCGCCCCCGCCGCCTCGAGCGCAGCCACGTGCTCGCGCACGTCCCCCTGGACCGCGAGGACGCCGATGTGTGGGGTGGCTGCGCTTGTCACGCACGGCACAGTACGTCAGCCGCGGCCGGACGGATCCGGACCGCCCGGCTGGGGAGAAGGCTGCACGGCTCGCTCCTCGCTGCCGTGACCCGGCTCCAGATGGGCTGCGTCGGAGACCCGGAGCGGGTGCTCTACCAGCCGCGCTCGGCCAGTCGGTGCGGCTGCGGGATGTCGTCGACGCTGATGCCGACCATGGCCTCACCGAGGCCGCGGGAGACCTGAGCCAGCGTGTCCGGGTCGTCGTGGAAGGTCGTCGCCTTGACGATCGCCTCGGCCCGCTGGGCGGGGTTGCCGGCCGTGAAGATGCCGGAGCCGACGAAGACGCCCTCGGCGCCGAGCTGCATCATCATCGCCGCGTCCGCCGGGGTGGCGATGCCGCCGGCGGTGAAGAGCACGACGGGCAGCCTGCCTGCGGTCGCGACCTCCTTGACAAGCTCGAAGGGGGCCTGGAGCTCCTTCGCCGCGACATAGAGCTCGTCCTCCGCGAGCCCCTGCAGACGCCGGATCTGCTGCCGGATCTGGCGCATGTGCGTCGTCGCGTTGGAGACATCGCCGGTGCCGGCCTCCCCCTTCGAGCGGATCATCGCGGCGCCCTCGGTGATCCGGCGCAGCGCCTCGCCGAGGGTGGTGGCTCCGCAGACGAAGGGGACGGTGAAGGCCCACTTGTCGATGTGGTTGGCGTAGTCGGCCGGGGTGAGGACCTCGGACTCGTCGATGTAGTCGACGCCGAGGGACTGCAGGACCTGCGCCTCGACGAAGTGGCCGATGCGGGCCTTGGCCATGACCGGGATCGAGACGGCCTCGACGATCCCGTCGATCATGTCCGGGTCGCTCATCCGGGAGACGCCGCCCTGGGCCCGGATGTCGGCGGGCACGCGCTCGAGGGCCATGACGGCCACCGCTCCGGCGTCCTCGGCGATCTTCGCCTGCTCGGAGGTGACGACGTCCATGATGACGCCGCCCTTGAGCATCTCTGCCATGCCGCGCTTGACGCGCGCGGTCCCGGTCTCGGTCGTGGCACTGCTCATGGGTGTACTCCTCGTCCCGGCCGCGTCCGCACGACCGTGAATAGTTTGGTCTAGGCCATAAATTAGCACGGCACAGGTCAAAGACGGCGTGACATCCCATGCCGCCGGGAAGCCACCTAGACTCGGGCGCGTGGGTACCGAGGCAGCACCACTGATCAACGGCGGCACGGCGGCGGAGATCGCCGACAGCATCCGTGGTCTCGTCGAGCGCGGCCGCCTCTCCCCCGGCGAGGTGCTACCGCCGGTCCGCGCGCTCGCCGAGCAGCTCGGGGTCAATCGCAACACCGCCGTCGCTGCCTACCGGACGTTGGCCCGCTCCGGTGTCGTGGTCTCCCAGGGCCGGGCCGGCACCCGCGTCGCCCGGCGGTCCCGCGTCCCGCAGGAGGGATTCGCCGCCGCGGGGCCCCTGCGCGATGTCGGCAACGGCAACCCTGACCCCCGGTGGATCCCCGACCTGGCTCCGGCGCTCGCGGCCGCCGCGGGTCGACGACCCGTGCTCTACGGCGATCCCGTCATCGATCCCGACCTCAGGGACTGGGCACGGGAGTGGATCGCACCCGACGCGCCCGTCGGCGCCCGGGACGTGCACCTCACCCTCACCAGTGGCGCCGTCGACGCCGTCGAGCGGCTGCTGGCGCAGGCCCTGATGCGCGACGACACCGTCGCCCTCGAGGACCCCTGCTTCCTCGCGAGCATCCACCTCGCCCAGCTCGGCGGCTATCGCGCCGTGCCGGTCCCCGTCGACGCCGAGGGCATGACCGTCGAGGGTCTGCGCGCTGCGCTCGACCAGGGCGTCCGAGCCATCGTGACCACGCCCCGCGCCCAGAACCCCACCGGTGCGTCGCTGAGCGCTCGCCGCGCGGCGGCCCTGAGGGAGGTCCTGGCCGCGCACCCCTATGTGCTCGTGATCCAGGACGACTACTTCTCCTACCTCTCCCGCCGGCCCTTCCACTCGATCATCGGCCCCGACCACCAGCGCTGGGCACTGGTCCGGTCGGTCTCGAAGTTCGCCGGCCCGGACATGTGCCTCGCGGTGATGGCCTCCGATGCGCAGACCGCTGCGCGTCTGGAGATGCGGTTGAGGCCGGGCACCACCTGGGTCAGCCATCTGCTGCAGCGGATCACGCACTCGGTCATGACCGAGGCCTCCGCGCTCGCCCTCATCGAGCAGGCCGGCGCTCACTACGCCGAGCGCAACACTGCCTTCGCCGGCCTCCTCACGGCCCGGGGTCTGCCGGTCGAGGCGGGCGACGGGATGAGTCTGTGGGTCACGCTGCCGGTCGCGGCACGTGACGTCGCCGAGCGGCTCACCCGCCGCGGGTGGCTCGTGCGCACCGGCGACGAGTTCCGGCTCGAGCGGACCGACGAGCCCTCCCGCCACCTGAGGCTGACCGTGCACGACCTGACCCAGCCGGATGCGGTGGCGCTCGCCGACGATCTGGCCGATGCCGTGCACCCAGCGGGCTGAGCCACCCCGTCCTCGTCAGCCGCGCGGCGCAGTGTCGTCGAACTCCACGGTCTGCGGCAGGGCGGCGTGTCCGGCCAGCCTGAACAGGCGCACGACCCGCTTGGTCCGTACCCGCTGGACCTCCTTGACGGCGTCGTTGTGGAAGCGGCGGGCCAGCTGCACCCGCAGGCCCGCCCGCCGCACGCG
>JBQGNO010000168.1:0-6391 GCA_052087725.1 Janibacter sp. | reverse complement strand
GTCGTGCCGGCCCTCGAGACCGGATCGGGGGCTGAAGGAGGCGCGGCGGGCCGCACGCCGCAGGGACCCGAGGACCGGTCGCCCGGCGATCGCGATGAGCACCCCGTTCGTCACGGACCGTCCGAGGTCCCAGCCGAGCGAGGTCGCGAGGAAGAACGCGAAGAAGCGGGAGAGGTTCTCGCGCAAGGGTGCTCCGGCGACGAAGGAGAGGGACTCCTCGCCCTGGACGGTGAAGGGCCAGAAGGAGAAGTTCAGCGCCACCCCGTAGAGCAGGCCGGCGAGCATGCCGTAGGCGCAGAGCAGGACGATCTCGACCACCCCCTTCGCCCGGGGCAGCAGGCCGGCACCCATCCCGACCCACGCGGCGGCGAGCATCTGGAAGGGCAGCCACGGCCCGACGCCGGCGGTGAGCAGACCGCTCGAGGCGAGGGTCGTCGCTCCGAGGATGAAGCCGAAGCCGGGGCCGAAGACGCGCCCGGCGAGGATGATGAGGAAGAAGACCGTCTCCATCCCCGCGGATCCGGCACCGAGCGGCCGCAGCGCCGCACCGACGGCAGAGAGCACCCCGAGCATCGCCACGGCCTTGGTGTCGAGGCCCCCGTCGCTGACCTCGGCGAGGACGACGGCGAGCACCCCGATGAGGATCGCCGCGAAGACGAGCGGGGCGTCGCCGGAGTGGGACAGCTCGCTGTGGGGGGAGATGAAGAGCGGCCAGAAGAAGGCGAAGAGCCCGGCGAGGCTCGTCAGGGCGATCGCGATGATCGCCCGCGGCCGCAGCCGGACGGCGGTCCGGGTCACGAGGGCACCCCGCCGGCGCTCGCGGCCTTCTGCACCGCGGCCACCGTGAGGAGCGGGACGGGGGCGAGGACCTTCGCCACCTGCGGGGCGAAGGCCGGTGAGGACATGATGACCTCCGTCGTCGGCCCGTCGGCGATGACCTCACCGTCGGCGAGGATGACGACCCGGTCGCTCGTCTCCGCGACGAACTCGACGTCGTGCGTCGACAGCAGGACCGTGCGGCCCCGGTCGACGAGGGCGTGCAGGGCTCGGGAGAGGGCCGCCTTGGCCGTGTAGTCCAGACCGCGGGTCGGCTCGTCGAGCAGGAGCACGGGCGGGTCCGCGGTGAGCTGGATGGCGAGCACGAGCGAGAGCCGCTGGCCCTCGGAGAGATCGCGCGGGTGCATCCCGGCGGAGACGCCCGGGGCGATCATCTCGAGCGTGTCCGCGCAGGTTCCGGGCTCGGCGTCCGCGTCCTGGTCGGCCCGGTGGCATTCGGCGCCGACCGTGTCGAGGTAGAGCAGGTCGGACGGGGTCTGCGGGACGAGACCGACGACGCGGCGGCGTGCGGCCGGCTTCAGCTGTGCGGGGTCGACCTCCGACCGCTGGTTGAGCTGCGCCGGGTCGACCGCGACGGTCACCGCCCCACGGGAGCGCGCACCCGAGCCCTGCAGCGCCCAGAGCAGCGAGGACTTGCCGGAGCCATTGCGGCCCATGAGCGCGGTGACGGTCCCCGGGTGCAGGCTGAGGTCGACGTCGTCGACGGCGAGCAGCCGACCATGGGTGACGGAGACCCCCTTTGCCTCGAGGCCACCGGGACGCTCCACCGGCGGGGTCGGCGCCGGCACCTCACCCAGCTCCCGGCGAAGGGGGCCCGCGGCCCGGCGTGCATCGCGCACGGACAGCGGAAGAGGGGTCCAGCCCGCCCACCGACCGAGCTCGACGACGGGGGGCGCGACGCTCGCGGTGACCATGGCCCGGGCCGGTGACGCGTGCTCGACGCGACCGTCGGCGACGTGGATCACCGAGTCCGCGTGGTGGATGACGCGCTCGATGCGGTGCTCCGCGATGATGACCGTGGTCGAGAGGTCGTCCACGTGGCGGGTGACCGCGCCGAGTCCGACCGCGGCGGCGGTCGGGTCGAGGGCCGAGGTCGGCTCGTCGAGGACGATGACCTGCGGGTGCTGGGTGAGCACCGCGCCGATGGCCACCCGCTGCTGCTGCCCGCCGGAGAGGTCCCGCAGCGGCGCGTCCCGCAGGTCGGCGATGTCCATGACGTCGAGCGCCTCCTCGACCCGACGCCGCATCGTCGCCGGTGGCAGGCCGAGCTGCTCCATGCCGTAGGCGAGCTCGGACTCGACGGCCTCGGTGACGAATCCCGCGAGCGGGTCCTGACCGACGACGCCGACGACGTCGGCGAGGTCACGCGGCTTGTGGGTCGCGGTGTCGCGGCCGTCGACGACGACCCGACCCTCCAGGTGGCCGCCGGTGAAGTGCGGGACGAGCCCGTTGATCGCGCTGAGCAACGTGGACTTGCCCGACCCGGTCCGGCCGACGACGAGCGCGAGCTCGCCCTCCTCGATGGTCAGGTCGACGTGGCGCAGCGCCGGGGCGTCGGCGCCGTCGTAGGTGATCGTCACGTCGTCGAGGACGACGGTGGGTTCGGGTGCCCAGCTCATGCGTGGCTCCCTTCGGTCGGGACGGTCTCGGGGGTCCGCTCGCTCGCGGCGGCCCGTCGGTGCCGGTCGCGCTCCCGGGGCAGCGGTGGCTCGGGGGTGAGCAGGCCCGGCAGCGTGGCGACGAGCAGCCCGAGGGTGAGCAGCCACGGCAGGGGCGGGGGAGCGATCGGGGTGAGCGGCATGGTCAGCGCGCTCGGCTCCCAGGTGGCGCTCGCGAAGGCCCCTGCCGCGGCGATGACCCCGCAGATCGCGGTGAGGGTCTCGGGCAGGCGCCAGGGTGAGGGGCGGTAGGTCGTCCGGGTGACCGAGGTCGAGCCGCTGGCCAGGCCGAGGGCCCCCAGAAGGACACCGGCGAGGAGGAGCGGCAGACCGATCCAGTCGGGGCTCGTCGCGTCGAGCAGCCCGTAGCTGCCGACCGACATGCCGAGGAGGCCACCGAGCGTGAGCATGCCGGTGAGCCGGTGCCGCGCGGGGGAGGTCTCGTCGCGGCGGCCATAGCCCCGGGAGTCCATCGAGGCGGCGAGGGCCATCGACCGCTCGAGCGTGTCCTCGAGGACCGGCATCGCGACCCGCCCCACGGCGCGCAGCCCGCGTGCACCGTCCCCCCGCAGCAGGCGGGCACGGTGGACGCGACGGACCGACTCGGCGAGCTGGGGCGCGACGCTGATCGCGACGATGATCGCCGTCCCGATCTCCTGCAGGGCCCCCGGCAGTGCGGCGAGCAGGCGCTTCGGGTCGGCGAGGGCATTGGCCGCCCCGACGCAGAGGATCATCGTCGCCAGGCGCAGACCCTCGAAGGTCGCGGCGAGCAGACCCTCGAGCCGGACGTCACCGAGCAGGTTGATCCCGGCCGCCCAGCTCGGCAGCTCGATCATCGGCAGCGGGAGCAGGAGGATGTCGCCCCACTTGAGGCCGACGAGGACGTGCAGCACGACCCGCAGCACGATGATCACGGCTCCGAGGATCGCGTAGAGGCGGAAGGCCCGGGCCCACGGCGAGGTGCTCCGGCGAGCCATGACGACGAAGGTCGCCGCCCCCGCTGCGAGGAGCAGCACAAGCGGGTTCGTCGTCTGCGAGACCGCCACCGCGAGACCGATGGCCCACAGCCACCAGGCTCCCGGGTGCACCGCGCGGGGGGTCGACGAGGACACGAAGGGGGTCAGTTCCTCCGCTGGCGGGCGAGGGCCCAGGCGCCGCCGCCGAGGACGATGAGCAGGCCCCCGCCGATCGCGGTCGGCACGAGGGCACTGCTGCCGGAGTCGTCGCTCGTGTCGTCGCTCTCCGTCGCGTCCGAGTCGGCCTTCTCGGAGGCCTGCGCTGCGGCCTTCGTGCTGGCGTCGGCCGGCGTGACGCTCGGAGCGTCACCGTCACCGAGGCGGAAGCCGATGACGGTCCCCGGCTTCGGGTCGTGCTGGTAGACGCCCTTCGTCGCGAACTCCCACTTCGCGTCCGGCTGCGCCGTGTGGAAGCCCCAGTACTTCTTGGCGCTGGGCATCTTCGCGCACGAGGTCTTCGGCGCCTCGTCGATCCGGCAGATCATCCCGTCCTGCCCCTGGACCTGCTCCACGGAGAAGCCGGCGTCCTCCAGGGCTGCGCCGGAGGTCTTCGGGTCACCGGGGGCGCAGCCCACCTTCGGGGTGGACCCGCTCTGCACGACGACCGTGACGCCCTGGGTGCCGCTGCACGCGCCGTCCTCGGTGGGGGCCGCGGAGGCGGCCGGCGCGAGGCCGAGCGTGGCCAGACCGAGGGTGGCCGTGAGGGCCAGGGTGGGGACGGAGCGCATGGTGCGACCTTTCGGGCGGGGGACTGGTGCCGTGACCCGGTCGCGGTGTGCGTCGGGCTCGACCCGTTGTCCTCGACGGGTGGTGGAGCCTCGCGTCGCCCCCAGGTGCTCCGGCTCGCCGACGGACGGCTCACGGTTGCGGGACAGCGCCGGACTTCCACCGGCTTCCCCTCGGGCGCGCGACTGCCTCTCGGCAGTGCTGTGGGTCATGCTACCGGGGGGCGAAGGGGGTGGATGATCCCCGGTCGTCCTGCCCCTACACTGGACGGCAGGCGTTCGAGCCGTCATCAGCGGCGAGCCTTCCGGAAGAACGGGTGCGCAGCACCTCACTAGACCCGGACGGATGGTCACGTCACGACCGATCGACCAAGAGCGGTCTCCTCCCTTCGCTCGCGTTGGGGGTGGACAAGCGGGGTGGTACCGCGGTGGCCGGGACGCACGGCCGTCGTCCTCGTGGCACTGAGCCGACCACGCCGAGTACCCCGGAGCCGCCGCGATGACCTACCCCAAGGTCTCCACCACCGACGCGACCACCGTCGCCGCTTCCCCCAGCTTCCCCGACGTTGAGAAGCACGTCCTCGACTACTGGGAGGCCGACGGCACCTTCCAGGCGTCCATCGACGCCCGCGACGCGGGGGAGGACGGCGCCAACGAGTTCGTCTTCTACGACGGGCCACCCTTCGCCAACGGCCTGCCGCACTACGGGCACCTGCTCACCGGCTACGTCAAGGACGTCGTCCCGCGCTACCAGACGATGCGTGGCAAGAAGGTCGAGCGGCGCTTCGGCTGGGACACCCACGGCCTGCCGGCCGAGCTCGAGGCGATGAAGCAGCTCGGCCTGAAGACCACGGACGAGATCCGTGAGCTCGGCATCGAGGAGTTCAACGCCAAGTGCCGCGAGTCGGTGCTGAAGTACACCGGTGACTGGCGCGAGTACGTCACCCGTCAGGCGCGCTGGGTCGACTTCGACAACGACTACAAGACGCTCAACCCCGGCTTCATGGAGTCGGTGATCTGGGCCTTCAAGTCGATGTACGACAAGGGCCTGGTCTACGAGGGCTTCCGTGTGCTGCCCTACTGCTGGCAGGACGAGACGCCGCTGTCCAACCACGAGCTGCGCATGGACGACGAGGTCTACCAGCAGCGCCAGGACCCCGCCGTGACGGTCGGTCTGCAGATGGACACCACCGGCGAGGACCCCGTGCTCGACGGTGCCCGCCTGCTCGTGTGGACGACGACCCCGTGGACGCTGCCGAGCCACCTCGCCGTCATGGTCGGCTCCGAGATCGACTACGTCGTCGTCGAGGCTCCCGTTCCCGGTGTCGAAGGGGAGTCCGCCCGCTATCTCCTCGCCGAGGCCCGGTTGGGCGCCTACGCCCGTGAGCTCGGCGACGAGCCGACGATCCTGGGGCGCTACACCGGCGCGCAGCTCGTCGGCCGCACCTACACCCCGCCGATGTCGTACTACGCCGGCCACGAGGGTGCCTTCCGCGTCGTCGCCGCCGACGACGCGGTGACGACGACCGATGGCTCCGGCCTCGTCCACACCGCCGGCGCCTTCGGTGAGGTCGACAAGGAGGTCACCGACCGCGAGGGCATCGAGGCCGTCATGCCGGTGGCCAAGGACGGCACCTTCACCGCGCCGGTCACCGACTACGCCGGCCTGCTCGTCTTCGACGCCAACGGCCCGATCATCGACGCGCTCAAGGCCGCGACCTTGTCGCTGGGTGAGGTGCCCGACGAAGGAGGGCCTCGAAGCCAGGACTCGGTCAGCCCCGGCACGATCCTCCTGCGCCGCGAGTCCTACGAGCACTCCTACCCGCACTGCTGGCGCTGCCGCCAGCCGCTGATCTACAAGGGTGTCGAGTCCTGGTTCGTCGAGGTCACGGCGATCAAGGACAAGATGCTCGCGAACAACGAGCAGATCACCTGGACGCCCGACCACGTCAAGCACGGCCAGTTCGGCAAGTGGCTGGAGAATGCGCGCGACTGGTCGATCACCCGAAACCGCTTCTGGGGCAGCCCGGTCCCGGTGTGGAAGTCCGACGACCCGGCCTACCCGCGCCTGGACGTCTACGGCTCCTTCGAGGAGATCGAGCGGGACTTCGGGCGGGTGCCCCTGAATTCCGAGGGCGAGCCCGACCTGCACCGT
>JBQGNO010000167.1:0-6471 GCA_052087725.1 Janibacter sp. | reverse complement strand
TCGACACCCAGGACGTCGCGGGTGGCCTGCTGCAGGTGCTTCTTGCCGGAGACGAGCTCGGCCTGCTCGAGGCTGACCGCGACCGGTTCGAAGGGGGTCCGCGCGAGGTGGAAGCTGACGTCCAACGGCGCCCACCGCCACAGCTCGCGCTCCAGCGCGAGGTCGAAGGGCGCGATGATCCCGATCCCGCGTTGGGCCATCGGCCCCTCGAACTCGACGTCTGTCAGCTCCACGCGTGGCCCCTCTCTCTTCGGGCAGCGGGGAAGATTGCCGGATTGTTGACAATCTAGGGAGCGCGCTCTTAGGTTGTCAACATGTCGAGCACGCCAGTCGTCGTCGTTCTCCACGGTGCGAATCGCCCGTCCCCGCAGGCCATGGCGCCGGTCGCCGAGCGGGCCGAGGTCCGCTACACCGATGCCAGCGGTCTGGCCGAGGCCCTGCAGGGTGCGGACGTCGTCTTCGCCTATGACTTCCTCAGCACGGCCATCGCCGAGGCGTGGCACGCGGCGGGCTCGGTGCAGTGGGTGCACGTCGCCGCCGCCGGAGTCGACGCGCTGATGTCCCCGCAGGTGCGCGAGAGCGAGGTCGTCGTCACCAACTCCCGTGGCGTCTTCGACTCCGCGATCGCCGAGTACGTGCTGGGCCAGGTCCTGTCCTTCGCCAAGGACCTGCCCGGGTCGCTGCGCCTGCAGGACGAGCGCCGCTGGGAGCACCGCGAGTCCGAGCGGGTCTCCGGGACACGGGCCCTCGTCGTCGGCACCGGCCCGATCGGTCGGGCCGTCGCCCGGCTCCTGCGGGCCGCCGGCCTCGAGGTCTCCGGATCGGGACGAAGGGAGCGGACCGGCGACCCGGACTTCGGCGCCGTGACCGACATGGCCGGCCTGCCGGAGGCGCTCGGGCGGGCGGACTGGGTGGTCGCCATCGCCCCGCTCACCGACTCGACGCAGGGGATGTTCGACGCGCAGGCCTTCGCCGCGATGCAGTCGCATGCCCGCTTCATCAACGTCGGCCGTGGCGAGCTGGTCGTCACCGACGACCTGGTGTCCTCCCTTCGTCAGGGTGGGATCGCCGGTGCCGCGCTCGACGTCGTCGACGAGGAGCCGCTCCCCGAGGACCACCCGCTGTGGGCCCTGCCCGAGGTGATGATCACCCCGCACAACTCGGGCGACTTCGTCGGCTGGCGCGACGCCCTCGTCACGCTCTTCGCCGAGAACTTCGTGCGGTGGGCGGATGGCCGACCGCTGGACAACGTCGTCGACAAGTCACTGGGCTACGTGCCCTCTACCGGGAGCTGATATGAACCCCACCGAGATGACCGCCGTCGAGCTCGTCGCCGCCTACCGCGCCCACGAGCTCTCTCCCGTCGAGGCGACCACTGCGGTCATCGACCGGATCGAGGAGGTCGATGGCGAGATCAATGCCTTCTGCCTCGTCGACCGGGAGAGCGCTCTGGAGCAGGCGCGCGCGTCCGAGGCGCGCTGGCAGGCCGACCACCCGCAGGGGCTGCTCGACGGGGTGCCGACCTCCATCAAGGACATCTTCCTCACCAAGGGCTGGCCCACCCTTCGCGGCTCGAGGTCGATCGACCCGGACCAGCCGTGGGAGGTCGACGCCCCGGTCACCGCCCGGCTCCGCGCGGACGGGATGGTCTTCGTCGGCAAGAACACGACTCCTGAGATCGCGTGGAAGGGGGTCACGGACTCGCCGCTGACCGGCATCACGCGTAACCCCGTCGACCCCAGAACGACCGCGGGTGGGTCCTCGGGAGGGGCCTCGGCTGCGGTCGCCGGCGGGATGGGCCCGGTCTGCGTGGGCACCGACGCCGGTGGCAGCGTGCGGATCCCGGCGTCCTTCTGCGGGATCGTCGGCTTCAAGCCGACCCATGGTCGCGTCCCGATGTTCCCGGCCAGCCCCTTCGGTCCGCTGGCGCACGCCGGGCCGATGACGCGCACCGTCGAGGACGCGGCGCTGCTCATGGACATCATCTCGCTGCCTGATTACCGCGACCCGACCGCGCTCGCGCCACCGCGGCTGACCTTCAGGGGCGAGTACAACCGTGAGGTGACCGGGCTGCCGGTGGCCTACTCCAAGACGCTCGGGTTCGTGCAGGTCGACGAGGAGGTCGGGCGGATCTGCGACGAGGTCGTCGCGAAGATCGACGCCGCGGGCATGCCCGTCACGGCCGTCGATCCCGGCTTCGAGGACCCGCTCGAGCCCTTCAAGCTCCTGTGGGGTGCCAGCGCGGCGACTCTCCTGAGGTCGATGCCCGGGGCGCGCGAGACCATCGACCCCGGCCTGGGGGAGGCCTGGGACGTCGGTGAGGCGGCGAGTGCCATCGACGTCTTCGAGGCGCGCGCCGTGGCCGCACAGCTCGGCATCACCATGGGGGCCTTCCACGAGGAGCACAACGTGCTCATCACCCCGACCATGCCGATCCCGGCCTTCGAGGCCGGGCACGATGTGCCGCCCGGGAGCGGGATGACGCACTGGGCGGACTGGACCCCGTTCACCTACCCCTTCAACATGACGCAGCAGCCCGCGATCAGCATCCCGGTCGGCCACACCGCCGCCGGGCTGCCCGTGGGGCTGCAGATCGTCGGCCCGCGGCACTCGGACGACCTCGTCCTCGCGGTGGCGCGCTTCGTGGAATGGCTGCTCGACTGAGCGGGGCTACTCGACCGGGAAGGTGTAGTAGTACGGACGCTGCTCGGGGAAGGTGAAATTGCCTTCGCGGTCGGTCTGCATCCACCGACCGAAGCACATCACCTCCGCGTCGGGGGTCGCGATGGTCACCGATACCTTCACCGTCTCACGGTGCAGCGCTCTGCCGGCCTGGCCCACGACGTGTACCTGCCCTCGGGCGCGGTCTTCCGGGCGCAGGAGCAGCGTGCGGCTGCCGGAGAGTTCCTCGTGACCCAGCTGGCGCCGGTGCCGGTGCTCGCGGGCGCCTGACCGGGTTGGCGGACACAAGAGGGTCTCCTCGTGCGATCGGTGGCGGATTCCGCCACAAGATGCATGAGGAGACCCTCCTGTGCGCGGGTCAGGCCCGGGCGAAGACCAGTCGCTCGCCCGCAAACCCGTTGCGCCACAGGTCATTGCAGGCAGCGGCCATCTCCGGCAGTCCTTCCTCGATCGCCCCGAAGACGGACCCGGGCACCCAGCCCAGGTCGCCGTTGATGAGCAGGTTGTTGCGCCCGTAGAAGATCGCGAGATCCGTGGCCCCCTGGTCGGCGTGGGCCGTCGACCCCGGCTCGTAGCCGTAGGCGGGGTTGCCGATCTCCCACGGCTCGAAGTCGAAGAGGCACACATCGCCCGGGATCGGGGTGATCGTCGGGTTCTCCCTCCGCGGGGCCGCGGTGATCCTCGGGACGAGTGTGTAGACCTCGTTGCGGGCGTACTTCGCGTGGAAGGCGTCACCGCCCGAGGGCAGCGCGTCCCACACCGCCTCGCAGGTCAGCGGCGCCTCGTCGTCGAGCAGGCGTGCGCGACAACTCACCCCACGCTGCTCGAGGCCGATCGTGATGTAACGCGCCACCTCAGACCTCCGCCAGGACCTCGGACCAGATGCCCAGCGCCTCGTCGACCTGCTCGGAGGTGACGACGAGCGGCGGGATCATCCGCACCGTGTTCATGTACGCGCCGCAGGTGAGCAGGAGGAGGCCCTTCTTCGCCGCCGTCTGCTGGGCCTTGGCGGCCCGCGCCGGGTCCGGCGTGCCGTCGGCAGCGGTGAACTCGCTGCCGACGAGCAGCCCGAGCCCGCGCACGTCGCCGATGCCGTCGATCGCGGCTGCCTTCGCCCCCTCGAGCAGCTGCGTGCCGCGCTCGGCGGCGTTGGCGACGAGGCCCTCCTCCTCGATGACGCCGAGGGTGGCCACGGCGGCAGCGCACGAGACGGCATTGGCGCCGTAGGTCCCGCCCTGTGATCCGGGCCAGGCCTTGCTCATGAGCTCCTCGGACGCGGCAATGCCGGAGATCGGGAAGCCGGAGGCAATCCCCTTCGCCAGGGTGATGATGTCCGGCTGCACGTCGAAGTGCTGGTGCCCGAACATCTTGCCGGTCCGGCCGAAGCCGGTCTGGACCTCGTCCATGACCAGGAGGATGCCGTGCTTGTCGGCCCGCTCCCGCAGTCCCTGGAAGAAGGCGGTGTTGCCGGGGATGTATCCCCCTTCGCCGAGGACCGGCTCGACGACGAACGCGGCGACCTCCTGCGGTGAGGTGAGCGTCGCGAAGATGTAGTCCAGCTCCTGCAGCGCGAAGCGGGTCGCCTCCTCCTCGCTCCAGCCGTAGCGGTACGCGGTGGGGAAGGGGGCGACGTGCACCCCGCCCATGAGCGGCGAGAAGCCGGCCGAGAAGCGGGTCCCGGATGTCGTCATCGTCGCGGTCGCGACGGTCCGGCCGTGGAAGCCGCCGTGGAAGACGATGACATTGGGCCGGCCGGTCGCCTGGCGGCTCAGGCGGAGGGCGGCCTCGAGCGCCTCGCTGCCGGAGTTGGCGAAGAAGAGTGAGTCGAGCTGCGACGGGAGGACCCCGTTGAGCTTCTCGACGAGCTCGAGGAGCGGCTTGTGCATGACGGTCGTGTACTGCCCGTGGACGAGCTTGCCGATCTGCTCCTGGGCAGCGGCGACGACCTTCGGGTGGCAGTGACCCGTGCTCACGACGCCGATGCCGGCGGTGAAGTCGAGGTGCCGGCCGCCCTCGGAGTCGAAGACCTCGCAGCCGAGGGCGTGGTCGACGGTCACGGGAGTGGCCTGCTTGAGCAGGGGGGACAGCGCTGTCATCGAAACCTCCAGTTGGTTGTCTGATTGTTGACAATACTTCTAAGATGGCCGGAACGGCAAGGACGCGCAGGAATTAAGGAGACGCCCGATGCAGGACACCCAGATCACCGACGCACGTGAGCGGGAGGCCATCGAGTCGGTGCCCACCGGCCTCTTCATCGGGGGCGAGTGGGTGACGACCGCAGCGACCCTGCCGGTCCTCGACCCGTCCACCGGCACGGTCCTCACCGAGGTCGCCGACGCGACGCCGCAGGAGGCATCCGCCGCGCTCGATGCCGCGGCGGAGGCGCAGTCCTCGTGGGCGGCGACCGCCCCGCGCGAGCGCAGCGAGATCCTCAGCCGTGCCTACACCCTCCTCATGGAGGAGCGGGACCGGCTGGCGCTGATCATGACCCTCGAGATGGGCAAGCCCCTGGCCGAGGCGAAGGGGGAGGTGGCCTACGCCGCCGAGTTCTTCCGGTGGTTCGCCGAGGAGGCCGTGCGCATCGACGGCGGCTTCATGACGGCTCCAGCGGGGGGCTCGCGATTCCTCGTGGCCAAGCAGCCGGTCGGCCCGTGCATCCTCATCACGCCGTGGAACTTCCCGATGGCGATGGGGACCCGCAAGATCGGGCCGGCCATCGCGGCCGGGTGCACCTGCGTCATCAAGCCGGCCTCGCAGACGCCGTTGTCCACGCTCGCGCTCGTCGACATCCTCGTGCGGGCCGGCCTGCCGAAGGGCGTCGTCAACGTCGTGACGACGAGCAAGACCGATGACGTGATGACCCCGATGATCCTCGACCCACGCTCGCGCAAGATCTCCTTCACCGGGTCGACGCCGGTGGGCAAGCACCTGCTCGAGCTCGCGGCGAAGACCGTCATGCGCACCTCGATGGAGCTTGGCGGCAATGCCCCCTTCCTCGTCTTCGAGGACGCCGACCTGGACGTCGCGGTCGAAGGGGCGATGCTCGCGAAGATGCGCAACATCGGCCAGGCCTGCACGGCCGCCAACCGGATCCTCGTCCAGCGCCCGGTCGCCGAGGAGTTCTCCAAGCGCCTCACCGAGCGGATGGCCGCACTCTCCATGGGGCGCGGCGTCGAGGACGACGTCGTCGTCGGGCCGCTGGTCAACCAGGGCGCGGTCGACAAGGTCGACGAGCTGGTCCGGGACGCCGTCTCCCGCGGTGCCAGGGCCCGGCTCGGTGGGGAGCCAGCCGACCGTGAGGGCTACTTCTATCCGGCCACCGTCCTCACCGGGGTGTCCGAGGATGCCGAGATGGCGAGCGCGGAGATCTTCGGTCCGGTCGCGGCCATCGGTGAGTTCGACACCGAGGAGGAGGCGGTCGCGCTGGCCAACGACACCCCCTTCGGCCTGATCTCCTATGTCTTCACCCAGGACCTCAACCGCGGCCTGCGGGTCAGCGAGGCTCTGGAGGCCGGCATGGTCGGGCTCAACCAGGGCGTCGTCTCCAACCCGGCCGCACCCTTCGGCGGGATCAAGGAGTCCGGCGTCGGCCGTGAGGGTGGCTTCACCGGCATCGACGAGTTCCTCGAGTCGAAGTACATCGGCGTCAAGATGTGACCGGCCACGACCGCACGATGGCTGAGGTGTGAGGAGCGCCAGCGACGAGCCTCGCAGCCCGTCAGCGGCGCCATCACTCGATGTGACTCGCGGGTACGACGACACGGTGTGGGGAGTCGCCTCACGAAACCT
>JBQGNO010000166.1:0-6494 GCA_052087725.1 Janibacter sp. | reverse complement strand
GACGGACCCGGAGCACGGGACATCAGGGGATCATCATGAAGCGAACCACCCACCGGATCGCGGCGCTCGCCGCCGTCGGGACCATCGCCCTCGCCGGGTGCGGCTCGGGCAACGACTCGGGCGCACAGGACGCGGGGCCCTCCGCCACCACCCAGGCCGACGAAGGCGCGTCGAGTGCCACCTCGGCCAGTGGCGAGGGCGACAGCGAGGCGCGCTCCGACTCCGAGGCCGCGTCGTCGGCAGACTCGGACTCGTCGTCCGACTCGGATGCCGATCCCGCCGGGACGCACATCGCCCGCACCGCCGGCCTGACGATCACCGTCAAGGACATCGACAGTGCGAGCTCGAAGGTCCGCTCAGCCGCGACGAAGGCCGGCGGATACATCTCCTCGGAGGAGACCCACATCGCCGACGAGGACGAGGACTCGGTGTCCGGGACCTCCGACTCGCGGGCCGAGCTCGTCATCACCGTGCCGGTCGACCAGCTGGAGTCGACGATCTCCACCCTGTCCAAGGTCGGGACCGTCACCGAGCGCACGAGCGACGCCACGGACCTGTCGCAGCAGTACACCGACACCGAGGCCCGGGTGCGCTCGATGAAGAGGTCGATCAAGCGCCTGCGCACCCTCATCGACGAGGCGGATGACCTCGAGCAGATCGTCGACCTGGAGAGCGAGCTCGCGACGCGTGAGGCCGACCTCGAGTCGAAGGTCAGCCAGCAGAAGTCGCTCGAGAAGCGCACGACGACGGCCCCGATCACCGTGGACCTCGCCGAGCCCGGCAGTGCTCCGGATGAGCCCGAGGAGGAGACCGGGTTCCTCTCCGGTCTCGACCAGGGCTGGGATGGCTTCACCAGCACCATGGCCGTCGCGGCGACCGTCCTCGGTGCGGTCACGCCCTTCGCCCTGACGGCCCTGGTGATCGTCGGACCGATCGCGTGGTGGCTGCGTCGCCGTCGGGCCGCTCGCCCGGCAGCGTCGGTCGAGGCTCCGGAGACCACCACTCCGGAGGAGACCTCCACCTCGTGAGGTCGGGTCAGCGCGCGCTGACCTCGTGGACCAGCTCGACGACGCGGGTGAGGACCACGGGGTCGGTGTCCGGCAGGACCCCGTGACCGAGGTTGAAGATGTGGCCGGGCGCGGCGCGCCCTTCGGCGAGGATCCGCCGCACGTGCTGCTCGACGACCTCCCAGGGGGCGAAGAGCAGTGCGGGGTCGAGGTTGCCCTGGACCGGCTGGTCCCCACCGACGCGCTCGATGGCCTCGGCGAGGTTGACGCGGTAGTCCACGCCGATGACCTCGGTGCCCGCGCCGGCCATGTCGGTGAGCAGCTCGCCGGTGCCGACGCCGAAGTGGATGCGCGGGACACCACGGTCCTCGAGCGCGGCGAGGGTTGCCGTGCTGTGCGGCAGGACGTGCGCCCGGTAGTCGGCGCGGGAGAGGAAGCCCGCCCACGAGTCGAAGAGCTGGATCGCGCTCGCGCCGGCCTCGACCTGGACCTGGAGGAAGGCGGCGGAGATCTGGGACAGGCGGGAGCACAGATCCGACCACAGCTGCGGGTCGCCGTGCATCAGCGCCTTGGTCGCCTCGTGGTTCTTGCTCGGTCCACCTTCGATCAGGTACGAGGCGAGCGTGAAGGGCGCACCGGCGAAGCCGACGAGGGGGACCTCCCCGAGCTCGAGGACGATCCGTCGGACCGACTCGGCGATGTCGGGGACCATGTCCGGCGTCAGCTCGGGGATCCGGTCGAGATCCTCACGGGAGCGGAAGGGGACGTCGAGCACGGGGCCGACACCGGGCTCGATGTCGATGTCGACCCCGACGGCCTGGAGCGGCACGACGATGTCGGAGAAGAAGACCGCCGCGTCGACGCGATGACGCCGCACGGGCTGGAGGGTGATCTCGGTGACGAGGTCGGGGGTGCGGCAGGCCTGAAGCATGTTCGTGCCCTGGCGCAGCTCGCGGTACTCGGGCAGGGAGCGCCCGGCCTGACGCATGAACCACACGGGGGTGTGCGGGACGGATTCTCCCCGGGCCGCGCGGACCAGGGGACTGTCGGAGGGCGATGCTGCAGTGGTCACGCCTGCGATCCTCGCACGCCCCCTCGGCGTGGCATCCCCGAGGGGCCGGCCTCCCCGATTTACTCTCGCAGGGTGGCATCCCGAACCATCTCCGGTGCGGAGTCGACCGACTTCGCACACGCACTGCGCAGTGTGCACGCTGCACGTCTGCGTCCTGAGGTGCGCCTGACCGAGGTGCCCGCACCGACCCGGCTGGCCCCCCACTCGGTCGCCATGACCGTCGACATCGTCGATGCCGGCGATGACGAGGACCTGGCCACCGGACGGTTCGTCCTCCTGCACGACCCGGACGAGCCGGAGCCGTGGGGCGGCGCGTGGCGGGTCGTCACCTTCGCCCGCGCGGAGTTCGAGCCCGAGGCGGCCGGTGACCCGATGCTCGGTGCCGTCGGCTGGTCCTGGCTGACCGATGCCCTCGAGGCGCACGAGGTCGCCCCGGACAACCTCGCCGGCACCGTGACGCACGTCGTGTCCGAGTCCTTCGGCGACCTCGACGACCGTGAGCAGAGCGTCGAGATGGAGATCCGGGCCTCGTGGAGCCCGTCCGACCCCGAGATCGGCGCCCACCTCGAGGCCTGGATCGACATGCTCAGCACCGTGGGCGGCTTGCCGCCCATGCCGGAGGGTGTCGTCGCGCTACCGGGACGTCGCCGTTGAGCACGGATCCGGCGACGGGCGAGGACGAGGCCGCCGAGGAGGCACCTCTCCCGGTCCTCACCGACCCCGCCGACGGCGTCCCTGCGGTAATCACCCGCGAGGCCGAGCTCATGGACTGCGCCGCCGCGATCGCCGACGGCGTCGGCCCGGTCGCACTCGACGCCGAGCGGGCCTCGGGCTATCGCTACGGGCAGAGCGCCTACCTGGTGCAGGTGCGACGCGAGGGCTCGGGCACGTGGCTCATCGACCCGGTGTACCTGCCCGACCTGGAGCCGCTGGACCGCGCCATCGGTACCGGTGAGTGGATCCTGCACGCCGCGACCCAGGACCTCGCCTGCCTGCGCGATGTCGGGCTCACTCCCCGTCAGATCTTCGACACCGAGCTCGGGGCCCGGCTGCTCGGCATGCCGCGTGTGGGGCTCGCCGCGGTGATCGAGCACTACCTCGGGATCAGCCTGGCGAAGGAGCACTCCGCCGTGGACTGGTCCACCCGCCCCCTGCCCGAGCCGTGGCTGCGCTACGCCGCCCTCGACGTCGAGGTGCTCACCGAGGTACGCAACCTCATGGGTGCCGACCTCGCGACCCAGGGCAAGTCCGAGTGGGCCAGGCAGGAGTTCGAGGCCCTCCTCTCCTGGCTGCCCACCCTCCGCGTGGATCCGTGGCGTCGCACCTCCGGACTGCACAAGATCCGCCAGCCGCGGGTACTCGCCACCGTGCGCGAGCTGTGGTGGGAGCGCGACCGGATCGCCCGGGACCGGGACACCGCCCCGGGCCGCGTCATCCCCGACGCCTCACTCGTGGAGATCGCCCTCGCCGACCCGAGCTCGTCCGACGACCTGCCACGGGGCCACCGCGCGATCCAGCGCAACCAGCGCGCCTGGATCGATGCCGTCGGGCGCGCCCGGGACCTGGCCGAGGATGAGCTCCCGGCGGCGACGCTGAAGTCCGACGGCCCTCCGCCGCAACGCTCCTGGCCCAACCGGGACCCGATCGCCGCCGAGCGTCTGGCGGCCACCCGTGCGCGGCTGACGACCTTCGCCGAGGAGCACACGATCCCGATCGAGAATGTCTGCTCCCCCGACCCCTTGCGCCGGGTCGTGTGGACCCCGCCGAGCGAGCACTCGGCACCGGCCTTCACCGAGGCCCTCGCCGACCACGGGGTCCGTCCGTGGCAGCAGGAGATCGTCGCGCCGATGCTCGCCGCGGCCTTCGAGGACCACCCCAGCGCCTGAGCGTGGCCGGCAGGACGACACGCCGGAACTGATCCGACTGGCGTTATCTCATATATGAGTTACGGTTGTGGACATGTCTGATGACTACCTCGCCCGTATCGGCACGACGATCAAGGAGGCACGCAACCGCGTCGGCCTCTCCCAGGCCGACCTCGCCGCTCGCCTCGAGACGAGCCAGAGCGCGGTCACCCGCATCGAGGCCGGCGGCCAGAACCTCACCCTCGACAGCCTGGCCCGGATCAGCGAGGCGCTCGACACCGAGCTCGTCGCGCTGACCCGCACCCAGTCCACCGGGGCCGTCCACCTGAAGATCGAGGGCGGTCGCACGCTCTCCGGCGCCATCGACGTCAAGACGAGCAAGAACGCCGCCGTCGCACTGCTGTGCGCCTCGCTGCTCAACAAGGGCACGACGACCCTGCGCAACCTCGCCCGTATCGAGGAGGTCAACCGCATCCTCGAGGTGCTCGACTCCATCGGAGTCAAGACCCGCTGGCTGCCGGACAGCTCCGACCTGGAGATCGTCCCGCCGGCCCGCCTCAGCCTTGACACGATGGACGAGGAGGCGGCCCGCCGCACGCGCACCGTAATCATGTTCCTCGGCCCGCTGCTCCACGAGTTCGACTCCTTCAGCCTGCCCTACGCCGGCGGCTGCGACCTCGGCACCCGCACGGTCGAGCCGCACATGACCTCGCTGACCCACTTCGGGCTCGACGTCGAGGCCACCCAGGGCTCCTACGAGGCCTCGGTCACCGGCTCAGTCGACTCGGACAAGGCGATCATCCTCACCGAGCGCGGGGACACCGTCACAGAGAATGCCCTCATGGCCGCCGCCAGGTACCCGGGCCGGACGACGATCCGCAATGCCTCGCCCAACTACATGGTCCAGGACCTGTGCTTCTTCCTCGAGAAGCTCGGCGTGCGCGTCGAGGGCATCGGCACCACGACGCTCGTCGTCACCGGGACCAAGGAGATCGACGTCGACGTCGAGTACTCCCCCAGCGAGGACCCGATCGAGGCCATGAGCCTCATCGCCGCCGCGGTGGTCACCAAGTCGGAGATCACCATCAAGCGTTGCCCGATCGAGTTCCTCGAGATCGAGCTGGCCACCCTGGCCGGCATGGGCATGCAGTACTCGCTCTCCGAGGAGTACCAGGCACACAACGGCCGGACCCGCCTCGTCGACATCACGACCCACCCCGGGCCGCTCAAGGCACCGATCGACAAGATCCACCCGATGCCCTTCCCCGGGCTGAACATCGACAACCTGCCCTTCTTCGCGCTCATCGCCGCCTGCGCCGAGGGCACGACGCAGATCCACGACTGGGTCTACGACAACCGGGCGATCTACCTCACCGAGCTGAACAAGGTCGGCGGCAAGGTCACCCTCCTCGACCCGCACCGCGTGCTCGTCGAGGGCCCCAACCGCTGGCGCGCCAACGAGGTCACCTGCCCGCCCGCGCTGCGTCCGGGCGTCGTCGTCCTCCTGGCGATGCTCGCCGCCCCGGGCACCTCGTACCTGCGCAATGTCTACGTCATCCACCGCGGCTACGAGGACCTCGCCGAGCGCCTCAACGCCCTCGGTGCGGACGTGCAGCCCTTCCGCGACATCGGCTGACCTGCTCCTGCAGGACGAAGGGAGACTCCCCTGCGTCAGAGGTGGGTGCGCAGTCGCTCGACGATCGGGTCGGGGGTTAGGCCGACGCTCTCGAGGATCTGCCCCCGGGAGGCATGGTCGATGAACTCCTTGGGCAGGCCGAAGCGGTGGACCGGCACGCCGACGTCCGCCTCGTCGAGGGCCCGGGCGACCTCGGCCCCGACTCCCCCGGCGATGTTGTTGTCCTCGATGACCGCGACCCGACCGGCGCGACGGGCGAGCTCGATGACGCCGTCCGGGACGGGCAGCACCCAGCGCGGGTCGACGACGAGCGTCTCGTGCCCCTCGGCGGCGAGCTTCTCCGCGACGGTCGTCGCGGTGCCGGCCATGGCACCGACGGAGACGATGAGCACCTCGGGGTCGGCCGCGGCATCACCGGCGAGGACATCGAGACCCTCGGCCGTGCCGATCGCCTCGATCGGCTCGCCGGCGCTGCCCTTGGGGAAGCGGATCACGGTGGGGCCGTCGTCGACGTCGACCGCCTCGCGCAGCGCGCGGCGGATCTGCAGCCCGTCACGGGGCGCGGCCAGCCGCAGGCCGGGCACGAGCGCGACGAGGGACATGTCCCACATGCCGTGGTGACTCGCGCCGTCCGGGCCGGTCACGCCGGAGCGGTCGAGGACGAAGGTCACCCCGGCCCGGTGCATCGCGCAGTCCATGAGGAGCTGGTCGAAGGCGCGGTTGAGGAAGGTCGCGTAGATCGCGATGACCGGATGCAGGCCGGTGAAGGCGAGCCCCGAGGCCATCGTCGTCGCGTGCTGCTCGGCGATGCCGACGTCGATGATCCGCTCGGGGTGCGCGTCGGCGAAGGGCTTGAGCCCGACCGGCATCATCATCGCGGCCGTCACGGCGACGATGTCATTGCGCTCCCGGCC
>JBQGNO010000165.1:0-6633 GCA_052087725.1 Janibacter sp. | reverse complement strand
CCAGCCGACCAGGCTGCGTGACTACCCACTGTCACCTATCCGTGCAGCAGTCCCAGGTGTCGAGGATGGCGCAGCAATAGAGCTTGCCCTCTCTGGTGGGGTGTTCGGTGATGTCGGTGACCCAGAGCTGATTCGGTCCTGCGCGGGTGAAGTCGCGTTCGACGAGGTCGGTGGCGATGTCGTCGGCACGGATCCGCTTCCACTTGCGCCGCCCAGTAAGGCCCTGCAGGCCGGCTCGGCGCATCAGCATCTCGACCTGGTTGTGGCCGACCACCACGCCGCGACCCAGCGTGAGCTCGGCGTGGATCCGTCGCGCCCCGTAGATCTCGTGGGACTCGACGTGGATCTGCGTGATCAGGTCGGTGAGCATGCTGTGTCGGATGGAGCGTTCTGACGGTGCTCTGGTCAGGTGCTCGTAGTACCCGGACTCCGATGCGCCGAGCACGCGGCACGCGGCCTGGACCGAGTGGGTCTCCGCGGCCATCACCTCGATGGCCGCGTACCGCCTTTTGGGCTGGTCTGCTCCTTCAACAGCTCCATCGCGCGTTGGCTGATGGCCAGCTGGGCCTCGAGCTCGCTGATGCGCTTCTTGGCTTTCGCAAGCTCACCGTTCTCGGCGGTGCTGAGTCCTGGCTGCAGTCCTCGATCGATCCGGTCCTGACGACGCCAGTTGTAGATCGTCTGATCGCTCAGATCGAGGTCGTGCGCTACCGAAGCAACGTTTCGACCCTCCGCGAGCAGATCGAGGACCTTGTGTCTGAACTCGGCTGAGTAGCCCTGTCGTCCCATCTTTCCTCCTGGTGTCAGATACCAGAATCCACAAATCCAGACCCCGTGGAACCCGGGACACACCAGAGTCTCCATCAGACCCAGTGCCGTTCAATCATCACCAGATCGGTCTGCTTGGTGGTCGCGGCGTGCCAAGCCACGATCCGTTGGGCGTAGACATCGACGATGAACGCGACATAGGTGAAGCCAGCCCACGTCCTGACGTAGGTGAAATCGGTGACCCACACCCGGTTGGGGGCGGGCGCAGTGAAGTCACGATCGAGCAGGTCGCCGGCGCGGATGCCGTCCTTGGCCGGGATCGTGGTCCGCACGCCTTTGTCGCGTCGCACGCCCGCCAGGCCAAGGGAGCGCATCGCCCGATCCACCGACCCGAAGGATGCATCAGCGATGACGGTGCGACGCACGTAGGCGGCCATCTTCCGTCGGCCGTAGAGCCCTTCCGGGGTCAGCCTGCGCCGACCATGTTGATCCAAGGTCCAGGCGATGTCACGGACCGCGTCGACGACGTGAGCGTCGGTGATGGTCCGTGCGGCCACACTGCGAGCACCCGTCTTCCAGCTGCGGTAGGTCCGCGCGGCGATCTGGTAGTCCTGCTCGCGCAGCACCCGGCAGATCGACTCGACCGCGTGGCCCTGGGCCCTCATGGTGTCGATGAAGCCCATGATCAGCGGTTGCGGGGGTCGAGTTCCCCCGCGAAGAAAGTTGTCGCGGACTTCAGTACGGCCACGTCCTCGCGCAGGCGGCGATTCTCGGACTTCAACCGCCTAATCTCAGCTGACTCCTCGCTCGAGGTGCCCTCCCGGCGACCAGCATCGATGTCGGCCTGGATAGCCCACCGGCGCACCGACTCCTTGCCCACACCCACCTGCTTGGCCACGGCCCGCGAGGCCGCGCTCAGATTCGGGTACTCCCCACGGTGCTCCATCACCAACCGCACGGCTCTGGCCTTCAACTCGGGATCAATCTTCTTCGGCATGCTGCTCATCCTCCTGGACTCAAACAGGAGCGGCATCAAACCTGGGGCGCTTCACGGGCCTCCTTGCCCACGCTGACATGGCCATGCTGGCCGCGGTCAGGCGTCAGCAGCCGGCAGCCACGTTACGAAGAGACCACCCAGGTGGGGGCCGTGTCCCTATCAGCGGTCAGACCGACGCCACCAGGCCCGGTGACAACACCCCCCGGATCATCCGAACGACAGGGGCGGTAAGTCATGCCGAACCCAGCGACCAACACACCCCCATCATCGAGGGCACAAGCAAGGTAACGGGGGGCGGGCGTCGGCCCGTCGCGGTCGCAGTGGTGAGTGGGCTGGGACTCGTCGCGCTCGCCTCGCTCGCGCTCGGGGCTCGTACGGGCCTCTCGCAGACCGAGCAGTTCCGCGACCCGCCGGAGGCGGTCGTCGCCCAGGAACGACTCGCCGAGGCCTTCCCGGTCTGCTTCTCCTCGCCCCTGCGAGTCGCCACCACTCCCGACGACGTCGAAGCTGTGACGTCCGCGACGGAGAAGGTGGGGGCCGTCGACGTGAGGCCGGCCGGCTCCCAGGGCGACCTCACCGAAGTGGATGTCGTGTTGGCCGACGCCGCGGGCACCAGCGGCAGCTTGGCGACCACCCGCGCCCTACGGAGCGAGCTCGCCGACGTGGCGCCGGATGCGCTCGTCGGTGGGGAGGTGGCCGAGGACGTCGACTCCCGAGACGCCTCCTCCCGAAACCGTGCCGTTCTCGTGCCGGTGGTGCTGGGCATCCTCCTCTTGGTGCTGCCGCGCCCGATGGTCGCAACCCTCCTGCTGAACGCCACCAAGGTCCTGTCCTAAATCTCTGCCCTCGGCATCGGGTGGTTCATCTTCGATCGCTGACTGGGCTTCTCCGCCGTTGATCTCAGCGTGCCGCTGCTCGCCTTCATCTTCCTCGTGGCACTCGGCGTGGACTACAGCATCTTCCTCACCACGCGCGCCCGCGAGGAGGTGCTGGGCACCCGGGACACCCGTGGGGCCATCGTCACTGCCTTGGCGGTGACCGGCGGTGTCATCACGAGCCCCGGCGTCCTCCTGGCCGCCGTCTTCGCGGTGTTGGGAGTGCTCCCGCTGCTGGCGCTGACCTTGGTAGGCATCATCGTCGGCGTCGGCGTCCTGCTCGACAGGCTGCTCGTGCGCAGCGTGCCCGTGCCCGCGCTCATCACGATCCTGCAGGACCGCTTCTGGTGGCCGTCGATACCCGGCCCGGTCCACCGCGACTCATCGGAGATCGGATAGAGCGTCGCCGCACGGACGACGAAACCCTGGCCGGGCATCACGCCCGACCAGGGTTTCGTCACCGAGAGCCACACGAGTCGTGACTCCCTCGCTGCGGAGGCGGAGGGATTTGAACCCTCGACGGGGGAAACCCGAACCGCATTAGCAGTGCGGCGCCATAGGCCTCTAGGCGACGCCTCCAGACAACCCGGACAGAGTATCTGTCCAACCATGGCCACTCAAAGTCGGGGCCCCGCGGCAGCCATGCCTCAGCCGCAGATGTCCTCGTCGGCGGTGCGGGTCTCCACCGCTGTCGGTGCCGGCGGCGCGGTGAGCGAAGCCTTCGGCAGGGGCTCGCCGCCCTCCCGGTTGGGCACCTCGTCCGCGGTCGGCGCCCCCAGCCCGAGGTCGACCCGGACCGTCCCCGCAGGCAGGGTCTCATCGACCTTGAGCTTGGCCCCGCTGTACGCGGCGGCGACGGTGCGCGCGGAGTCGGCATCCCCCTTCGCATGGTGGACGACGACGCCGCGCCCCTCGCCCGAGGCGGGCTCGTCCGCAGTCGAGGCGTTGAATCCCTGCGCTCGCAGCGCCGTGGTCTCCTGCCCACCCAGGCCGGGCGTCGAGGTGTCGTTGTGGACGCTCACCGCGATGTCCGACGGGGCGACGGTGAGCTCCGGGTCCTTCGTGTGCTCCGTCTCCTGCCCCGGGAGGTCGGTGTCGTCGCGGATCGCGGCCCACAGCGCGTCGGAGGCCTCCGTGCGCCACTGGACCCGGTTGCTGTTGCCCGGGTAGGGCTCGGTCGGCACGGTGACGAAGACGAGCTCATCCATCCCGAGCTTCTTGACGCTGTTCGCGATCGAGAACAACCGCTTCAGCCCGAGGTCCTCGTCGGCGGTCATCGACTTCGTCGCCGCGTTGAGGAATTTGTAGAGCTTGTCCGGCCGCAGGAGGAGCGAGCTGCGCGTGGCCTCCTGCGCCATGGACGACATGAAGGCCTGCTGCCGCTCGATCCGTTGGAGGTCCGAGCCGTCCCCGAGGGACTTGCGCATCCGCACGTAGCCGAGCGCCTCCTTGCCGTCGAGGCGCTGCTGGCCGGCGGGCAGGTCGATCTGGGCGTCCTCGTCCTCGACCGCCTCGGGCAGGCACACGTCGACCCCGCCCAGGCCATCGACCATGGACTGGAACCCGCTGAAGTCGATCACCGCGACGTGATCGACGTAGATCCCGGTCAGGCCCTCGAGCGTCTTGACGACGCAGGCGGGGCCGCCCTGGTTGAAGTTGTCGTTCCAACGCCGCACCTCGCCGTTGGCGACCGTGGACTCGGGGTCCTCGCAGTCCGTGGGGGCCTGGGTCATCGAGTCCCTGGGGATGGAGATCACCTGGACCGACTCCCGGTCGGCCGAGATGTGCACGAGGAGATTGGTGTCGGAGCGGGCGCCGCCCTCTGCGGTCCCCACGCCGTACTCGTCCGTCCCGAGGCCCTCACACGTGTCGGAGCCGATGACGAGGATGTTCAGGTCGCCGTCGACGTCGTCGGGGCGCTCCCCGGCCCCGGACGCGATGTCGACGCGGGAGATGTTGCCGTTGAGGTGCAGACCGACGGCGAGGCCCACAGTGGCCACGAGGGCCACGACGAGCCCCGCACCGAGGACGAGGCGCCGGCGGGCCTTCGATCGCCGGCGCCCACGCTCTTCGCGCCGGTCGGTCCGACTGCTCCGCTCCGCCCGGCGACGACGCAGCTCTGCTCGGGTGAGGTGGGGTCCGTCGTCGCGCATCGGTGGGACACACTAGCGCCACTTCCCGAGAGCGGACGACGAAGGGCCCCCGCCACGGATGGCGGGGGCCCTCGTCGAAGCGGTGGAATCACCGCATCAGGTGTGCGTCGTCTCAGACGGGACGAACGCTCTCAGCCTGCGGACCCTTGGGGCCCTGGGTGATCTCGAACTCGACACGCTGCGCCTCGTCGAGCGTCCGGTAACCGGACGTGTCGATGGCGGAGTAGTGAACGAACACGTCGGGGCCTCCGCCGTCCTGGGCGATGAAGCCAAAGCCCTTCTCAGCGTTGAACCACTTAACGGTGCCCTGTGCCATGGGGTGAATCTTCTTTCCTGTTGAACAATCCGGTTCCGCCGGTTGCGGTCCCTTGCCAGCTGCAAATCAAACACTCAGCAGAGGAACACGCCTCCGGTAATACTCGGGACCTGACCGTGGTCACGCCCATTCGCATCGTGCGAGAAGTTCTGTCATGCAACTACGAGTGTGACGCTACCAGCAATCAGCAGGCGGAGCATGGTCATCGACAGATGGCGTCGACGGCGTCGACATAGCCCGCCACCCCGCGACCGACGATGACCTCCTGCGCGACATCGCTGATGTAGGAGTGGTGGCGAAACTCCTCGCGTGCGTGGACGTCGGAGATGTGCACCTCGATGACCGGCCCGGCCACCGCCGCGAGCGCGTCACGGATGGCGACGGACGTGTGCGTCCACCCTCCCGCGTTGATGACGACGCCGGCGGCCGTGCGGCGCACCTCGTGGATCGCGTCGATGAGGACGCCCTCGTGGTTGGTCTGACGGAAGTCCACGTCGTGACCGAGCTCGTCGGCCCGCGCCCGGGCGAGCGCCTCGACGTCGGCGAGCGTCTCGCGCCCGTAGATCTGCGGCTCCCGCTCTCCGAGCAGGTTGAGGTTCGGCCCGTTGAGGACCACGACGACCGGCCGAGCACCCATGCGGAGGGCGTGGGATTCGAACCCACGATGGCGTTGCCGCCATAGCGGTTTTCAAGACCGCCGCACTAGGCCACTATGCGAGCCCTCCATGCCGCCGGGACACCAGCAGCAGGACCACGGTATGACATGGCCGCGCGGGTAGTGTCGGCGGTGAACGGACCGCCCCCATCGAAAGGACTCCACCACCATGGCGAAGCTCTCCTTCCTCCTCGGCGCCGCCGCGGGTTACGTGCTCGGAGCCCGGGCCGGCCGCCAGCGCTACGACCAGATCCGCTCCGGAGCCGGCAAGGTGTGGCAGTCGCAGCCGGTGCAGACCCAGGTCTCCTCCGCCAAGCACGCGGCGAAGACCAAGGCCGCCCCGGCAGCGCTCGACGCCGTGAGCACCGCCGCGTCCGCCACCGGCGGCAAGCTGCGCGAAGGGGCCGGCAAGATCAAGAGCGACCCCCAGCGCGACATCGCGAGCGACGTCTCCTCCGGGGCCCAGGGCCCGGCCACCTTCCCCCTCAGCGAGGGCAACGGCCAGCACCCCTGAGGCGCACCACTGCCCATGACGAAGGGGGCAGCCCACCTGAAGGGTGGGCCGCCCCCTTCGCGTGCTGTGCGGATCTCAGATGAAGAGCGCCGGGTCGGCGTAGAGCCGCTCCTCCGGTGACATGACCGGGGTGTCCTCGAGCTGCGGGTAGCGGTACCGCGCAGGGAGTCCCGTCGCGACCGCACCGGTCGGCACGTCCTTGACGACGACCGAGTTGGCACCGACCTTGACGTTGCTGCCGACGTGCACGTCCCCGAGGATCTTCGCCCCGGCCCCGACCATGACGTGGTCGCCGAGGGTCGGGTGGCGCTTGACCCGCTTGCCGGAGGTCCCGCCGAGCGTCACCCCGTGGAAG
>JBQGNO010000164.1:0-6718 GCA_052087725.1 Janibacter sp. | reverse complement strand
CGGGCGATCTCGCTGCCGTCGTAGGAGAAGGCGACGGCGAGGTCGACCTCTCCTGCCCGCAGCGCGGCGATCGACTCGGGTGGCTCGGCCTCGGTGAACTGCACGGAGAGATCCGGGTGCTCGGCGCGCACGGCGGCCAGGGCCCGGGGGACGAGGGTGACGGAGGAGGAGGGGAAGGCCATGAGCCGTACCCGACCTGCGCGCAGTCCGGCGATGGCGGCGACCTCGTCCTCGGCGGCGTCGAGAGCGGCGAGGACGGGGGAGGCATGGCGGGCGAGGACGGCGCCGGCCTCGGTGAGGCGCACCGACCGGCCGACCTTCTCGACGAGCACCGTCCCGGTGCGCTGCTCGAGTCGCTTGACCATCTGGGAGACCGCCGGCTGCGAGTAGCCGAGGGCCAGCGCAGCGGCGGTGAAGCTGCCTTCTTCGGCGATGGCGCGCATCACGCGCAGCCCTGCGGCGTCGATCATGCGGCCATGCTATGTCGTCGGCGGTGGAGTGGGCTGCAGGGTCCGTCGCATACTGGGGCGGTGATCGACGACATCTCCCGAGTCCTGACCGAGCGCGGTCCGGCCCTCGTGCTCACCGGGGCCGGGATGTCGACGGACTCGGGCATCCCCGACTACCGCGGGCCGGACGGGACGCGCAAGGTCACGCCGATGCACCTGTCGGAGTTCGTCGCGAGCAGCGAGGCACGGCAGCGCTACTGGGCGCGCAGCTTCGTCGGGTGGCGTCGCTTCCACGCGGCGAGGCCCAATGCCGGTCACCACCTCGTGACCCGTCTGCAGCAGCTCGGGGCGGTCGGGCCGGTCATCACGCAGAATGTCGACGGCCTCCACCAGGCCGCAGGCACCCGTGACGTCGTCGAGCTGCACGGCAATCTCGTGGAGGTCGTGTGCCTGACCTGCGGTGCGCGCATCGATCGGCCGACTCTCGATGAGCGGATGGCGGGGGAGAACCCGGGCTTCGACGTCGACAGCGATGAGATCCGGCCGGACGGCGACGTGCGCCTGGACACCGTCGACGTCGAGCGCTTCCGCGCCCCGCAGTGCGAGAGGTGCGGCGCGGACACGCTCAAGCCGGACGTCGTCTTCTTCGGGGGAGCGGTGGACAAGCCCCTCGTCCAGCACTGCTTCGACCTCACCGACGCGGCGCCGAGCCTCCTCGTGCTCGGCAGCTCGCTGCAGGTGATGTCCGGGCTGCGTTTCGTGCGGCGGGCGGCCAAGCGGGGCGTCCCGGTCGCGCTGATCACCCGGGGGCCGAGCCGCGGTGACGACCTCGTCGACCACCGCGTGGACGGCGAGCTGGGGGACTCCCTTCGCTCCCTCGTCGCGTCCGTGGACCTGCAGCTCACCGCAGCGCGGCCCTGACGACCTCCGGCTCCGGGTTGGTGTGCACCTGCTCGCCGATCCGCACCGTGGGCACCGTCTCGTTGCCGTCGTTGACCGAGCGCACGAAGGCCGCGGCCTCGTCGTCGGCCCAGATGCTCACCCAGGTGGCCTTGCCCTTGTCCTTGCCGAGGGCCCCACGCAGCCGGATGCAGTAGATGCAGCCGGGGCGCCAGTAGATGACCACCGATCCCTCGTCATCGGTGACGGTGTCCCGGTGGCGGGCGCCACTGCGGCCATTGAGGGGACTCACCCACCAGGCAATGCCCACGCCGCAGGCGAGGACGACGAGTGAGGTGATCTCGCCCGCCAGGAGTCCCCGCCCGGAGGTGAGCAGGATGACGATGAGGACGAGGAGCGCCGGGAGCCAGCGAGTCATCGGACGGGTGCTCAGAGGCTGCGCAGCACTGCGGTGACCTTGCCGAGGATGCTCGCGTGGTCGCCGTCGATCGGGTCGAAGGCCGGGTTGTGGGGGAGCAGCCATGCGTGGCCGTCGGTGCGCTTGAAGGTCTTGACCGTCGCCTCGTGGTCGAGCATCGCCGCGACGATGTCGCCATTGTCGGCGTGCTGCTGCTGGTGGACGACGACCCAGTCGCCGTCACAGATGGCGGCGTCGATCATCGAGTCGCCGACGACCTTGAGCAGGAAGAGTGAGCCCTCGCCGACGATCTGCTTCGGCAGCGGGAAGACGTCGTCGACGACTTCCTCCGCCGTGATCGGCACACCGGCGGCGATCTGACCGAGCACCGGGACGTAGCTCGCCTCGGGACGGTCGTCGCCGGAGCCGGTCTGGTCGAGGGCCTCGTCGTCGGCGGTGGCCCCGCCGCGCATGCCGCCGAAGTCCGCCGCATCGGCGACGACCGCGTCCGCGTCGGCATCGGGGGAGATGACCTCGATCGCCCGGGGGCGGTTGGGGTCGCGGCGCAGGTAGCCCTTGCGCTCGAGGGAGGAGAGCTGGTGCGCGACGGAGCTGGGGCTGGTCAGCCCGACGAGCTCACCGATCTCGCGCAGGCTCGGCGGGTAACCGCGGGTCGCCACGGCGGTGCGGATGACCTCGAGGACCTTGCGCTGTCGTGCGCTCAGGCCGTCGCCGGTGTCCCGCTCGGGCAGCTGGTGGATGTTGTCCCCGCTCGTGTCGCTGTCCTTGCTCATCTCGACCCTTCATCCAGCGTTGTGTCATCCAGCGTTGTCGGTGCTCGCTGATCAACTTCTCGGTAGTGAAGACAGTAGGACGATCGAACAGGTATTTCAAACAGGTGTTCGAGCGTGTTGTTGATCTTCTTCGAACATCCGTGCTACACATCGTACAGACGTTCTATCGAACACCGGTTCGATGAACCGCCACGAGGAGGACCAGATGACCGCTCTCACCGCCACCCGCAGCCACATCGGCGCGCCGATCGGTGCGCCTGCAGCGCGCCCGGCCCGCTCCCGCCACCTCGTCTCCGTCCCGACGGGCGAGTCGGTCGCCGCGCAGGCCAAAGGGGGTCTGCGGCTGACCCGTCGCGGGCGCCTGGCGATGACCACGACGACTCTCGCCGTCGCGACGGTGGCCGGTGCCGGCATGGCCTTCGGCGGGTCCGGCGGCGGCGCCCCGGAGGTCACCGTCGAGCAGGGGCAGACCCTGGGGTCGATCGCCGAGGCGGAGATGTCCGGCGTGCCCACGCGTGAGGCCGTGATGCAGCTCCAGGTGGCCAACGGCCTGACCTCGAGCCACGTCCACTCGGGTCAGACCCTGACGATCCCCACCCCCTGAGTCGGAGCCGAGCAGGCTCCCCACCACACCTCCCGGACCCGTCGACCCGGCCCGGGGCGACCGTCGGCCACCTCCCCTCCTCGGAGGTGGCCGACGTGTGTGTGCCCGTCATTCCGGGCTTCTCGGGCGGGTGATGACCGCTCACCGATCGCGGCACGCCGAGGACTTGCGTGAGTAGTGTTCGGGGGGTCTAATGGTCACTACATCTAGTGGTTACACAGTTGTCATTCGTCCACATCTAGTACACAGGATGACGGCAGTTCTCCACAGGCGAAGGGGGTTCATCCCCACCTTCGTCCACCGGTTCGTCCACAGCCACCGCCTCGGAAAGGGAGTCGACATGCACTGTCCGTTCTGCCGGCACACTGACTCCCGGGTCATCGACAGCCGCACCGCCGACGACGGCAGCGCGATCCGTCGCCGCCGGCAGTGCCCCGAGTGCTCCCGGCGTTTCACGACGCTGGAGAGTGCGAGCCTGTCGGTGACGAAGCGGTCGGGGGCGGCCGAGCCGTTCAGCCGGGCCAAGGTCCTCTCCGGTGTCCGCAAGGCCTGCCAGGGTCGACCGGTCACGGAGGACCAGCTCGCTCTTCTCGCGCAGCGCGTCGAGGAGAGCATCCGCTCGCAGGGCAGCGCCGAGATCGACGCCCATGAGGTGGGCATGGCGATCCTGCCGCCGCTGCGCGAGCTCGACGAGGTCGCCTACCTGCGCTTCGCGTCCGTCTACCAGTCCTTCGACTCGCTCGAGGACTTCGAGGCCGCGATCCGCACGTTGCGCGCAGAGCACGAGAGCACGATCGCGAGCAGTACCCCCTAAGACCCCGGGTACCGGCACGCGAGTGGGCTGTCGGTACCCGGTGACACCGTGGATCACAGCCGAGACGCCAGAGACACACCGCACGAAGACCGTCCTGATACGGATCGAGGAGAGAAGAGCATGACCGAGACCGCCGGCAAGCCGAGCACCCGTCGCGGGTCCCGCACCAAGGGACTGACGATCGAGCGCATCCACACCACCGAGGGTGTGCACCCCTATGACGAGGTCACCTGGGAGACGCGCGACGTCGTCCAGCAGAACTGGAAGACCGGCGCGACGATCTTCGAGCAGCGCGGAGTCGAGTTCCCCGACTTCTGGTCGCTCAACGCCTCGACGATCGTCACGACGAAGTACTTCCGCGGCGCCCTGGGCACCCCGCAGCGCGAGACCGGCCTGAAGCAGCTCATCGACCGGGTCGTCCTGACCTACGTCAAGGCGGGCAAGGACAACGGCTACTTCGCGACCCCGTCCGATGCCGAGATCTTCGAGCACGAGCTGACCTACGCCCTGCTCCACCAGATCTTCAGCTTCAACTCCCCGGTGTGGTTCAACGTCGGCACCCAGAGCCCGCAGCAGGTCAGCGCGTGCTTCATCCTCGCCGTCGACGACTCCATGGACTCGATCCTCAACTGGTACAAGGAGGAGGGCTTCATCTTCAAGGGCGGCTCCGGCGCCGGCCTCAACCTCTCCCGCATCCGCTCCTCCAAGGAGCTGCTCTCCTCCGGCGGCACCGCCTCCGGGCCGGTCTCCTTCATGCGCGGTGCCGACGCCTCCGCGGGCACCATCAAGTCCGGCGGCGCCACGCGTCGCGCGGCCAAGATGGTCGTCCTGGACGTCGACCACCCGGACATCGAGGAGTTCGTCGAGACGAAGGCCAAGGAGGAGCACAAGATCCGTGCCCTGCGTGACGCCGGTTTCGACATGGACCTCGGCGGCTCGGACATCACCTCCGTGCAGTACCAAAACGCCAACAACTCCGTCCGCGTCAACGACGAGTTCATGCGTGCGGTCGACGAGGGCACCGACTTCGGCCTGAAGTCGCGCACGGACGGCTCGGTCATCGAGTCGGTCGACGCCCGCGAGCTCATGGGCAAGATCGCCCAGGCCGCGTGGGAGTGCGCCGACCCGGGCATCCAGTACGACGACACGATCAACGACTGGCACACCAACCCGGAGTCGGGTCGGATCACCGCGTCCAACCCGTGCAGCGAGTACATGTCCCTGGACAACTCCTCCTGCAACCTTGCGTCGCTCAACCTGCTGAAGTTCCTCGGCGATGACGACACCTTCGACGCCGAGCGTTTCCAGAAGGTCGCCGAGCTGGTGATCACCGCGATGGACATCTCGATCTGCTTCGCGGACTTCCCGACCGAGGCGATCGGTGACACCACGCGCGACTACCGTCAGCTGGGCATCGGTTACGCCAACCTCGGTGCGCTGCTCATGGCGACCGGTCACGGCTATGACTCCGAGGGTGGCCGTTCGCTGGCTGCGTCGATCACCTCGCTGCTCACCGGTGCGTCCTACAAGCGCTCCGCCGAGCTCGCCGGCATCGTCGGCCCGTACACCGGCTACGCCCGCAACTCCGACGCGCACAAGCGCGTCATGCGCAAGCACCAGGCGGCCAACGACGAGATCCGCACGCTGCACACCATGGACAACTCGATCCACGCGCAGGCCACCAAGGCCTGGGACGCGGTCGTCAAGGTCGGCGAGAAGAACGGCTACCGCAACGCGCAGGCGTCGGTGCTCGCCCCGACCGGGACCATCGGCTTCATGATGGACTGCGACACCACCGGCATCGAGCCGGACTTCTCGCTGGTGAAGTTCAAGAAGCTCGTCGGCGGCGGCTCGATGCAGATCGTCAACCTGACGATCCCGCGCGCGCTGAAGCTGCTCGGGTACACCGAGGAGACCTCCGAGGCGATCGTCGAGTACATCGCCGACAAGGGCCACGTCATCGACGCCCCGGGTCTGAAGCCGGAGCACTACGAGGTCTTCGACACGGCCATGGGTGCGCGGGCCATCGCTCCGATGGGCCACGTGCGGATGATGGGCGCGGTGCAGCCCTTCCTCTCGGGTGCCATCTCCAAGACGGTCAACCTGCCGGAGAGCGCGACGGTCGAGGAGATCGCTGACGTCTACTCCGAGGGCTGGAAGCTCGGCCTGAAGGCTCTCGCGGTCTACCGCGACAACTGCAAGGTCGGCCAGCCGCTGTCCGATGGTGGGTCCACCGCCAAGGACGCGAAGGACGCGAAGGACGCGGCTGCCGTGGAGAAGGTCATCGAGTACCGCCCGCTGCGTCGCCGGATGCCGAAGCGTCGCTCCTCGCAGACGACGAGCTTCGCCGTCGGTGGCGCCGAGGGCTACCTCACCGCCGGCACCTACGAGGACGGCGATCTGGGTGAGCTCTTCCTGAAGTTCGGCAAGCAGGGCTCGACCCTGGCCGGTCTCATGGATGCCTTCTCGATCGCGATCTCGATCGCCCTGCAGCACGGTGTGCCGCTGGAGACCTACGTCGAGAAGTTCACCAACCTGCGCTTCGAGCCGGCCGGCATGACGGACGACCCGGACGTGCGGATGGCGCAGTCGATCATGGACTACGTCTTCCGTCGCCTCGCGCTGGACTACCTGGACTTCGACACCCGGTCGTGCATGGGCCTCCACACCGCGGAGGAGCGGACCCGGCAGCTCGAGACCGGGTCGTACGCCCCCTCCTCCGCGGACGATGACGATGACTACGACGACGAGTCCTACAGC
>JBQGNO010000163.1:0-6730 GCA_052087725.1 Janibacter sp. | reverse complement strand
GTCCTTGTCGTGGCGACGGAAGTCGATCACGCGGTAGGCACGCTTGTGGCCACCACCGATGTGACGGCTGGTGATGCGACCGGTGGCGTTGCGGCCACCGGACTTGCTCAGCGGACGCACCAGCGACTTCTCCGGCGTCGCGCGAGTGACCTCGACGAAGTTGGCGACGGAGCTGCCGCGGCGACCGGGAGTGGTCGGCTTGTACTTACGGATACCCATGTGGTTCTTCCTTGTCCTCTCCGTCAGCCCTGGCCACCGAAGATGTCGATCGTGCCCTCACGGAGGGTGACGATCGCGCGCTTCGTGTCCTTGCGCTTACCGGTACCGAACCGCGTGCGCCGGGCCTTGCCGACACGGTTCATGGTGTGCACGGAGTCGACCTTGACGTCGAAGATCTGCTCAACGGCGATCTTGATCTCGGTCTTGTTCGCGCGCGGGTCGACGATGAACGTGTACTTGCCCTCGTCGAGCAGGCCGTAGGACTTCTCCGACACGACCGGGCGAACGAGGACGTCGCGGGGGTCCTTGGTCTGGGACGCACTCGAAATGGACTGGTTCACTTGCCCGTCTCCTCAGTGGTCTTGGGCGCGGGCCCCGCGAGGAAGGCCTCGAGAGCCGCCTGGGTGAAGACGACGTCGTCGCTGCACAGCACGTCGTAGGTGTTGAGCTGGTCGGCCGCGAGCACGTGGACGTCGGCGAGGTTGCGCACCGACTTCCATGCGGTCTCGTTGCCGCGCTCGACGACGACGAGCAGGTTCTTGTGCTCGCTCAGTCCGGCGAGGACGCCGCTGACGGCCTTGGTCGAGGGGGTGTCCCCGTCGACGAGGCTGCTCAGCACGTGGATGCGGCCGTGACGCGCCCGGTCGGAGAGGGCACCGCGCAGGGCGGCAGCCTTCATCTTCTTGGGCGTGCGCTGGCCGTACTCACGCGGCGTCGGGCCGTGGACGATGCCACCGCCGGCGAACTGCGGCGCCCGGATCGAGCCCTGACGGGCGCGGCCGGTGCCCTTCTGGCGGTAGGGCTTGACGCCACCACCGCGCACCTCGGAGCGCGTCTTGGTCGAGTGGGTGCCGGCACGCGCGGAGGCGAGCTGGGCCACGACGACCTGGTGGATCAGCGGGACGTTGACCTCAACGTCGAAGATCGCGGCGGGCAGCTCGACGGTGCCGGAGGCAGCACCCTGCGGGCTGATGATGTCGATGGTCGGCACGTCAGGCTCCCTTCACAGAGGCGCGAACGAGGACGATGCCGCCGCGGGGGCCGGGAATGGCGCCCTTGACGAGCAGGAGGCCCTTGTCGGCGTCGACCGCGTGGATCGTGAGGTTCTGGGTGGTCTGGCGCTCGCCGCCCATGCGGCCGGCCATACGCATCCCCTTGAAGACGCGACCCGGGGTGGCACAGCCACCGATCGAGCCGGGCTTGCGGTGGTTGCGGTGCGCACCGTGCGAGGCGCCGACACCGTGGAACCCGTGGCGCTTCATGACGCCCGCGAAGCCCTTGCCCTTGGTCGTGCCGGTGACGTCGATCTCCTGTCCGGACTCGAACAGCTCGACGGTCACCTCCTGACCCAGGGAGTACTCGGAGGCATCGGTGGTCCGCAGCTCGACCAGGTGACGACGCGGGGTCGCACCGGCCTTGGCGAAGTGACCGCTCGTGGGCTGGTTCACCTTGCGGGGGTCGATGGCACCGAAGGCGAGCTGGACGGCGGCGTAGCCGTCGGTCTCGGCGGTGCGGATCTGGGTCACGACGTTCGGGGTGGCCTGGATGACGGTCACGGGCACGAGGCGGTTGTCCTCGTCCCAGACCTGGGTCATGCCGAGCTTCTCGCCGAGGACGCCCTTGACGGTCTTGGTCATGGTGGTGGTCATGTCTCGTCTCCCCGGATCAGAGCTTGATCTCGATGTTGACGTCAGCCGGGAGGTCGAGACGCATCAGCGAGTCGACGGCCTTGGGCGTCGGGTCGATGATGTCGATGAGGCGCTTGTGGGTGCGCATCTCGAAGTGCTCGCGGCTGTCCTTGTACTTGTGCGGCGACCGGATGACGCAGAACACGTTCTTCTCCGTCGGCAGCGGCACCGGGCCGACCACCGTCGCGCCGGCACGGGTCACGGTGTCGACGATCTTTCGCGCCGAGTTGTCGATGACCTCGTGGTCATACGACTTCAACCGGATGCGGATCTTCTGTCCCGCCATCTGTGCTTCCGTCTCTCTCTCGCCGTCTTGCCTGGTCTGTGGGCCCGATCTGGTCTCCGACCCACGCGGTCGGGTGTGTCGCACCCGCTCCGCGACGCGGCGCCGTGCCCGAAGGCCTGGCCGTGCGTCATGGTCGTCGACCCGGTCGCGCCGGATCGTGCTCTCGTCCGATGTGTCGCCCCGCCACAGGCGGTTCGATGCGTTGTCATCGGGGTGTCGGCGACTTCGGGACCAGGGCAAATCCGATCACGTCGTCACCGCTCAACAAGCAACCTGAACAGTGTGCCAGAGCGGTCGAGGACAGTCCAAATCGAGGGTGGTCGCGCCCCTGGTCCCGGTCAGCGTCGGTTGTCGGGAGCGAGCTCGGCCGTGGACTTGCCCTGCTCCTGCAGCCCCTTGATCCGCAGGGTCCGCGCCTGCTCGACCGCATCCACCTGGGCCACGGCCGCGGCATCCGTCTTGGTCGTGTCGCGCGGCGGCAGGTGACGCCCCTCCTCGACCGGCATGCCGGCCTGGAGCTGGCGCGAGCGCATCAGCTCGGAGTCGACCTCGGCCCCGAAGAGCAGGACGTTGTTGATGATCCACAGCCAGAGCAGGAAGACGATGACGCCGGCGAGCGAGCCGTAAGTCTGGTTGTACGAGCCGAAGTTGGACACGTAGAACCCGAAGCCCACCGAGGCGAGGATGGCGATGACCAGCGCGACGGCCGCGCCGGTGGACAGCCAGCGCCACGGTCGCTTGACGTTGGGGGTCGCCCAGTAGAGCAGGCCGATCATGAAGATCACGACGAGGAGGATGACCGGCCACTTCGCGAGGTTCCACGCCATGACCGCGGGCTCCCCCAGCCCGATCGTCTGCCCGATGGCGCGGGCGAGACCGCCGCTGACGGCGATGGCCAGGACGCTAGCGGAGGCGAGGACGAGCAGGATCGCGGTGACGATGAGCTGGACGGGACGCAGCTTGATGAAGCCACGCCCCTCCTCGACACCGTAGATCGTGTTGAGCGCGCGGCCGAAGGCACCGACGTACCCCGAGGCCGACCACAGCGCACCACCGAGACCGATGATCAGACCGATCCCGGCCGCCGGCGAGTTGACCATCTGGTCGAGCGGGCCCTCGATGAGGTCCTTGGCCTGCCCCTGCCCGAGCTGGTCCAGGACGTCGAGGACGGTCTGCTTGGTCTCCTCTGGCTCCCCGATCACACCGAGGATGGAGACCATGGCGAGCAGGGCCGGGAAGATCGAGAGCACGGAGAAATAGGTCAGCGCCGCCGCAAGATCGGTGCACCCGTCAGCACTGAAGCCCTTGACCGACTTCTTCAGGGCGAAGGCCCACCCGCGCACCGGGAGCGTGCGCAGCGGGGCTGCCGGCATCGGCTCCGCGTCGGAGTCGGTGGTGTCCTGCTCTGCGGATGCGACGGGGGCTTCGGTCGCGTCGGTGGCCATGGTGCGTGGCGTCTCCGGGGTCGGGTGCGGCGGTCAGGGCCACCCTATGGCGAAGGGGGCTCCCCCGCCCGGTACACACGCGAGCGCCCGCCGTCCGATTCGGACGACGGGCGCTCACCAACGTCTAGGTCAGCCGCAGAGGGCCACCTGGATCGACGGCAGGAGGGGCAGGTCGACCTCGACCACGGTGAAGTTCGACGTGGCCGACTGGCCCGCCGCGGCCAGAGTCCCCGAACCGACCACGTCGGCGTTGAGGAGCGCGTCCGGGACGAACTCGATCTCCACGATCTCGTTCGGAGCGATGTCGCGATTGATCTGACCGCTGTTGGCGTTCGTGAAGAGGACGCCCGCGTCGACCTGGATGTCATTGAGGTGACCAACCGACAAGTTCACGAGACCATCAGTGTCCAAGGTGAACGGCAGGCCAGACTCGATGGTGCAGTCGCCTGTGTTGGTCACCGTGAAGTACACGTTGCGGGTGTCCGCGCCGAGGACCGGCGGGCAGACTCCCGCAACAGCGACGGTCGGGGTGTCACAGTAGTTCGGCGATGCGGCGAGCGACGGAGCGGCGGCCGCGAGGGACACGGCAGGCACGGCCCAGGCGGCGCCCTTCGCGATCTGGCGGCGTGAGGGGCTGGTGATCTCAGGGGTCACGTGGCGATTCTCTCTGCGGACAGGCGCGTGCAGGGGTGCACCGAGATCGATCGCCCCGGCGCGATGAATGGGGTCCTCCCGCGGGCCCCTCCCTGTCGAGGCGCCCAGACACACCATAGGGAGGGGTGACCCGATCCCGGCCAGATGCCCTCAGAAGGACTAGTCAAGCCATCCGTGGAGGGCCAACGCGCGGTGCAAACCCTCCCGGGTGGCGGTGCCCTCGTGACCGGCCTTGGCCCGGATGTTGGCGATGTGCACCTTGAGGGTCCGCTCGCTCAGCCCGAGCTCCGCCGCCACCTCGGCCCTCGAGAGCTCCGCCGACCCCACGAGATAGCCCCGCGCCACCACCTCCTCGCGAGCGGTGAGCGTAGCCATCCGCGGAGGCTCGGCCGGCCACGCGACCCTCTCCCCCCGGAGCACCTGTCCCACGATCCGCGCCAGCTCCGTCGGCGATTGCAGCATCGACACGTAGGCAGCGCAGCCCGACGAGCGCAGGGTCGCGACGCGTGCGGGCGGCAGGGTGCCGCCCCAGATGACCGTGGACCGCCCTTCGGCACGACGGCGCGCGAGCAGCTCCATCACCCCCGGGGCGGACGCGCCCAGGACGAGCAACCCCGCCACGGGCGCCGGGTCGGCCACCGTCCACGCCTCCACACCACCCACTCGGCAGGCAGCGACGACCGCATCGGCGTCCACGGCCCACGTGGACCACACCGCCACCCCCGCCTCGCAAGTCATGGCACCATCATGGCCGATGCCCTCCCCCCTTCGTCTGGACCTCGTCCACACCTCTCCCGTGGTGACGACGGCCCTGCGCGATGAGCTGGGGACAGGCGAGCACCCGGTGACCGTCGCCAGTGCCGTGCACTCGTGGACGGACTTCCAGAGGGAGTGGGACTTCGCCGGAGAGGTGGTCGTCCTCGATGCCCTCCTCGACGACCACGTCCCCCTCGCGCTGAAGGTGCGCGCCCTGCGACGGCTCGGTCCCCGGGCGATCGTCCTCGGGCCGGGCAGGCACTCCCCCTTGGCCCGCCGGGCCGCGGCCGAGGGAGCCCGCGCCTGGGTCGAGCCGACCCACACCTTGGCCGAGACCGGTGACCTCATCCGGGAGATCGCCCTCTTCCATGCGCCGGCCCCCGCCCGGCTCGAGCCGGCGGCGCCACCGGCCGCCGCGCTCACCGACCGCGAGCTCCAGGTGCTCTGTCTGTACGCCGGGCCCCGTGGTCACTCGCCCGCCCACCTGGGACAAGTCCTCGGCCTGCGCACCGCGACGGTGCGCAGCCACCTCGAGCGGGGTCGGTCGCGGTACCGGGCCGCCGGCCGCCCCACCCACAACCGCGCCGCGCTGCGCCAGGCCCTCATCGACGACGGGTGGCTCGTCCCCCCGACCGTGTGGACCGCCGCCGCGCGACTCTGAGCCACGACGACGCAGGGCCCGCCTCCCCTGACGGGGAGACGGGCCCTGCGTGGATGCTGACCGAGGTCAGCCCAGGATCACTTGATGATCTTGGTGACGCGACCGGCGCCGACGGTGCGGCCACCCTCGCGGATGTTGAACTGGAGACCTTCCTCCATGGCGATCGGCTGGATCAGGTCGACCTTCATGTCGGTGTTGTCGCCGGGCATGACCATCTCGGTGCCCTCGGGCAGCGTGACGACGCCGGTGACATCGGTCGTCCGGAAGTAGAACTGCGGACGGTAGCTGTCGTAGAACGGCGTGTGACGGCCGCCCTCCTCCTTCGAGAGGATGTAGACCTGACCGTCGAACTCGGTGTGCGGGGTGATCGAGCCCGGCTTGCAGACGACCTGCCCGCGCTCGACGTCCTCACGCTTGGTACCGCGCAGGAGCAGCCCGACGTTCTCGCCGGCCTGGCCCTCGTCGAGGAGCTTGCGGAACATCTCGATGCCCGTGACCGTGGTGGTCTGCTTGTCCTCGCGGATGCCGACGATCTCGACCTCCTGGTTGACCTTGAGGACGCCACGCTCGATGCGACCGGTGACGACGGTGCCACGACCGGTGATCGTGAAGACGTCCTCGACCGGCATCATGAAGGGCTTGTCGAGGTCACGGTCGGGGGTCGGGATGTACTCGTCGACCGTGTTCATCAGCTCCATGACGGAGTTGGCCCAGGTGTCGTCACCCTCGAGCGCCTTGAGCGCCGAGACCTTGACGACGGGGGCGTCGTCGCCGGGGAACTCGTAGGAGGTCAGCAGCTCGCGGACCTCCATCTCGACGAGCTCGATGATCTCCTCGTCCTCGACCATGTCGCACTTGTTCAGCGCCACGACGATGTAGGGGACGCCGACCTGGCGGGCCAGGAGGACGTGCTCCTTCGTCTGCGGCATCGGGCCGTCGGTCGCCGCGACCACGAGGATCGCGCCGTCCATCTGAGCGGCGCCGGTGATCATGTTCTTGACGTAGTCAGCGTGACCGGGGG
>JBQGNO010000162.1:0-6785 GCA_052087725.1 Janibacter sp. | reverse complement strand
CTGGCCGATGCCGGCGCCGAGGTCTACCTGTCCAATGCCCAGGCCACCCGCCGGGCCCTCACGCTGATCGGAGCCGCATCATGACGACGTCCCAGAGAAGTCTCGACACCGGTATCGCCTCCGCGGGCGCCGGCATCTTCGCCGATGCCCTGGATGCCCAGGCCGTACCCGTCACCCGAGTGGACTGGCGTCCTCCCATGGCGGGCACCGAGGCCGACTTGGCCACTGTCGCCACCGATCCGCTGCGCGAGGAGGCGAACCGTCTCGCGATCGAGGCCGTGCTCGCCGTCCAGGCCATGGTCGTCGACGTCGCACCGGCTCACGAGGTGCTCGGCCTCCAGCGTGGTGAGTTCCTGCACGCCGGTCCGCCGCTGACCTGGGAGAACGCGTCCGGGCCGATGCGCGGCGCCCTGCTGGGGGCCGCTGCCCTCGAGGGCCTCGTGGAGGACCCCGAGGACGCGGAAGCGCTCTTCGCCTCCGGCGAGGGCGTCAGTCTCGAGCCGTGCCACCACCGCCGGGCGGTCGGTCCCATGGCCGGGGTCGTCTCGCCGTCCATGTGGATGTGGGTCCTCGAGGACCCCGAGGACGGGCGACGCACCTACTGCTCGCTGAACGAGGGCCTGGGCAAGGTCCTGCGCTATGGCGCGTACTCCCCGGAGGTCCTGGAGCGACTGCGCTGGATGTCGGACAAGCTCGGCCCGCTGCTCGCCGAGGCGGTCCGCGCGACCGGACCCATCGACGCCACGGCGATCCTGGGTCAGATGCTGCAGATGGGCGACGAGGCCCACAACCGCAACCGTGCCGGCACGCTCATGCTCCTGCGGGATCTTGCGCCTGCACTGGCGAGGTCCAACGCGGACTCGGCCGACATCGCCGACGCGTTCGCCTTCATGGGCGGCAACGACCACTTCTTCCTCAACGTGGCGATGCCCGCCTGCAAGCTCCAACTCGACGCCGCCCGGGGGATCGAGGGTTCGACCATGGTCGTGGCGATGGCCCGCAACGGCACGGAGTTCGGCATCCAGGTCGCCGGCACCGGAGACGAGTGGTTCACCGGACCCGCCCAGGTCGCCGACGGCCTGTTTCTCGGCGACTTCGGCCCCGAGGACGCCAACCCCGACATCGGCGACTCGGCGATCACCGAGACCGCGGGCATCGGCGGTTTCTCCATGGCCACGGCCCCGGCGATCGTGCGCTTCGTCGGCGGCTCGGTGCCCGACGCCCTCGCCACCACCCGCCGGATGGGCGAGATCACGCTGGCCGAGAACAGCCGCTGGGCCATCCCCGTGCTGGAGTTCATGGGCGCCCCGACAGGCATCGACGTGACGAAGGTGTGCCGGACCAGCATCCTGCCGCAGATCAACACCGGGATGGCCGGCAACGTCGCGGGCGTCGGCCAGGTGGGTGCCGGTCTCGTGACCCCACCTGGAGAGATCTTCCCCCTGGCCCTTGCCGCCCTCGCGGCCAGAACGCGGGAGCGCACCACCAGCACCACGTAAGACGGGTTACGGGCCGGTCCCCGATCGAGAAGAACCCGAACACACGACATCCCGCCCGAGGCGCGCCTCGGGCGGGATGTCGTGCATGACGGGTCCTGACTCTCGTCAGAACCCCGTGGCGGTGGCGGTGGGATTTGAACCCACGGTGGGCGTCAACCCACAAACGCTTTCGAGGCGTTCTCCTTAGGCCGCTCGGACACGCCACCGCGGAGCACCTTACAAGAGAGCCGGCCTCATCCCGAATCGCAGGCCGCGCCCCAGCTCACTGCTGCGCCATCGCGATCCGGAATCGCTCCTCGGGGTCGATGAAGTGGTCGTGGTCGTCGAGCCCCAGATCGATCTGCACCCAGTGGAGCTTTCCGGTGAAGTGACTCGTCCGGCTGGTGTAGTCGTCGACGACGGTGGTCCCGGACTCGTACCCGATGTCCGTCGTCTCGTCCGCGGAGAAGACCATCGGCTGCGTCATCTCCACCCGACCGGATCCCACCTCGGTGCCGTCGTGGAAGAGAGTGACGTCGCCGCCCTTCGCCAACCCCCCACCGTCGTAGGCGAACTCCATGCGGATCTGGTGCGTGCCCGAAGGGAGGGGCGCTTCGGCCTCCACGGGGAAGGCGTGGATCCCCAGGACGTTGTAGACGAACTTCGCCCTCCCCTCCCTCGCGTAGAGCGCCCATCCCCCGAACCGCCCGCCCTGGGCGATGACGACACCGTGCGCGACCTTCCCCTCGGGGACGCTGATCTCCGCGGTCACCGAGAAGGACTTGTTCTTGATGTTCACCACACTGTTCTCCGACAGGCGCCCCATCCCGGGAAAGAACAGCTGTGAGGTGCCGTGCACCAAGGTCGGCCGTCCGGCGATCTCCGGCACCGCCCTCTCGATGAGGCGGTCATCCATCGGGAGGACGTTGTACTTCACGGCCTCGATGAGCCAGAGCCGTTGCAGCGTGGCGAGCAGCTCCGGGTGCTCGGCCGCCAGGTCCCGGGCCTGGCTGTAGTCCGCGTTGCCGTCGTACAACTCCCAGACATCGTCGTCGAAGGCCGGCAACTCGCCTCCCACCATCACCCACGGGGTGCGGTGCTTGGTCACCGCACTCCACCCCTTGTGGTAGATCCCGCGGTTGGCGAACATCTCGAAGTACTGCAGGTCATGACGCTCCGCCTCATCCGGGCCGCGAAAGCTGTAGAGCATGCTCGTGCCCTCCATGGGCGACTGCTGCACACCGTTGACCATGGTCGGCTCGGGCAGTCCGGCCGCCTCGAGGATGGTGGGTGCGATGTCGATGACGTGGGAGAACTGGGAACGCAGCCCGCCGGGGTCATCGATTCCCTCCGGCCAGTGCACAATCGTTCCGTTCCGCGTACCGCCCCAGTGGGAGGCCACCTGCTTCGTCCACTGGAATGGCGTGTTCAGGGCCCACGCCCAGCCGACCGCGTAGTGGTTGTAGGAGCTCGGCGTGCCGAGCTCGTTGATCTTGGAGACCATGAACTCCGGGGTCTCCAGCGCGGCCATGCCGTTGAAGTTGGCCATCTCGTTGAACGCGCCCTGGGTCGTGCCCTCGGCGGAGGCGCCGTTGTCACCGATGATGTAGTAGATGATCGTGTTGTCCAGGACGCCGAGGTCATCGATCGTGTCGACGACCCGGCCCACGTGGTGATCGGTGTGCTCCAGGAATCCGGCGTAGACCTCCATCTGGCGCTCCAGCACGGGCTTGAGCTCCTCGGGCATCTCATCCCACGCCGGGATCTCGTCGTGCCGGGACGTCAGCCCGGTCTCCTGGGGGATGACACCGAGTTCTTTCTGTCGGGCGATGGTCTGCTCGCGCAGGACGTCCCACCCCCCCGGCGAACTGGCCGGCGTACTTGTCCGCCCATTCCAGGGGGACGTGGTGGGGGGCGTGGGTCGCGCCGGGGGCGAAGTACATGAAGAACGGACGATCCGGCATCAGCGCCTTCTGCTGGCGCACCCAGGCACACGCCCGATCTGCCAGGTCCTCGGTGAGGTGGTAGCCCTCCTCCTCCGTGGCGGGTGGCTCCACGGGAGTGGTGCCGTTGTAGAGGGCCGGGTCGTACTGGTTGTTCTCACCGCCGATGAATCCGTAGAACGTCTCGAAGCCACCGCCGGCGGAGGGCCATCCGTCGAACGGGCCCATCGGCGAGGACTGCCACACCGGGACCTCGTGGCACTTGCCGAACTGAGCCGTCGAGTAGCCGTTGAGCTTCAGCGTCATCGCCAGCGGCGCCTTCGTGTTCGGCCGCACCGAGCTGTTGCCCGGGGCCGACGTCGCCGTCTCGGTGATGCTCCCCATCCCCACCGAGTGGTGGTTGCGACCGGTGAGCAGCGCCTGCCGGGTGGGGGCGCACAGCGCCGTGGTGTGGAAGCGGTTGAAGCGCAGCCCATCACCGGCGAGTCGATCGGCCACAGGCGTCTGGCACGGCCCCCCGAACGCGCTGGACGCGCCGAAGCCGACGTCATCGAGAAGCACCACGAGGACATTCGGAGCGCCGGCTGGCGGCAGCAGGGGTTCGATGGGCGGGAAGGTGGTGTCCGGGTCCTTGGCGTCGTAGGTCGTGCGCCCCGGAGTCGGCCGGTCCGGTATCGGCAACATGGATCGTGCGTGTCGGTCGGCCTTGGTCGTCATGGCGGATCCTCTCGAGTGCACCTCGTCGGCGTCGGTCCAGTCACCGTGGCACCGAGGTTCTTGCCGCGTCATCATCCGTGTTGGATGATGACGCGTCAGTCCACGGCACGGCGTCGGGCGAAGAACTCTCGCAGCACCTGGGAACACTCGCTCTCCCGGACGCCACCGACGACCTCGACGCGGTGGGTCGAGCGCCGATCGCGAACCACGTCCCACACCGACCCGCAGGCGCCCATCTTCGGGTCCCAGGCACCGAGGACGACCCTCGGGACGCGGGCGAGGACCGCCGCGCCGGCGCACATCGGGCACGGCTCGAGGGTGACTACGAGGGCGCACCCGTCCAGGCGCCACTCCCCCTTCGCCTCCGCCGCGGCGCGAAGGGCGATGATCTCCGCATGGCCGGTCGGGTCACCGTCGCGCTCGCGAGTGTTGCGCCCTTCGCCGATGATCGTGCCCGTGACGTCCACGACGACCGCCCCCACCGGCACGTCCCCGTCGGCCGCGGCCTGCACGGCCAGCTGCAGAGCGCGCGTCATCCACGCCTCCTCCTCGAGTCGGCGCGGACGGGCGGGGTCGTGGGTCACCCTCGCATTCTTTCGCACGGTAGTTTCGGGCCCATGCGCATCATCGTCACCGATCACCCGCTCATCGCCCACAAGCTGACCTACCTGCGGCACAAGGGTACCGACAGCCCGACCTTCCGCCGACTCGTCGACGAGCTGGTCACCCTCCTGGCCTACGAGGCGACCCGCGAGGTGCGGTGCGAGCCCTTCGACATCGAGACCCCCGTCGCTCCGACGACCGGGATGAAGCTGTCGACGCCCAAGCCACTCGTCGTGCCGATCCTGCGCGCCGGCCTCGGGATGCTCGAGGGCATGGTCCGGCTGCTGCCGACCGCGGAGGTGGGCTTCCTCGGGATGCTGCGCAACGAGGAGACCCTCGAGGCAGTCACCTATGCCAACCGGCTGCCGGACGACCTCTCGGGCCGTCAGTGCTACGTCATCGACCCGATGCTCGCCACCGGCGGCACCCTGACGATGTCGATCCAGTACCTCGTCGAGCGCGGCGCCGACGACATCACCGCCGTGACGCTCCTCGCCGCCCCCGAGGGCATCGAGGCCATGAAGAAGGAGCTCGGCGACCTCAACGTGCCGATCACCCTCGTGACCGGCGCCATCGACGAGAAGCTCGACACGAATGGCTACATCGTGCCCGGCCTCGGCGACGCGGGTGATCGCCTGTACGGCATCGTCTGACGCGCCCGCCCTCACGGGTCGTTCGTCACACCAGTCACATCTGCAACACTGAGACGTCCCACTGCGCCCGCCCGGGCACAGGATCTGCCCGCCACTGACGGAGAAGAACGAGTCATGAACACGCCGCCGATCAAGAAGATCGTCCTCTGGCTGCTCACGATCTTCCTGCTCTACGCGATCCTGACCTCCCCCGACGAGGCCGCGAACATCATCGGTTCCGCCTGGGAGGTCATCGCCAACGGCGTGCGCAACATCGGCCAGTTCTTCGACTCCCTCATCGCGAGGTAGCCATGACCGAGGAGGTCGCCCACCGGGGACTGCGGCGCTATCTCCTCCCCGGCGAGAACCCGGTGGCGGAGATCCGGCACCACGGGATCGTGCTGGTCAAGCCCGCCGCCGCGGTCATCGCGGCCACCGCCCTGTGCCTGTGGCTCGACATCTCGGTCAGCGATGCCAACAGCGGGATCCTGTCCTACATCTGGATCCTCTGGCTCGCCGTCGTCGGCTGGGCCGCCTGGCGGTGGATCGAGTGGCGCCACACCCGCGTCGTGGCCACCGACAAGCGGATCGTCCTCTTCGAGGGGTGGATCAACCACAAGGTCTCGATGATGCCGCTGAAGAAGGTCACCGACATGGGTTACGAGCGCTCCCTGCTCGGGCGCCTGCTCGGCTACGGCACCTTCGTCCTCGAGAGCGCGGGGCAGGACCAGGCCCTGTCCCAGATCTCCTTCGTCCCCGACCCCGATGACAACTACCGCGCCATCTGCTCGGTGGTCTTCGGCATGAGCCTCCACCACGACGACGAGGACGAAGGGGGCGAGGACGAGCCCTCGTGGGAGACCTCCCAGGACTTCGCGACCCGGCTCGGCGTCGTCGACGGGGTCTACGTCGGCGGAGGCCCGAGCGATGCGTCGCTCGACCCCGCCGTCTACGGACCCGCCCCCGAGCGCGAGAGCTCGATCTACCGCAGTCGCGACCTCCTGCGCCGCGACAACGACGCCGACACCGGCGAGCTCCCGCCCTACGACCCCTACGCCTACTGAGCGGAGGGAGCCATCCCGCCGCGGCACCCTCGCCAGGCCCGTGCGATCGAGCTCAGCGCGTCCCAGCCGCAGATGACGATGATGATCCCGGCGACGAGCGGGTAGGAGATCGACCAGTCGGTGTCGAGGCCGAACTGCTCCCCGAGGACCGTCGGCAGGTCGGTGAGCAGGCGGTCGGCGTAGAGCAGGCCGACGAGGACGAGCGCCGCAGCGACATTGGACAGGACGTTGATCGCGGCGAGGACCGGCGACCACCGACCGAGGCGCCATGCGGCGACGGCCACGACCGCGTCGAGGACGAAGAAGGCGACGATCGCGACCTGCCACCCCAGGGCCAGATCGGGGTCG
>JBQGNO010000161.1:0-6795 GCA_052087725.1 Janibacter sp. | reverse complement strand
GAGGAGACTGCGTGCGCCGGGCGCTCGTCGATCTGGCTGCGCTTCTTGGCAATCGCCGGCTCGTTGAGGGGGAACTTCACCCGGTGGTTGCCGCTCGCGACGACCTTGGACATCAGCGCGGAGTACTCGGTGGCGATGTCGTCACCGACGAACTCGGCCATGTTGGTGAAGCCCATGACGCGATTGTAGAACTCCACCCACTCGTCCATCTTGCCCAGCTCGACATTGCCGACGATGTGGTCGAGCGCCTGGAAGAGGCGCTTGGGGGCGTCCTCGCGCTTCTCGAACGACGAGGTCTTCTTGACGTAGCCGGGCAGGTACGGCCCGGCATAGGTTGCGCCGTCGACCTCGCGCTGGATCAGGGTGTGCCGCGTCTCGCCGTAGGTGGCGATGGCACCCAGGCGCACGGTGCCGTGGTCATCGCTGACGTCGTGCGGCTCCTCGAGGACCGTCGCGCCCGCCGAGCGGGCCTGCTCGATGCACTTGTCGACGTCGGGGACCTCGAGGGAGATGTCGATGACGCCGTCGCCGTGCTGGGCATGATGGGCGATGAGGGGGCTGTCGGGCTTCACAGCGCCCTTGAGGACGAAGCGGATGGAGCCGGAGCGCAGGACGAAGGCCTTGTGGTCCATGTGGCCGTTCTCCGGGCCGGAGTAGGCGACGAGCTCCATGCCCCAGACATTCTGGTAGTACATGGCCGCCTGCGTCGCGTTGCCGACGACGAAGGTGATCGCGTCCCACCCGGTGACCGGGAAGGGATCGGACGCCTCGTCGTACTCGACGAGCCCGACGAGCTGCTTGAGCTGAGCGAGGTCGAGCTCGGCCTCGCGCTCCTGCCTGGTGAGTTCAACCGCGGTGTTGGACATGACGTCAGGATGGAGGGTGGGCAGCGACATGTGCAATGCACTTATTGATGGGTGCACACGCTGCGCACTCTGTTGCCATCGACCCGGAGTTGACGCAACAATCTGACCATGAGCGCATCTCCAGCCCGCCCTGCCGTGATCGACGATCTCGATGCCCGCCTCATCGCGCTGATGAGCGAGCAACCGGGGATCGGCGTCCTCGGGGCCTCCCGCGAGCTCGGGGTCGCCCGCGGGACCGTCCAGGCCCGCCTCGACCGCCTCCGGACGAAGGGGGTCATCCGCACCCTCGCGCCGACCATCGACCCGGCATCGCTCGGCTACCCGGTGACCGCGCTGTGCACGCTCGAGATCCGTCAGCGGCTGGGCCACGAGGCCGTCGTCGACCACCTCATGGCCATCCCCGAGGTGCTCGAGATCCACTCCACGACCGGGGCCGGTGACCTGATCATCCGCATCGTCGCCGTGGACAACGCCGACCTCGGCCGGGTCATCGACTCGATCATCGACGACACCCACGTGGTGCGGGCGAGCACCTCGGTCTGCCTGGTGACCCACCTCGAGATGCGCACCGGCGCCCTCGTCGAGGCGGCCGCACGCCGCGACTGACCGATGTGGCGTCGCGTCGTCAGATCGTGTCGCCGAGCAGCATCCAGGTGAAGATGAGCGTCCCGATGACGAAGCCGATGTGGGCCAGCTGCGACAGCCACGGCCCACGGGTCCAGGTGTCGCCCTCGAAGTCCACCGAGTGCCGGGAGCCGGAGCGTCGCCAGCGAGCGAGGAAGCTCAGGCCGATGAGTGCGGCGACGACCATGGCGATGATCGCCGCCCAGGTGGCCGCACCCGACTCGTGCACACCGAGCAGGCGCAGGGTGATCAGCCCGAGTCCGATGAAGGCGGCGAGCGTGTGCAGGTTGAGCACCCAGGGGGCGAAGTTGGTCATGCCCTCCTGCCCACGAGCGCGGCGGAGACGCAGCGGAGTGAGCACGAGGACGAGGGCCCCGAGGGCCACCAGGATCCACGCGAGTGCAGTCATCCCCCCATGATGACGCACGGACCGCTGCCCGTGACGAGGTGACCGCGCCTCGGGTCAGCGGCGCCCGACGAACCAGCGGCGGATCCGCTCGATCCGCTCCGTGACCTGCTCGCTCGTCGCCTGGGCAAGCTCGGGGCCACCGCAGGCACGGCGCAGGTCCATGTGGACATTGGCGTGCGGGGCGCCGGTCTTCTTGGCGTACGCCGAGACGAGCTTGTTCAGCTCCTTGCGCTGGGCCGCCAGGGCGCGGTGCGCAGCGACCGGGGCGTCGGCAGCGGGCTTGGCCGGAGCGCTCGTGCGCTTGGACTGCTTGGTCTGGCGCTCGCTGAGCAGGGCATGCACCTGGTCGGGCTCGAGCAGCCCCGGCAGGCCGAGGTAGTCCTGCTCGTCCTCGGACCCGACCTCGGCGTGCAGCCCGAACTGCTGCGCGTCGTAGAGCACGTGGTCGAAGTGGGCATCGGACTCCAGCGCCTCGAAGGAGCCCTGCAGGTCGTCGCTCGCGGACTCGCTGCGGTTGGCCTCCGCGAGCATGCCCTCCTCCTCGGACCACATCGGTGCCTCGTCCTGCGCCGACTCCGGGCGGTCGAGGGCGTGGTCGCGCTCCTCCTCGAGCGCACCGGCGTGGGCGAGGATCGTCGGGACGCTCGGGAGGAAGACGCACGCCGTCTCGCCGCGGGAGCGGGCCCGGACGAAGCGTCCGACGGCCTGGGCGAAGAAGAGCGGGGTCGACGTCGACGTCGCGTAGACGCCGACGCACAGGCGGGGCACGTCCACCCCTTCGCTGACCATCCGCACGGCCACGAGCCACCGGGAGGTGCCCGCCGCGAACTCCTCGATCCGCTGCGAGGCCCCGGAGTCGTCGGAGAGGACGATCGTCGGCTTCTCGCCGGTGATCGACTGGAGGGTCCGGGCGTAGGCGCGGGCCTGGGTCTGGTTGGACGCGATGACCATCGCCCCGGCATCGGGCACACCACGGCGCACCTCGGTCAGGCGCTTGTCGGCGGCGGCGAGGACGGAAGGGATCCACTCCCCCTTCGGGTCCAGCGCCGTGCGCCAGGCCTGGGCGGTGACGTCCTTGGTCATGGGCTCACCGAGGTGGGCGGCGATCTCGTCGCCGGCCCGGGTGCGCCAGCGCATCGCGCCGCCGTAGGCCATGAAGAGCACCGGCCGCACGACACCGTCACGCAGGGCCTCGGCGTAGCCATAGGTGTAGTCGCTGCTCGAGCGCAGGATCCCGTCGTCGCCGTACTCGTAGCCGACGAAGGGGATGGGGTTGGTGTCGGAGCGGAAGGGGGTCCCGGTCAGGGACAGGCGTCGCACGGCCGGCTCGAAGGCCTGGCGGATCCCGTCGCCCCAGGACTTGTTGTCGCCGCCGTGGTGGATCTCGTCGAGGATGACGAGGGTGCGCTCGCCGCGGGTGCGGTCCTCGTGGATGGAGGGCTGGGAGGCGACCTGCGCGTAGGTCACGGCGACGCCGTCGTAGTCGCTCGACGTCACACCGGTGGTGTTGGAGAACCTCGGGTCCAGATGGATCCCGACCCGGCCGGCCGCGTCGGCCCACTGGGTCTTGAGGTGCTCGGTGGGGGCGACGACGGTCACCCCGGTGATCTCACCGGCGGACAGCAGCTCGGCGGCCACCCGGAGGGCGAAGGTCGTCTTGCCGGCCCCCGGCGTCGCGACCGCGAGGAAGTCGGTGCGCTGCGAGTCGAGGTACTGCCGCAGGGCGTCGACCTGCCAGGCGCGCAGGGCTCCGGCGGTACCCCACGCCGCCCGCCTCGGGAAGGCGGGTGACAGGTGGGAAGCAGCAGACTGACTCATCGCAGGGACACCTTAGAGCGCCACGGGGACAGTGACGAAAAGCCGTCCCTCAGGTGCGGGCGTTCTGCGCCACCATCGTCTGCAGGCCGGTCCCGAGATCGCCGTGGACATCGGCCAGCGTCGTGTGCACCGTGCCCCCGTGACCCGGACTCGCGAGTGCCTCGGAGCTCATCCGGACCCACTCCCCGTCGGGGTCGCGGTCGAGCGCGACGTGCAGGTCGCAGTTGATGTAGGTGTGCGCCCGGGGGTCGACCGTCAGCGTGATCCCGCCGCCCGAGTCGGCGAGCACGAGCGCCCGCTGCCAGCCGGTCGGCTCCTCGCCCTCGAGCAGCGGCACGCGCTGGCGACCCCACGCCACGGTCGTCCCGCCGGCGCCGACGCCACCCTCGACGATGCGCCACTCGATGGCGCGCAGGTAGCCGTCCTCGTGGGCCCCGGGCATCTTCAGGTGCCCCCCGGACTCGGACTCGGGCACCGGGTCGATCGCCGCCCCACGGCGACCGGTGAGTGAGGGGAAGTCCTCGGGGGCCCGCAGGATGCGCCAGGCCCGCGCGATCGCCACCGCGCGCCCCGCGACGGTGGCCCTCGCCTCGAGGAGCTGCATCGAGCGACCACCGCGCAGCACCTCGACCTCGAGGTCGAGCGGGGCGACGGGGATCGGGCCGAGGATGTCCAGACGGACGTCGGCCAAGCGGGTGCCGGGAGCCGGGTCATGCCGCTCGATCGCCCGGGCGAGCAGGGCCGCGGGGGGCCCGGCGTGCTGGGCGTGCGGGCTCCACGGACCGGCCGTCGGCGGAAGGGAGTCGAAGCGCGCGTCGTCGATCTGCCGGTAGAAGGACTCTGCCGACATCAGTCCTCGTCGTCCTGCGGGGCGCGCAGACCGTCGTAGATCTCCTTGCAGATCGGGCAGACCGGGAACTTCTCCGGGTCGCGCCCGGGGACCCACATCTTGCCGCAGAGGGCCTTGACCGGCTCGCCGGACATGGCGCTCTCGAGGATCTTCTCCTTGCGCACGTAGTGGCTGAAGCGCTCGTGGTCACCCGGCTCGGCGACCTGCGGGTCGGGGTCGGTGCGCTCGAGCAGCCCGGTGGACGTGGACGTGGAGGGGCCACCGGGCTCCGGGAGGGCGCCGGGCTGGTCTGGGTCGAGAGGCGTGCTCATGCGCCCATAGTAGGCGTCCGCGGTCAGTTGAGGGCAGGGTCGACGGGATAGGTCGAGACCCACCCCACCGGGCCGGTCTGACGCCGCAGCACGCGCCGCCAGAGGGTCGCCGGGTCCTCGTCGAAGACATCGTGGACCTCGGCGTCGACGACGTACCAGCCGCCCCGGGCCTGCTCCTGCGCGAGCTGCTCGGCGCTCCAGCCGGAGTAGCCGGCGAAGACCCGCAGGGCACTGACCTGCGGCCAGACGATCTCCTGGGGAGCGTCCAGGTCGACCAGTGCCACCGCGCCGAAGAGGCGCTTCAGCCCCGGCGGCGGCTCCTCGTCGCCGGGCAGGCCGGCCAGCCCGATCGCCGAGTCGAGCTGAACCGGGCCGCCCTGGAAGACACGACGCGGCTCGCTCGCCCCGTCCTGCCAGCCGGGCAGGACCTCGTCGACCGAGGCGTCGAGCGGCTTGTTGAGCACGACGCCCTCGGCCGTCTCCTCGTCGTGCTGGAGCATGAACACCACGCTGCGCGAGAACAGGTCGTCCCCCAGCTCAGGGGTGGCGACGAGCAGCTTGCCGGCGAGCGAGGTCTCCATGTCCCGAGCCTAGTTCCGCGAGCGCCCCTGGTAGCCACCCCGGCCACCCTGACGACGGTTTCCGCCGCCCTGGTGCTGGTGTGCACCGCGCGGGCCGCGGGTGCCCGAGTGGCGACGCGCCGGACGCGGGTCGACGAGCTTGCGGAAGTCGGCCTCGGAGATCGGCTCCCCGCTGGGCTCGACCGCTCCAATCTCCTCGAGGACGGCGTCGTCGAGGAGGGTCTTCGTCGGACGGGCCTCGAGGCCCGCCTGGGAGGCCATCCGGGTCACGTCCTTGCGCTGGTGCGGCAGGACGAGGGTGACGACGGCCCCCTTCTCCCCGGCCCGGGCGGTGCGCCCGGCGCGGTGGAGGTAGTCCTTGTGGTCGGCCGGCGGGTCGACCTGCATCACGAGGGAGACATTGTCGACGTGGATGCCCCGCGCGGCGACGTCGGTGGCGACGAGCACCGGGATCGCCCCGGTGCGGAAGGCGCCGATCGTCTTGTTGCGCGAGGACTGGTTCAGACCACCGTGCAGGGCCGCGGCCGGCACGCCCTCCTCACGCAGCTGGCCGGCGATCCGCTCGCAGCCGAGCTTCGTCCGGGCGAAGATCACGGTGCGGCCGGGACGCGAGGCGACCCGGGCGGTGATCTGCTTCTTCAGCTGCGGCTCGATGAGGAGCAGGTGGTGCTCCATCGTCGAGACGCTCGCCGCGACGTCGTTGGTGTTGTGGGTGACCGGGTCGCTCATGTAGGCGGAGACGAGGTCACCGACGCCACGGTCGAGGGTCGCCGAGAAGAGCAACCGCTGGCCGCCGGGGGCACAGTCGTCGAGGATCCGGGTCACCGACGGCAGGAAGCCCATGTCGGCCATGTGGTCGGCCTCGTCGAGGACGGCCACCTCGATGTCGTCGAGCGTCAGGGCGCCGCGGTCCAGCAGGTCCACGAGACGGCCAGGCGTCGCGACGAGGACGTCGACGCCCTTGTCCAGGGCCGCCATCTGACCGGTGTAGGACAGGCCGCCGGCGACGAGCTTGATCCGCAGACCGGAGACGTGCACGAGCGGCTCGAGGGAGTCGCTGACCTGCATCGCCAGCTCACGCGTCGGCACGAGGATCAGGGCGCGGGGCTTGCGGCTGCGCGCCCGTCCGCCGGCGAGACGGGCGAGCATCGGCAGCCCGAAGGCAAGCGTCTTGCCCGACCCCGTCTGGCCGCGACCGAGCACGTCCTTGCCCGCGAGGGCGTCCGGGATGGCCGCCTCCTGGATGGGGAAGGGGGTGGTGATGCCATCGCGGGCCAGTCGCTCCACGAGCACGGGCGGGAGGCCGAGGCCGGCGAAGCCGTTGTCCTCGGTGACC
>JBQGNO010000160.1:0-6909 GCA_052087725.1 Janibacter sp. | reverse complement strand
ACTTCCGCCACCGGGTCGCCGAGACCGGGGTCGACGTCAAGCTCGGCGTCCGGGTCGACGCCGACGACCTCAGCGGCTTCGACGAGGTGGCCGTCGCGACCGGCGTGACCCCGCGCGTGCCCGAGCTGCCCGGCGTGAACCACCCGAGCGTCGTCGGCTACCTCGACGTGCTGCGCGGTCAGGCGCCCGTGGGGGAGCGGGTCGCGGTCCTCGGCGCCGGCGGCATCGGCTTCGACGTCGCCGCCTTCATTACCGACCCGGGCGACGAGGCGAGCCTCGACATCGCTGCCTTCCAGCGGACCTGGGGCGTCGACGGTGACCACACGACGCGAGGCGGGCTGACCTCCCCTTCGCACCGCTCCGCGCCGCGGCAGGTCACCCTCCTGCAGCGCAAGACGAGCAAGGTCGGGGCGGGCCTGGGCAAGACCACCGGCTGGATCCACCGCTCGGAGCTGAAGCAGCGGGGCGTGACCATGGTCCCGGGTGTTGCCTACGAGCGCATCGACGACGAGGGCCTGCACCTGAGCGTCGACGGCGAGGCGCAGGTGCTCGACGTCGACACGATCGTCCTGTGCACCGGGCAGGACCCCGAGCGGGGCCTGCACGACGCGCTGACCGAGCGGGGCGTCACCGTCCACCTCATCGGCGGGGCGGACGTCGCGGCCGAGCTCGACGCCAAGCGAGCGATCGACCAGGGCACCCGCCTCGCGGCGGCGGTCTGAGCCGGCAGTCGTGCGCGCTCGCTCAGTGACGCACCCGGCGCCGCCACCGCACCGCGAGCGGCAGTGTGAGCAGCGCGAAGACAGCCGTCGCGACCAGCGCGAGCGGGAAGTCCGCCCGGACGGCGATCGCGCCCACGGCGACCGAGCCGAGGGCCGACCCGAGGTCGAAGCCGACATTCCACATCGTGCTCGCCAGGCCGATGTGCCGGCGCGACACCGCGGCGAAGGACATGACGAGGGTGAGGTTCTGCAGGCCGCCGTAGGCGCTGCCGAGGAGGAGCGAGCCGAGGAGCAGCAGTGGCACGGACTGCTCGTGGACGGCCCAGGCCACGCCGCCGACACCGATGGCCGTCAGCAGGACGAAGGGGGCGACGAACCGCTCCGCTCCGTGCCGGTCCGCGACGCCGCCGATCCACCAGCGCACGATCGCGGCGGTGAGCTCCATGAGGGCCAGCGCAGGGATGACGACGGCCGGGTCGCGGACCATCTGCGGGCCGAAGGTCAGCACGGCACCGCCGGCCAGGGTCACACCGATGAGCAGGATCATCGGGCGCATCAGGGTGAGCGCGACGCGTGGTGTGCCGACCGCGCTGTCGCTGTCCGAGCGCTCCTGCCGCGGGAAGTCGCCGAGGACCCGACCGAGCGCGAAGGCCGCCGGAGCGCCGAGCAGGGGCAGGGCGGCGACGGCGAAGACGACGGTGAAGCTCAGGCTCTCGGCGACCCACGACCCGAGGGGGAGCAGGACGACCTGTGGCCCGGCGATCGACAGGCCGTAGGCACCCACGGCGGCACCCCGCGTCTCCGGGGTGGACAGCTCGGCGACGGCGGCGCTCCCGGTGACGGTGAGGATGCCGAAACCCACGCCGCGCACGGCCGACATGGCCAGGACCGACGGCAGCGCGTCGCTGGCGATCAGTGCGAGGGCGGGTGCGCCGAGGAGGAAGAGCCCCGCCGCGAGCACCGGACCCCAGCCGAAGCGCCGCAGCATCGCCGGGACGGTGAACTGGGTCAGGACGGTGACGGTGAGCAGGACGCCGTTGACGAGGCCGGCGCCCCCTTCGTCCGCACCGCCGTGGACCGCCCACAGGGGGGCCACGGGCATGAGGACGGCGAAGCCGCTGAAGCCGAGGAAGGTCGCCACCAGCAGGGCGGGCATGCCCCGCGCAGTCCACACATTGCTCACTGGGTGCAGTCTCCCACGCGCCCCGACCTAGGCTGACCTCATGACCGGGAACCTGCGCTATGTGGCCATCGGGGACAGCCTCTCCGAGGGGATCGGTGACGACCCGTGGCCCGACGGCACGCCCCGCGGCTGGACCGATCGGCTCGCGGATCACCTTGCGGCACACCACGGCCGGGTCGAGTACGCGAACCTCGCGGTCCGTGGGTACCGGGCCTACCAGGTGCGCGACCTGCAGGTGGCGTCGGCGCTGGAGCTGGCGCCCGATGTCGTGACCTTCACCGCGGGGATGAACGACCTGCTGCGGGCGCGCTTCGACGTCGCCGGGCTGCGCGAGGAGCTCGCCGACATCGTGCGCCCCTTCACCGCGATCGGCGCGCGGGTCATGGTCGTGCCGATCCCCGACATCCGCTCGGTCAGCCCCGCCGGCCGGCTCATCGCCGCGCGCCGGGTGGTGCTCAACGAGATCTATCGCGGGCTGGCCCGCGACCACGGCATGATCGAGCCCGCGGTGACGACCGGGACGATCTTCGAGGACCGGCGAGCCTGGGCCGATGACCGGCTGCACCTCTCTCCGCTCGGCCACGAGCGGCTGGGCTCCGCGGCCGCCCATGCGCTCGACGTGCCGGGGCACGATGGCTGGGGCGTGCTGCCCGAAGGGGAGGTGCCGCGGCGCTCCCTTCGCTCGGAGGCCGCGTGGGTGCGGCAGTACGTCGGCCCGTGGGTCGGCCGGCGGCTCGCCGGCCGCTCGTCGGGGGACGGCGTCAGCGCGAAGCTGCCCGAGCCGCTCAGCCTGCCGCTGCGGCCTTGATGTCCTCGAAACGCGCGCCCATCGCGGCGGCGAGGGCCTGCGAGGCCTTGAGCGGGCGGGTCATGACCATGAGTTCGCTGATCTTGCCGTCCTCGTCGACGGTGAGGAAGTCGCAGCCGGTGATCTCGAGACCGTCGACCGTGGCCTCGAAGACATAGGCCTCCTCGCGCCCGTCCTGGAGCTGGCGGACGTAGCGGAAGTCCTCGAAGACCTCGACGACGGCGCGCAGGATGGCGCTCGTCATCGCCTTGCCGGGGTAGGGGGTGTGGGCGACCGGGCTGCGGAAGACGATGTCCTCGGCGAGGAGGTCGTCCACCGCGCTCATGTCCTTGCTCTCGATGGCCTCGCGAAACATGCCCGCTCCTAGTCAACTAGTTGAGTAACCTTCATCGAGCATAGGGCAGCGCTCCCGCCACGTCCACGATCTATGATCCCGAGCATGGCCCTCCAGGACGCGATCCTCGCTGCACTCGCCCACGACGAGTCGTCCGGCTACGACCTCGCGAAGGCCTTCGACATCTCGGTGGCCAACTACTGGACCGCCAGCCCGCAGCAGCTCTACCGGGAGCTGGACCGGATGGAGGTCGACGGGCTCGTCCGTGCCCGCGTGGTCACACAGTCGACCCGACCCAACAAGCGGGTCTTCCGGCTCACCGCAGCCGGCCGAAAGGCGCTGCGGGAGTTCACTGCTCGTGAGCCGAAACCCATGGCCATCCGCGACGAGATGCTCGTCCAGATGGCGGCCCTCGAGTCGGGGGATGCCGCGGCGATCCGGGCGAACGTGGTTGGGCAGCTGGCGGCCTTCGAGGAGAAGCTCGCGGTCTATGTGCGTGCGCAGGAGCGCACCCTCGCCGGACACACCGAGGAGGACTTCCTCGCGACGGGGGAGCGCGTGGGCCAGTACCTCACCCTGCTGCGGGGGATCAGCTTCGAGGAGGAGAACATCCGCTGGGCGCGGAGGGTGCTCGGCGTCCTCGACGCCCGGGCCTGAGGTCCGACCGTCCCGGAGGTCACATGCTGCCGGTCTCGAGGAACCGCTGGTGCCAGCTGAGCGCCTCGTCGAGCAGGTGTGGCGTGTGCACGGCCTCGGGCCGCGCGGCCTGGGCCCGCTCGAGGTAGTCGAGCAGCGCCGGCCGGAAGGACGGGTCGGCGCAGTGGGTGATGATGCGGTGCGCCCGGGCCCGGGGTGACAGGCCGCGCAGGTCGGCGAGGCCGTGCTCGCTGACGATGACCTGCACGTCGTGCTCGGTGTGGTCGACGTGGCTGGCCATCGGCACGAAGGCCGAGACCTTGCCCCCCTTCGCCGTGGAGGGGGTGAGGAAGAAGTTGAGGTAGGCATTGCGGGTGAAGTCGCCGCTGCCACCGATGCCGTTCATGATCTGGCTGCCGGCCACGTGGGTGGAGTTGATGTTGCCGTAGATGTCGGCCTCGATCATGCCGTTCATCGCGATGACGCCGAGCCGCCGCACGAGCTCGGGGTGGTTGGAGATCTCCTCGCTGCGCAGGAGGATCCGGCCCTTGTAGCTGCTGATGTTGTCGAGGAACCTCTCCACGCCGACGTCGGAGAGCCCGAACGACGTGGCGGACGCCGCGCGGATCGTGCCGCTGTCGAGCAGGTCGAGCAACCCGTCCTGGATGACCTCGGTGAAGGCCACGAGGTCGGTGAACTCACTGTCGTCCAGGCCCGCGAGGACTGCGTTGGCGACATTGCCCACGCCCGACTGGATCGGCAGGAGCGAAGGGGGCATCCGCCCGCTCTTGACCTCGGCGCGCAGGAAGTCCACGACGTGGCCGGCGATGGCCTTCGAGGTCTCGTCCGGCGGGCTGAAGGGAGTGTTGCGGTCCGGGCGGTCGGTCTCGACCACGGCGACGACCTTGGCCGGGTCGACCCGCAGGTAGGGGTCGCCGATCCGCTGCATCGGGTCGGTGAGCTGGATCGGACGACGGTCGGGCGGCAGCGCCGCGCCGTAGTAGACGTCGTGGAAACCCTCGAACTCACGCGGCTGCCAGTGGTTGACCTCGAGGATCACCCGGTCGGCCTGCTCGAGCCAGGTCTTGTTGTTGCCGACCGAGCTGCCCGGGACGAGCAGGCCGTTGGGCAGGACCGCGGCGACCTCGACGACCGCGACGTCGAGATTGCCGTAGAAGCCGAACCACATGTGCTGCGCCGAGTGGCTCAGGTGGGCGTCGACGTAGTCGACCTCGCCGGAGTTGATCAGCCGGCGCATCGTCGGGTCGGAGTTGTACGGCAGCCGGCTCGACACGCCCCGGGCCTCCGCGAGCACGCCGTCCGCGTCGGGTGCCGTCGAGGCGCCGGTCCACAGCCCGATGCGGAAGTCCTCGCCGCGGTCGTGCGCGGCGACCAGCCGGTCGTGCAGGGCCGTCGGGATCGCCTTGGGGTACCCGGCGCCGGTGAAACCGCTCATCCCGACGTTGTCCCCCGGGTGGATCTGCTCCGCTGCCGCCTCGGCGGTCGTCACGCGGGTGCTCAGGACGGGGCAGGTGATGCGGCTCATGCGGGCAATCCTGTCAACGCCGCTCAACGGTTCCGGACAGTGGTCCGGGTCTCGGACGAGGGCCGTGTGCACAAGAGGGTCTCGTGGTGCATGTCGTGGCGGATTCAGCCACCGATTGCACCAGGAGTCCCCTTCGTGCACACGGTGGCCCCATGACGAAGGGCGGGACCCCCTGGTCGGGGCCCCCAACCTCCGCTGCGCCCTTCGTCAGATATCGAAGTACATCTCGAACTCGTGCGGGTGCGGCCGCACCTGCAGCGGGAGCACCTCGTTCTCGCGCTTCCACGCGACCCAGGTCTCGATGAGGTCGGCGGTGAAGACATCGCCCTCGAGGAGGAACTCGTGGTCCTCCTCGAGCGCCTTGAGCACCTCGGGGAGGGAGGTCGGGACCTGCTCGATGGCCTCGTGCTCCTCCGGGGGCAGCTCGTAGAGGTCCTTGTCCACCGGCTCCGGGGGCTCGATGCGGTTCTTGATGCCGTCGAGGCCGGCCATGAGCTGCGCGGCGAAGCACAGGTAGGGGTTGCTCGACGGGTCCGGGATGCGGAACTCGACGCGCTTGGCCTTGGGGGAGTTGCCGGCGAGCGGGATGCGGATGCACGCCGAGCGGTTGCGGGCCGAGTACACGAGGTTGATGGGGGCCTCGTAGCCCGGGACGAGCCGGTGGTAGCTGTTGGCCGTCGGGTTGGTGAAGGCGAGCAGCGCGGGGGCGTGCTTGAGCAGCCCACCGATGTACCAGCGGGCGAGATCGGACAGGCCGCCGTAGCCCTGCTCGTCGTAGAAGAGCGGCTCGCCGTCCTTCCACAGGCTCTGGTGGGTGTGCATGCCCGAGCCGTTGTCACCGAAGATCGGCTTGGGCATGAAGGTGGCGGTGCGCCCGTCCGCCCACGCGGTGCTCTTGACGACGTACTTGAATTTCATGATGTCGTCGCCGGACTGGAGCAGGGTGTTGAACTTGTAGTTGATCTCCTGCTGGCCGGCGGACCCCACCTCGTGGTGGCTGCGCTCGACCTCGAGCCCGACCTCCTTCATCTTCAGGCAGATCTGGTCGCGCAGGTCGACGAAGTGGTCGACCGGCGGCACGGGGAAGTAACCGCCCTTCATGGCCGTCTTGTAGCCCTGGTTGCCGCCCTCCTCCTTGCGTCCGGTGTTCCACGCGGCCTCGATCGAGTCGAGGAAGTAGTAGCTGCCCTGCGGCTGCGTGTCGAAGCGGACGTCGTCGAAGACGTAGAACTCGGCCTCGGCGCCGAAGAAGGCGGTGTCGGCGATACCGGTCGAGGTGAGGTAGGCCTCGGCCTTGGCGGCGACATTGCGCGGGTCGCGGCTGTACTGCTCCCCGGTGAAGGGGTCGACGATCGAGAAGTTGACGATGAGCGTCTTCTCGTCGCGGAAGGGGTCGACGTAGGCCGTCTTGATGTCCGGGACGAGCTTCATGTCGGACTCGTGGATGGCCTGGAAGCCGCGGATCGAGGACCCGTCGAACATCTGGCCCTCGACGAAGAAGTCCTCGTCGACCGACTCGGCCGGCACGTTGAAGTGCTGCATGATGCCCGGCAGGTCGCAGAACCGGATGTCGACGAACTTGACGTCTTCGGCCTTGATGAACTCAAGAACCTCGTCAGGGGAGCTGAACAAACCATCCTCCTGGGGTGGGGCGGCAACCCACGGTGGCCTGCCGCATCA
>JBQGNO010000159.1:0-6978 GCA_052087725.1 Janibacter sp. | reverse complement strand
CGCCTGCGCCGAGTCCCTCCGGCTGCTGCGCGGGGCGCCGGAGATGAGCCGTCGCCACAAGGACATCTGGATCACCGGCATCGCCGCCGTCGCCCTGGCCATCGTCGTGTGGATGAGCGCGGAGCTGAGCACGATGTTGCGCTTCGCGATGATCAGCGCCTTCCTCACGGCGCCGGTCTTCGCCTGGCTGAATTTCTCGCTCATGCGCAGCGAGCGCACGCTGTCCGGACCGATCCGGGTGCTCTCCTACGTGGGGCTCGCCTTCCTCATCGGATTCGGCGTCCTCTTCATCGCCTCGGAGCTGGGTCTGCTCTGACCGCCGGAGCGGGAGCCGGCCGCGCGCACCCGAAGGCCGGTCCGAGCGGTGTGCGGGCGAGCAGCAGCCCGATGGCCCAGGGCAGGACGAGCGCGGTGACGGCGACGACGGCCGTGGGCCCGAGGTCCAGCCAGACGATGAGTGCGTGGGAGAGGATCACGGCGAACCCGGTCTGCGCCAGCGCGCTGATCCGGTGGGCCCAGATGCCACCGATGTGGATCGGTGCCATGACGAGCCCGGCGCAGATGAGCACCGCCGCGACGATGCCGAGCACCGGCGTGCCGTAGTCGATGTACTTCAGGTCCATGGCCTCGGCCCACGGGAGCGCGGCCAGCACGACGCCGGTGGTGAAGGCCGCGGCGGCCCACCCGCGGTGCGAGCCGACCCGGCGCAGGAGCATCCCGGCGTGGACGAAGATCATGCAGCCGGCCCCCTGGGCGATGGCGAAGGGGGATTCCTCCGCCACGTCGGGGAAGACCTGGACCAGCGCGCAGATGACGACGCCGATGGCGACCTGCCCCCACAGCGGGATGCCGATCCGCTCCATGACGCGGATGAGGACGACGGCGACGAAGAGCGCGGTGATGAACCAGAAGGCGGAGTACGGCTCGACGGCGTGCGCTCCCCCGGGCAGCTGCTCCTCGACCTTCTCGGTCTGGTCGTCTCCTCTGGACCAGAGTACCGCCCCGTAGATCACCGACACGACGACGAACCAGGTCACGTAGGGCAGGAGGAGTGTCCGGGCTCGACCCTTGACCTCCGTCCCGAGGTCCCGGCCCTCCTTCCAGAGCCACCCGGAGAGGACGAAGAAGATCGGCACGTGCCAGGGGTAGACGAGAGCGGGGACCGGCGCGAGTGCCTGGATGTGTCCGAGGACGATGGCGATGGTCCCGATGACCCGGATCAGATCGAGGTAGCCATTGCGCACCCGGGCATCATCCTCGAGCCGCGTTGGCGTCTGCAAACGTGTCCATTGGCGCCCCGAACTCCCGGTCGAGGTAGAAGCGAGCGCCTATCCGCTCGCCAGCACCTCGACCCAGCGAAGGGAGGTCAGGCCGCCCGGGAGCGGGAGAGATTGGCTTGGGCCCAGTCCGAGGCGAGCGCCTTCTCCACCTGGTCCATGAAGGACTCCGCGTCGATCCGCCACCCGATGACGTTGATCCGGAGCACCCGGTCCCCGTCGATCACCACCTGGTTGGCCCGCAGTGCGTCGTCCACGCCGCTGAGTCCCCAGAGGTGGCCGGCGCCGTCGATCTCGATGACGAGCCGGTACTCCTCGAAGTAGACATCCAGGTAGATCCGGCCACCCGGCCCTTCACGCATCGCCTGTCGGGTCGGCGTGGGCAGGCCCCGCCGACGGCACGCCTCGGTGAAGTCGAGCTCGTGCAGCGCCTGCGCACCGTCGGCGATGTCCAGGGCGACCCGGGTGATGAAGGCCCGCCGAGTCCGTCCGTGCACCCTCCGTCGGGCGGCCACGAGCTGGGCACCGGTGACGAGGCGCTGCTGGACCGCCATCGCCATGATCGTCGCCGCCTGCCGATCGCTGACGGCCCAGTGCGCGGCACGGATCGCGGCCACGGCGGGGGTGGTGCGAGGGATGCCTGCGCCGGCCACCTCCCCTTCGACCCGCCGGATGATCTTGTGCACCGCGACCCCGGCACGCCGCGTGACGTCGTGGCGGTGCACGACCGAGACGTGGACGGCCGTCTCCGTCCACCCGGCGAGGCCGGCGGCCTGGAGCGCCGAGACACCATCGACGAGGGTGATGTGCTCCCCCACCTCCCAGACCGCACGCCAGCGCCGGGCGGCTGCCCCGAGTGGTGCGTCGCGGACCGAGACCGTCTGCGACCCGTGTCGCACCCACCGGCCGGCGGCCACCTGCCGCTTCGTCTGGTGACGGTCGACGCCCAACCCCCGCAGCAGAGCCCGGCTGAGCACGAAGTCGGTGTCCTCGGCCGCCGCCGCCACCCGACGATGTCGCTCGAGCGGGGATTCGTGGGTGTCCATGACCGGACCCTGCCGCCGGAGGATGGCCCGAGGTCAGGTCGTGAGCCATCGGTGGACAACACAGGGCGCCGGCCTCGCCTTGTGGACAAGGAGTCGAGGTCGAAATGAGCGCCTATCCGCGCGGAGATACCTCGACCGGGACACAGAACATGAGCGCGCCGCCCCTCACAGCACCCGCTCGGTGCGGGCGTACCGCGCCTCGGCAGCGTCCTTCTGCGGGCGCCACCAGGCTTCGTTGGCGCGGTACCAGTCGATCGTCGCGGCGAGCCCGGACCGGAAGTCCCGGTACCTCGGCTCCCACCCGAGCTCGCTGCGCAGTCGCCCGGCATCGATCGCGTAGCGGCGGTCGTGCCCCGGCCGGTCGGTGACGTGGTCGTAGTCGTCGCGCGGACGGCCCATGAGCTCGAGCACCGCCTCGACGACCCGGCGGTTGTCGACCTCGCCGTCGGCGCCGATGAGATAGGTCTCCCCCGCGACGCCCCGGTCGATGATCGTCCAGACCGCGCTGTTGTGGTCGTCGACGTGGATCCAGTCGCGGACGTTGAGCCCGTCGCCGTAGAGCCGTGGGCGCCGCCCGTCGAGCACCTCGGTCACCTGGCGCGGGATGAACTTCTCGACGTGCTGGCGGGGGCCGTAGTTGTTGGAGCAGTTGGAGATCGTCGCCTCGATCCCGAAGGAGCGCACCCAGGCCCGGACGAGGAGGTCACTCGCCCCCTTCGTCGAGGAGTAGGGACTGCTCGGGTTGTAGGCCGTCGCCTCGCTGAAGCGCTCCGGGGAGTCGAGCGGGAGGTCGCCGTAGACCTCGTCGGTCGAGATGTGGTGGTAGCGCACGTCGTGGCGCCGGACGGCTTCGAGCAGCTCGTAGGTCCCGACGACATTGGTCCGGACGAAGGGCGACGGGTCGGCCAGCGAGTTGTCGTTGTGCGACTCCGCGGCGAAATGCACGACCACGTCAGATGACGCCACGAGCGAGTCGACGAGCGCCCCGTCCGCGACGTCCCCTTCCACGAAGCGCACGTCGTCGAGCACTCCGTCCAGGGACGAGCGCGACCCCGCATAGGTCAGCGCGTCGAGCACCGTCACCTCCGCGTCCGGCCGCGTCGCCAGCGTCTGGTGGACGAAGTTGCTCCCGATGAACCCGGCTCCCCCGGTGACGAGTACCCGCATGTCAGTGCCTTCCCTCGAGATGGGCGTGCAGCGCCTCAACCTGGTCCCCCGGCTCGTACCCGGCCGCCACCAGCTTCGCGAGCGACAGCGTCGAGTGCCGCGGCCTCGGAGCCATCGCCCGCCCCGCGGCGTAGTCGTCGGTGCTCACCGCGATGACGTCCTCGCGCGGGCGGCCGCAGGCGGCGAAGACCTCGCGGGCGATCTCCGCCCAGCTCAGCGCCTCCCCGGACTGGGTGACGTCGTAGGTGCCGAAGGGGGCAGACCGCTCCAGCAGGTGCACGGTCGCCGCGGCGATCTCCTCGGCGAAGGCCAACCGCCCCACCTGGTCGTCGACGACGGACGGCGAGACCCCTTCGCCCGCCAGCCGGGCCATCGTCGCGACGAAGTTGCTCCCGTCGCCGACGACCCACGAGGTCCGCAGGAGGTAGTGGCGCGGGGCGACGGTGACGGCGAGGTCACCGGCCCCCTTCGTCTGGCCGTAGACCCCGAGCGGCGCGAAGGGATCCGTCTCGTCGTGCTCCTCGCTCTCCCCGTCGAAGACGTAGTCGGAGGAGTAGTGCACGAGGGTGAAGCGCTCGGTCACCGCCCGCCGGGCCAGCTGCGCGGGCAGGTGGGCGTTGAGGCGCCAGGCGAGGCGGCGCCCTTCGGCGGTCTCGGCGTGGTCGACGGCGGTCATCGCCGCGGCGTTGATGACGACGTCGTGCCGGCTGAAGTCGTAGTCGGCCACCGCGTGCGGATCCGTGAGGTCCAGCTCCTCACGGTCCGGCGCCACCGCGTCGGGGAGGAGTCGGCCCAGGGCCGTCCCGATCTGTCCGGTCCCGCCGAGGACGAGCACCGGCCGCGGGACGAAGGGGGTGACCTCCTCGAGCCGCGGGTTGCGGTGGTCCTTGTCGCTGATCTGCGCCTGCGACAGCGGGATCGGCCACTCAATGGCGGCGCTCGGGTCGTCGAGGGCGAGCGCGGGGTAGGTCAGGTCGGGGCGCCAGTGCTCGTTGACGAGATAGGAGTAGACGGTCTCGTCGGCGAGCGCCTGGTAGGAGTTGCCGACCCCGCGCGGGACGAAGACCGCAACCGTCTCGTCGAGCTCGAGGGTGAACGTCGCCCCGAAGCCCTCCCCCGCGCGCAGGTCGACCCAGGCCCCGAAGACGGATCCGTGGACGACGGTGACGAGCTTGTCCCAGGGTTCGCCGTGGATGCCGCGCGTGGCCCCGCGCGTGGCATTGTGCGAGACATTGTGCTGGATCGGCCCGAAGTCCGGCAGCCCGAGCGCGGTCATCGCCTCGCGCTGCCACGACTCGGTGAACCACCCGCGCGCGTCCCGGTGGACCGGGCGGCGCACGACGAGCAGCCCCGGGATGGGGGTCTGCTCCACGGTGAGTGCCATGGAGAGAGGCTAGCGCTGTGGCCCGACACTCGGCTCCGGCCGGCCGCCCAGTTCCACGGGTCCTCTCGCTCGTCCACATGCAGGCAGTCGCCATATCGAGGGCACACAGGCGCACGACGAGATGTGCTGCAGACAACGGCACATGGGAGCGTGCGAATGGCAATCATCAGACTGTCTAGGGCGTCACAGCCAAGCGCTGGGCCAAGGGGTGGGAGCTCCACATCGAGGGTCACGGCGTCACCCAGTCCAAGACCCTTGCCGACGCGCCCCGGCAGGTCGTCGACTACCTCGAGTCACTCCACGACCTCCAGGTCGGCACGGCGGAACGCGAGCTGGCGCGAGCAGCGGCACAACAACGTCGGGTCGCAATCGCCCTGCGTACAGAGGCACACCTGTCCGTCAGTGATGCTGCCTCACTCATGGAGGTCTCCCGCGGCCGGATTTCGCAGCTGACCACCGAGCGCCCTGGCTCACCGGGGCTGACCGTCAGCCGGCCAGCGCCTGCTCGACCGTCTCGGCCCAGAGCTGGGAGCCGGCCAAGGAGGGGTTGATGGCGTCCAGCCGCAGGTCCTCGGACGACTGCCCCGACTCCTCGAAGGCCGTGGCGACGTCGATGGTCGGCAGGCCCTTCTCCTTCGCCCAGTCAGCGATCGCCTCGCGGGTCTGCGCGTTCGCGTCCTCACCCTGTGGGTTCTGCAGGACGACGACGACCGGCGCCTTGGGCGCACGCTCGGCCACATCGGCGCGCAGGTCCTCCAGGGCCTGCGTCGCACCTTCCGGTGACTCCTGGAAGTGCCCGTAGCTGAGCAGGACCAGGTTCGGGTCCTCTGCGGGCCAGATCTCGTCCCAGTGCTCGGAGGGGTAGTCCGCCGTGGCCTCGAACATCGACCCGGACCACACGCGGGTCTCCTCCGACTCCCCGTCGTAGCCCGACTCCGACTCGGTCTGCCACGAGGCGACGGGTAGGTCCTGGGACTGGGCCCACAGGTGCACCCACTCGTCGCTGCCGTTGCCCGTCGAGTCCCCGAGCACGACGGTGCGTGAGCCGTCCCGGGCGAACGCCGTGCGGGCGTCCTCCATGGACCACTCCCCCTCGGTCTGCGCGGGTGGGCTGCTGGTTGAGGAGCTCGCCGAAGGCGAGGACGCCCCGGCCACAGCATCCCCTCCGCTCGCCTGCCGAAAGTCCACGAGGACGAGCGCCCACAGCGCACCGACGAGCAGCAGCAGTGCGAGTACGGCCGCGAGGGCGACCCTCGGCGAGTTGCGAGCTTTGGCCATCCCCGCACCCTAGCGCCGGGCACTACGCTGCGGGGATGCGCGGGATCATCCTTGCCGGGGGGACCGGGAGCAGACTCCATCCGATTACGCTCGGCGTCTCCAAGCAGCTCGTGCCCGTCTACGACAAGCCGATGATCTACTACCCGCTGAGCACGCTGATGCTCGCGGGGATCCGCGATGTCCTCGTCATCACGACGCCGCACGAGGCGGCGGACTTCGAGCGGCTGCTCGGTGACGGGAGCCAGTTCGGCATCTCGATCAGCTATGCGCAGCAGCCCTCCCCCGACGGCCTGGCCCAGGCCTTCCTCATCGGCGAGGAACACTTGGCGGGTGGTCCGGCGGCGCTCGTGCTCGGCGACAACATCTTCTACGGGCCGGGTCTGGGCACCCAGCTGCGGCGGTTCGCGCACATCGATGGGGCGGCGATCTTCGGCTACCAGGTCGCGGATCCGCGCGCCTATGGCGTCGTCGACTTCGATGACGAAGGGAGGGCCCTCCACCTCGAGGAGAAGCCGGAGCGCCCTCGCAGCCGCTACGCCGTGCCGGGCCTGTACTTCTACGACAACACGGTCGTGGAGCGAGCCCGCGCGCTGAGCCCGTCAGCGCGGGGCGAGCTGGAGATCACCGACCTCAACCGCAGCTACCTGGACGAAGGGCGCCTGCACGTCGAGGTCCTCCGGCGCGGCACGGCGTGGCTGGACACCGGCAGCGTCGACACCCTCAACGACGCCGGCAACTACGTGCGCGCCCTCGGCAGCCGGCAGGGCCTCAAGGTCGGCTGCCCCGAGGAGGTCGCCTGGCGGATGGGCTTCGTCGACGACGACGG
>JBQGNO010000158.1:0-6992 GCA_052087725.1 Janibacter sp. | reverse complement strand
CGTTCCAGTCCTCCGCCTTGGGGAGCAGACCGGCGGACTCCCCGGGGAAGCCGGCGCCGCTCGGGGACCCGAGACCGAACTTGCGCAGGTAGTCCTCGAGCGTTTGGGGCGTCATCGTCTCGCCGATGAGCATCGTTCCGGTGTTACTCGACTCGGCGAGGGCCCCGGCGACGGTGCGGTACTCGTCGGGATGCGGGTGGGAGTCGCTCAACGTGTGGTCACCGCGCTGCATCGAGCCCGGGAGGATCATCGGCGTGGTCGGCGTGACCTCGTCCTCCTCGAGCGCCGCGGCGACGGTCATGATCTTCGACGTCGAGCCGGGCTCGAAGACATCGGTGAAGGCGAGGTTGGAGTAGTTGCCCTTGCCCTCGCTCATGTCGTTGGGGTCGAAGGTCGGGTACGAGGCCAGGCTCACGAGCTCGCCGGTGTCGACCCGCTGGACGACGATCGTCCCCGACTCGGCCTCGGTCTTCTTCACCTGGGCGGCGAGGGCATTCTGGGCGTACCACTGGATGTCGTTGTCGATCGTCAGGCGCATGTCACGCCCCGCCTCGGCCGTGCTCACGTCCTCGCTGGCATTGGGCAGTCGCGACCCGTCCTGGGAGATCTCGTAGGTCGCGCGGCCCGGCGTGCCCTTGAGGATGTCGTCGAACTGCAGCTCCAGACCACCACCGGCGGTCTGGTCCTGCGGCTGGACGAAGCCGACGAGCGAGGCCACCGTCGTCGACTGCGGGTAGGTGCGCTGGGAGGAGCGCTCCGAGTAGATGCCCGGGATGCCCAGGTCGTTGATCTTGCGCCAGGTGAGCGGCGAGATGTTCTTCGCCACGATGCGGTAGCGCTCGTCACCGGTGAGCTTCTTCTTCAGCTCCCGGGTGCTGTCCCCGAGGAGCGGCGCCAGGTCCGTGGCCGCGCCCTCGACGCCGACCGTGGTCTCGGTGCCGTCGACGCTCTTCTCGTACTCGGGCACGGCGGTCTGGTCGACGGTGACGGTGCGTCGCTCCTGGCTCTGGGCGAGCACCGTGTCGTTGGCGTCGTAGATCGTGCCGCGCTGGGCCGGGATCGCCTCCGACTGGGTGCGCTGGGCGAGCGCGTCGGCGGCGACGCTCTCGGAGTCGAAGCCCTGGATCCGCAGCAGCTGGGCGGCGAAGAGGCTGAGCACGACGAGCGTCGTCACCGTGAGGGCGCGCATCCGGCGGCGGGGCTGGCCCGCCGACGGGACCGCGGTCGTCGACCCCCGCGGCGGCCGCCGCGGGGGTCCGGTGCGCTTCACCGGGCGCTTCGCCGCGGGGCGCGTGCCTGCGGGACGGGGCGCCGCCTTCTTCGCGGTGGTCTTCCTCGGCGCACTCTTCGTCGGTGCAGCCTTCTTCGGCGCGCCCTTCTTCGCCGTGGGCCTCGTGGACGCAGTCTTCTTCGCCGGGCCGGTACGCGGTCGGGAGGCGGCCCCCTTCACTGCAGGGCGTGCGGACCCCCGGCTCCCGCGGCGGTCGGGTCGACGCTCGGTCACGGGCGCTCCCTCTCTACGTCGCGGATGGTCAGTGGGTCACTCCCCCGAGCGCGCGGTCTCGGGCTTGTCCTTGCTCTTGCTCTTGTCGGCGGACGACTTCGTGGTGTTGCGGTCCCCCGAGGACGAGTCCTTGTCCTTGCTCTTGGCGTCCTTGTCCTTGCTGCTCGAGGGGGACTTCTTCTCCCCCGATGCAGCGTCGTCCTTGGTCGCCGTCGATGCTGCATCCACGGTAAATCCGTCCGGCTTCTTCGCCGCCGTCGCCACGCCGAGCACGCTGCCCTTGTCGAGATCGATGAAGGCCGCGCCGCCCGCCGGGACCATCCCGAGCTCGCCCGCCTCGGAGCCCAGGCGCTGCGGAGCCGAGCGGCTGTTGATCGACTGGGTCAGGGAGTCCTGCGTGTCGGCCAGGCGCGCCGAGTCGGCCTCGAGCGCCGTGACCTCGAAGGAGTCCTGGGCCATGGCGGTGTTCAGCCCGAGGACGGCCCCGAGGCCGACGAGCAGCAGCGCGACGCACATCGCGGGGAACCACGCCGACCCGGCCCGCTCCTCGGGCGTGATGACGCGCAGCGAGGTGCGACGCGTCCGCTCGGGGGAACGCTTGGCAACGGTCGTGGCGACGGACATCTGGCTCATCTCGCGGTGCCTTTCGTCGGGCGGGGGGCTCGGATGCGCTCGGCGGCACGCAGACGCACCGAGGCGGAACGGGAGTTGGTGTCGAGCTCGGACTCGGAGGGCATGAGCGCGCCGCGGGTGAGCAGACGCAGCTCGGGGGCGTGCTCGGGCAGCTCGACGGGCAGGTCGGGCGGCGTCGTCGATGTCGCTCCGGCGACGAGGCCGCGCTTGGTGATCCGGTCCTCGAGGGAGTGGAAGGACAGCACGGCGATCCGGCCACCGATGCCGACCCGCGCCAGGGCCGCGGGCAGCGCGCGACTCCAGCCGGCCAGCTCCTCGTTGACCTCGATCCGCAGTGCCTGGAAGGTCCGCTTGGCCGGGTGGCCGCCACCGCGCTGGGTGGCCATGGGGATGGTGGAGCGCAGCAGCTCCACGAGACGACCGGAGGTGACGAAGGGGGTGACCTCCCGCTCGCGGACGATCGCGCGGGCGATCTTCTGGGCGAACCGCTCCTCGCCGTACCGGGAGAGGACGCGGGCGAGCTCGCGGCCGTCATAGGTGTTGAGCACCTCCGCCGCGGTCGGGCCGACCGTGGGGTCCATCCGCATGTCCAGCGGGGCGTCGTGGGCGTAGGCGAAGCCGCGCTCGGTCTCGTCGAGCTGCAGCGAGGAGACCCCGAGGTCGAAGAAGGCGGAGGTGACGGTGTCGAGCCCGAGGTCGTCGAGGACCTCGCCGATCTCGTCGTTGACGGCGTGCACGAGGGTGACGCGCTCACCGAAACGGGCGAGCCGCTCCCCCGCGAGCTCCAGCGCCTGCGGGTCGCGGTCGATCCCGATGAGTCGCACGTCCGGGTGCGCCTGCAGGACGGCCTCGGCGTGGCCGCCCATCCCGAGGGTGCCGTCCACGTGGACCGCGCCCTCCGCGGCGAGCGCCGGCGAGAGGAGGTCGAGCACCTCGGCGAGCATCACCGGCACGTGACGGGAGGCCGCATCGCGGTCGGTGTCGGTGTCGGCGTGCTCCACGGTGCTCCCTTCGCTCTGGTCGGTGGTGGGTCGGGGGATGGGGGTGATCTCCGAACTGATGTCGTTCCTGCTGCTGCCACCTGGTCCCCATCCGGGACGTTCCGGCGCGGGGGAAGTCGCGTCGGCGCCGTCACGGCTGGAGGCCGGATGGCAGCTGCATCACATGAGTCCGGGGATCACCTCCTCGGACTGGTCGGCGAAGGCCTGCTCGGTGCTGGCCAGGTAGTCGTTCCACGCGGTGGTGTCCCAGACCTCGACACGGGCGCCGGTGCCGATGACGGTGCAGTCGCGGTCGAGGCCGGCGTACTGGCGCAGCGCGGAGGGGACGGTGACGCGCCCCTGCTTGTCGGGGATCTCGTCGCTGGCACCGGAGAGGAAGACGCGCATGTAGTCGCGGGCCGCCTTGCTCGAGGTCGGGGCCTCCTGGAACTTCTGGGTGATCTTCTCGAACTCGTCCATCGGGAAGACGTAGAGGCAGCGCTCCTGGCCACGGGTCATCACGAGGCCGCCGGCGAGCTTCTCGCGGAACTTCGCCGGGAGGAAGAGGCGGCCCTTGTCGTCGAGTCGGGGGGTGTGCGTGCCCAGAAACACCGTGGCCACCTCCCCTTCGTCTCGACCCGCATGGCTCCCTGCTCTTCCTTGATCCCCCACTTTACTCCACTGCTGGCCAAAACACACCCTCAGAGCCCGATGAACCCGGAGGAGTTTGCTGAGTTTCCCCTGAAAAATCAGGGGTGGTGCAAAGTGGGGTGAAAAGTGGAGGCCGGGCCGGATCGAGGTCGTCCGGACCGCGTCCCGCCGGCCCGTCCGCAGGCCACGGCCCCGGCACGCGCGGGTCGAGGCCCTCGACCACATAGGGTCGGGGGACGAGCGGAGCGAAGTGGGGGCCCGGCGCCTCCACGGATCGGAGTCCTGGTGACCCTGAGCAGAGAGAGCGCCCCGTCGACGCCGGTGTCGGACGAGGACCTCGAGCACGTCGTCACGGTGGGCGGAGCGTTGAGCGAGGCCATGAACGCCGTCATCGAGGGCAAGCCGGAGGTGGTGCGGACGGCAGTCACCGTCCTCCTCGCCGGTGGGCACCTCCTCGTGGAGGACGTGCCGGGCGTCGGCAAGACCATGCTCGCCAAGACCCTGGCCCGCAGCATCGACGCCTCCGTGCGTCGTGTGCAGTTCACCCCCGACCTGCTGCCGAGCGACATCACCGGGGTGAGCATCTACAACCAGGAGCAGCGCCAGTTCGAGTTCCGGCCCGGCGCGGTCTTCGCCAATGTCGTCGTCGGTGACGAGATCAACCGCGCCTCTCCCAAGGCCCAGTCGGCCCTGCTGGAGTGCATGGAGGAGGCGCAGGTCACGGTCGACGGGCACACCTACGAGCTCCCGGACCCCTTCATCATCATGGCGACGCAGAACCCCGTGGAGATGGAGGGGACCTACCCCCTCCCCGAGGCCCAGCGCGATCGCTTCATGGCTCGCCTGTCCATGGGGTACCCGACAGCCTCCGCCGAGGTCGAGATGCTCGACCACCACGGCTCGCGGTCACCGCTGGAGGACCTGCGTCCGGTGACCGACGCCGAGGGCGTCGCCCGGCTCGTCCGGGCGGTGCGCACCGTGCACGCCTCACCCGCGGTGCGCCAGTACGTCGTCGATCTCGCCTCCGCCACGCGCAGCACCTCGCTGATCCGCCTCGGCGCCTCGCCGCGCGCGACACTCCACCTGCTGCGCGCCGGTCGGGCCCACGCCGCCCTCGACGGACGGGACCACGTGCTGCCGGACGACATCCAGACCCTGGCCCGGGTCGTCCTCGAGCACCGGTTGCTGCTGAGCAGCGAGGCGCAGCTCGCGCGGCGAACGGCCGGCGAGGTCGTCGCCGAGATCGTGCACCGCACGCGCGTCCCCGCCTCCCGGTGACCCGTGACGACCCGGGGGCGCCTCTTCGTCGGGACGGGAGTGTGCATCGCCCTGGTCGGGATGGCGCTCGGCCTGCTCGACCTGACGAAGGTCGGGGTGCTGCTCGTCGTGCTCCCGCTCCTGGCGCGCCTGCTCACCCGGCGTGACCTGAGGATCGAGGTCTCCCGATCGCTGACGCCCGCGCGGGTGCCCATCGACGGGCACAGTGACGTCACCCTCGCCGTGAGCAACGTCGGCCGGCGCCCCTCTCCCCTTCTCCGCGGGGAGGAGGGGTTGACCTATGCCTTGGGCGACCGGCCCCGGCTGCTCATCCCGGCCCTGCGTGCCGGTGAGGAGCGTGCGCTGAGCTACCGCGTGCGCTCCCACGTCCGCGGCCACCACCCGGTCGGGCCGCTCACGGTGCGGGTCACCGACCCCTTCGGCCTGGCCACCCGGGCTGCCGCCGTCCCGGGCGAGAGCGCGCTGATCGTCCTGCCGCGGACCCTGCCGCTGACGCCGGTCCGCGGCGTCCCCGCCGGAAGTGGTGGCGAGGCGTCCGCCTCGCCGCGGATGGCCCTGCAGGGCGAGGACGATGTCGGCGTGCGCGAGTACCGCATCGGTGACGATCTGCGGCGCATCCACTGGCGCTCGACGGCGCGGACCGGGGAGACCATGGTCCGCCAGGACGAGGAGCCGGCCCGGCGACGCGCCCTCGTCCTCCTCGACGACCGGGCCGAGGGGCATGCCGGGACCGGGAGCGGCGGGTCCTTCGAGTGGTCGGTCACCGCCGTGGCCTCCGTCGTGGCGCAGCTGCTCGCCGAGCGCTTCGAGGTCCACCTCTGCCTGGCCTCGGACGAGTCGGGGCGGGTGGCCCCCGTCGAGGGCCTCGATCACGCGCTCGACCGGCTCGCCGCGGTGCGGCCGTCCGCCACGACGTCATCACAGGGTGTCGTGGAGGCGCTCGACGACTTCTCCCAGCACGGTGGCGGCCTCGTCGTCGCGGTCCTCGGGTCGCTCGACGAGGTCGGCGCCGACCTGTGCGCCACCCGTGCCGCCCACGGCCTGGCCCTCGTCGTCGACAAGGGCGGCTTCACCGACCGGAGCGAGAAGCACGGCCCGGCCGACGAGACCGCCGAGCGGCTGGCGCTCGGCGGGTGGCGGACCCGGGTCGTGCGGCCCGGGGACCAGCTGGCCACGGTGTGGGAGCAGCTGACGGTCGGGCAGGTGGCCCGCCCATGACCGCCCGCGTCCTCCCCGCCCTGCTCGGGGCCATGGCCACGATCATCGTCGCCATCCCGCTGAGCGCCCTCTTCAAGGACGCCACCTGGGTGATGCCGGCCAGCGTCGGGGTCCTCCTCGTCGCCGCGACCGGCGTCCTGCTGCGAGCGACCATCGGCCACATCGGGGTGACGATCCTCGGGCAGATGATCGCCGCGAGCGTCTACGTGCTCGTGACCCAGCTCGGCGAGACGACGGTATTCGGCGTGCTGCCCACCCCGGAGACCCTCTCCCGGATCGTCGAGCACATCCGTGACGCCCAGGAGACGATCACCACCTACGCGGCCCCCGCGCCGGAGACGTCCGGCATCACCGTGGTCCTCGTGGCCATCGTCATCGTCGTCGGGCTGGCCGTCGACATGTCCACCGCGAGCGCCGGCTCCCCCTCCATCGCCGGCCTCCCGCTGCTCTCGCTCTTCCTGGTCTCGGCCGCCAACTCCGGCGGATCGCTGCCCTGGGTCTGGTTCATCGCCGGCGCCGCCGTGTGGTTGGCGATGGTCGCCCACCAGTCGGACATCGACCTCACCGAGTGGACGACCTCGATCCCCCTGCTCGGGCAGGCCGACGGCGAGGGGATCGCTGCGCGCTCCCTTCGCTGGCAGGCAGCCCGGCTCTCCGTGCTCTGCCTCGCCGTCGCGATGATCGTGCCCACGGTGCTGCCGCACCTGCCGACGCGCTACCTCCTCGAC
>JBQGNO010000157.1:0-7005 GCA_052087725.1 Janibacter sp. | reverse complement strand
CTCTTCCGATCTTCAAGGACGGCACCGACGCGGTCGGTAACCGCACCCGGGTCAAGGTCGTGAAGAACAAGGTCTCGCCGCCCTTCAAGCAGGCCGAGTTCGACATCATCTACGGCCAGGGCATCTCCCGTGAGGGCGGTCTCGTCGACATGGGGGTCGACCACGGCTTCGTCCGCAAGGCCGGCGCCTGGTACACCTACGAGGGCGACCAGCTCGGGCAGGGCAAGGAAAATGCCCGCAAGTTCCTCAAGGACAACCCACAGCTCGCCGACGAGATCGAGTCGAAGATCAAGACCAAGCTCGGCATCGGTGTCGCGCCCGTCGAGGAGACGGTGGACGAGCCGGCCGAGGTCCCGGTCGACTTCTGATCGACATGGGTGACGAGATCCACGACGGGGCCGCCCCACGCACGCTCGAAGGGCTGCGTGCGGCGGTCTCCGCCATCGAGGAGGCGCCCGCCGCCACCACGCCCGCTGCCACCAGGCCCGCTCGCGGGACGCCACCCGACCCGAAGGCCAACGATGCCGACGCGGACCCCTACGCCGTGGCCCGCGCCGTCGTGCTCCGTCTGCTGACCGGGGCGCCGAAGTCCCGCTCCGAGCTGGCGAAGGCCCTGCGTCGCAAGGACTGTCCCGATGACGTGGCCGAGGTGGTGCTCGACCGATTCACCGAGGTCGGGCTCATCGACGACGAGGCCTATGCCCGCTCCTTCGTCCGGTCCAAGCAGGCCGGTCGAGGCCTGGCGCGACGGGCCCTCTCGCACGAGCTGCGGCAGAAGGGAGTGGACGAGGAGATCGCCCAGGCCGTCCTCGAGGAGGTCGAGCCGGAGGACGAGCGGGCGCGTGCACACGAGCTCGTCGCCAAGAAGCTGCGCTCGATGCACGGGCTGGACCGCACGGTCCAGACCCGTCGTCTGGCCGGCATGCTCGCCCGCAAGGGCTACGGCAGCGAGGTCTCGCGACTCGTCATCAACGAGGCCCTCGAGGCGCAGCCCGAGCACGCACGGGACTGAGGTGCAGCCACCGGCCGAGGCGCGGGGCGAGGGCCTCGACCTCGGGATGGGCGCCGCGTCGGGTCACGACGGAGAGGGCCACCTCGGAGGTGAAGGGCAGGGGGAGGATCTCCTCGCCGTCGCGCAGGTCGTGGGCGAGGACGCTGCGCGGCACGACCGCGAGAGCGCCGTGCGAGCGGGCCAGGGCGATCGACGTCGCCAGCGTCGGCCCGAGCTCCGCCTGCGCACCATGGCCCTCGAGCCGCTCCTTCAGCAGCGGGCCGTGGGCGTCATAGGTCGAGCAGACGACACGGTGACCGCGCAGGCGTGACCGGCCACGCCCCACCGGTGGGGCCGGCGGCGTCCGCAGGAGGACGAGCGGGTCCCGTCCCAGGGGCGTCACCACCAGACCACGGGGCAGCGGGACCTGCGCCGCGACCCCCACCACGGCGACGTCGATGGAGGACTCGGCCACGAGGTCGACGAGCTGCGGTCCGTGGTCGACGAGCGTCGTGAAGGGGGCGTCGAGCAGCTCCTCGAGCCCGGTGACGACGCGTGGGCACACGGAGGCGAAGGTCCCGACCCGCAGCGGGTCCAGCGACGAGGCGGCCACGGCGCTCTCGTAGACCCGGTCGAGGTGGGCGAGGATGTGGCCCGCCTGACGGTGGAGCTCCGACCCGGCGGGGGTGGGGCGTGACCCCGTCGTGTCCCGGAAGAAGAGCCGGGCGCCGCAGCGCCGCTCCATCGCGGCGAGCCGTGCGCTCGCTGAGGGCTGGGCGATCCCCAGGGAGCGTGCGGCACCACCGACGGACCCGCACTCCACGACGGCACGGACGAGACGCAGGTCATCGACGCTGGGTGCTCCGCTCATCGGTCAAGACTATGACGAGCGCACATCGTCGTCCGTCTACCGGAGGCCCGCTCCGCCGTGCAGGCTGGCCCCATGACGACCCAGAGCACCCCGTCCACGCCCGTCCACACCTCACCCCTCGATGCCTCCGCGGCCCGCGCCTGGGTCGAGAGCTGGGACGCCCAGCAGGCGATGTTCTTCACCGACCGCGAGGAGCGCTTCGCCGTGGTCGTCGACGTCCTCGAGACGATGACGGAGCGAGAGGACCCGCTCATCGTCGACCTCGGGTGCGGGCCGGGGTCGCTCGCGGCCCGCATCCACGAGCGGCTGCCCCGTGCCGCCGTCGTCGGTGTCGACATGGACCCCCTTCTCCTCGGTCTGGCGCGAGCCGCGCACGGTGACTGGTTGACGCTGCACCACCTGGACCTGCGAGAGCCCGGGTGGCTCGACCGCCTCGGCCTCGACCGGGCTCCCGATGCCGTCGTCAGCAGCACCGCACTCCACTGGATGGACCGCGAGCCGCTGCAGTCGGTGCTGTCCGAGGCGGCCTCGGCCCTGACGCCCGGTGGGGTGGTCATCGATGCTGATCACATCCGCGACGCCGACCTCCCCGACCTCGAGGAGGACATCGGTCGGCGGGCCGTGGCCAGGGGCGGCCGCGACGAGGAGGCTCACGACTGGCCGGGGTGGTGGGCGGCGGTGGAGTCGGCCCCGGAGCTCACCGAGCTCACCGCGGAGCGAGGTCGGGTGGACCTCAGCCACGCGGTCACCGAGGCCGCACATCTCGACGCCTACCTCGACGCGATGCGTCGTGGCGGGTGCACGCGGGTGGGCACGGTCTGGCAGGTCGGTGACGACCGGATCGTCGTCGGCGTGCGCGAATAGCCGGGGTGCTCGAGACCTGTCCGGGCTGGACCTCCGTCAGGGCTCTCGCGTGCGTACGCTGGGCGCGTGACAGACAGCGACGAGCTCTTCGGGACATACGCACGCAGTGCGGCATGGGACGAGATGCTGGACGAAGGGGGTGACCCTCGCCCGCCGTACAAGCCGATCCACCACACCCTGCGTGACATGGAGCCGGAGGCGCTCAAGGAGCGTGCCGACGCCCTGGCCCGGATGTTCTTCGAGCAGGGCGTGACCTTCGACCACGCCGGCGAGGAGCGCCCCTTCCCCCTCGATGCCGTGCCGCGGGTCATCGACGCCGATGCCTGGCAGACCGTCGACCAGGGTGTCGCGCAGCGGGTCAAGGTCCTCGAGGCCTTCCTCGACGACATCTACTCGCGGCCCCACGGCCTGCCGCGCGCCGTCGAGGACGGCATCATCCCGTGGAAGCTCATCGCCACCTCGGCGCACTACCACCGGGCCGTCGCCGGTCTGCGCCCGCCCAACGGCGTGCGCTCCCACGTGAGCGGCATCGACCTCATCCGGGACGAGGAGGGCACCTTCCGGGTGCTCGAGGACAATGTGCGGGTCCCGTCCGGGGTCTCCTACGTCATCGCCAACCGCCGCGCGATGACCAATGTCTTCCCCGAGGCCTTCGCGACGATGCGCATCCGCCCGGTGCACGACTACCCGCGGATGCTCCTCCAGGCGCTGCGGGCGTCGGCGCCCGAGGGGCAGGCCGAGCCGACGGTCGTCGTGCTCACCCCCGGCGTCTACAACAGCGCCTACTTCGAGCACACCCTCCTGGCCCGGATGATGGGCGTCGAGCTCGTCGAGGGCCGCGACCTCGTCGTGCGTGGGGGAGAGGTGCGGATGCGCACCACCCACGGGGAGGAGCGCGTCGACGTCATCTACCGGCGCATCGACGACGACTTCCTCGACCCCGTGCACTTCCGCCGCGACTCGATGCTCGGCGTCACCGGCCTCGTCTCCGCCGTGCGCGCCGGGCGCGTCACCCTCGCCAATGCCATCGGCAACGGCGTCGCCGACGACAAGCTCGTCTACTCCTACATCCCGGAGCTGACGCGCTACTACCTCGAGGAGGACCCGATCCTCCCGAATGTCGACACCTACCGACTCAACGAGCCCGATGCCCTCAAGGAGGTGCTCGGCCGTCTCGACGAGATGGTCGTCAAGCCGGTCGACGGCTCCGGCGGCAAGGGCCTGGTCATCGGCCCGAGCGCCTCCGGGCCCGAGCTCGACGAGCTGCGGGGCAAGCTGCTCGACGACCCCCGCGGGTGGATCGCCCAGCCGGTCGTCCAGCTCTCGACCGTCCCGACCCTCATCGACGGGACGCTGCAACCACGCCACGTGGACCTGCGGCCCTTCGCCGTCAACGACGGCAACGACGTCTCCGTGCTCCCCGGGGGGCTGACCCGCGTGGCTCTCCCGGAGGGCCAGCTCGTCGTCAACTCCAGCCAGGGCGGTGGCTCCAAGGACACATGGGTGCTCGCGGGGCGCTACAACCGGGTGCCGCAGGAGACCGACGAGGGAGAGGTCATCTTCCTCGGGTCGGGAGCGCCCAACGAGTCACGTCAGAGCCAGGAGGACCGCTGATGCTCAGCCGGATCGCCGATGCCCTCTTCTGGATCGGCCGTTATGTCGAGCGGGCCGACGGCACCGCCCGGATCGTCGACGTGCTGCGGCTGCAGCTGCTCGAGGACCCGGCCACGGACGAGCAGACTGCCTGCACCATGGTGCTGCGCGGCATCATGGGCTATGACGACGTCGGGGACGTCGACTACCTGGGCACCAGCCGGATGCTCGTCTTCGACGCGGCCAACCCCAATGCGATCTCGGGGTCGTGGCACGCCGCCCGCGAAAATGCCCGTCGGGCCCGCGAGACGGTCTCCACCGAGATGTGGGAGACCCTCAACACCACCTACCACCGGTGGAATGTCTTCACCCCGGGGCGGGCCACGCAGCACCACCTCGGGTGGGTGCGCGAGCGTGCGGCCCTCGTCGACGGCATCGCCGACACGACGATGAGCCACGACGACGCCTGGGACTTCCTCATCCTCGGTCGCGCCCTCGAGCGCGCCGACATGACCGCCCGGATGGTGGCCACCGGCGCGAGCGACTTCGGTCCCGGGTGGGGCTCGGTGCTCGCCAGCTGTGGTGCGCAGCAGGCGATGCTGCGCACGATGCGTGGAGTCGTCACCGATCGCACCGCCGCGGCCTTCCTCACCCTCGACCGGCGCTTTCCGCGCTCGGTCATCGCGGCCCTGAAGGAGGCCGAGGACCGACTCACCGTGTTGTCCCCGGACAAGGACCGGGTCGGGTTCTCCGACGAGGGCCGGCGCATCCTCGGGCAGGCCCGGACCTCGCTGGAGTTCAGCAACCCGGACCGGGTCCTCGAGGACCTGCCGGAGCGGATGCAGGAGGTCCAGGAGGCCGTCATGGCCGCCTCGGACGCGATCGGTGCGCGCTACTTCATGGCCGCACCGGTCCAGGAGTGGACGGGAGAGATCGTATGAGCAGCAGGCGGTACCGGATCGTCCACCGCACGACCATGCGCTACGACGGCGAGGTGTCGACCTCGCACAACGAGCTGCGGATGATCCCGGCCGACGAGCCGGGTCAGGCGGCTCTCGAGGCCCGGGTGCGCGTGCGCCCGCTCACGTGGAGCCACGTCTACGAGGATCACTGGGGCACCCAGGTCATGGCCATGGAGGCGCAGACGCCGCACGGCGTCCTCGAGATCGAGGCGACGAGCCTGGTCGAGCGCTCCGACCTCCCCGACGCCGAGGATGCGCCCGAGGGCTGGGACGGCGTCCGGGCCGACGAGACGCAGGACCGGCTGAGCGAGTACATCGCGCAGACCCCGCGCACGGCCCCGCCGGTAGAGGTCGCCGACCTCGCCGCACAGGTCGCCACCGAGCCGACACCCCACGCGGCCGCCCTCGCCCTCTCCAGCCGCATCCAGGAGGCGCTGACCTACGAGCCGGGCATCACCGGCTGGCAGTCGACCGCCGCGGACGTGTGGACCCACCGCCGCGGCGTCTGCCAGGACTTCGCCCACGTGATGCTCGGTGGGCTGCGCACGCTCGGCATCCCGGCGCGCTATGTCAGCGGCTATGTCACCGCGGAGGCCGCTGAGATCGAGCGAGGGCAGAGCGCACCGGCCCGCAACCACGCGTGGATCGAGCTGTGGGACGGGGAGTGGCGCCCGCTCGACCCGACCAACCCCGGGACCGTCGGGCTCGAGCACGTCGTCCTCGGTCGCGGACGCGACTACGACGATGTTTCGCCCTTCCGAGGGATGTTCGTCGGTCCCGGCCTCGTCGACCTCGATCTGGAGATCACCTACACGCGCCTCGGGTGACGTCGGACGAAGGGGGTGAGTCGCCCCCTTCGTCCCGCGTACGCTGGTCGGGCCATGACTGCCACGACCAAGACCTATGACGTGCGCACCCACGGGTGCCAGATGAATGTCCACGACTCCGAACGCCTCTCGGGCCTCCTCGAGACCGCCGGCTACATCGACCTCGCCAGCCTGCCCGAGCAGGACCGGGGCGAGGTCGCCGATGTCGTCGTCTTCAACACCTGCGCGGTGCGGGAGAACGCCGACAACAAGCTCTACGGCAACCTCGGCCAGCTTCGCCCGCTCAAGCAGCGCAACCCGGACCTGCAGATCGCCGTCGGCGGCTGCATGGCGCAGAAGGACCGCGAGACGATCGTCGAGAAGGCGCCCTGGGTCGACGTCGTCTTCGGGACGCACAACATCGGCTCCCTGCCCGCGCTCCTCGACCGCGCCCGGCACAACGAGGAGGCCGAGGTCGAGATCCTCGAGTCGCTGGAGACCTTCCCCTCGACGCTGCCGACCCGTCGCGACTCGGCCTACGCGGGCTGGACGTCGATCTCCGTCGGCTGCAACAACACGTGCACCTTCTGCATCGTCCCGGCGCTGCGCGGCAAGGAGAAGGACCGCCGGCCCGGGGAGATCCTCGCCGAGGTCAAGGCCCTCGTCGCCCAGGGCGTCGTCGAGGTCACCCTCCTGGGCCAGAACGTCAACAGCTACGGCGTCGAGTTCGGCGACAAGTACGCCTTCGGCAAGCTGCTGCGTGCCTGCGGTGAGATCGAGGGGCTGGAGCGGGTGCGCTTCACCAGCCCGCACCCGGCCGCCTTCACCGATGACGTCATCGATGCCATGGCCGAGACGCCCAATGTCATGCCGAGCCTGCACATGCCCTTGCAGTCCGGCTCCGACCGGGTCCTGAAG
>JBQGNO010000156.1:0-7013 GCA_052087725.1 Janibacter sp. | reverse complement strand
CTACCTCGACCAGAACCAGTGGAGCACGCTGAGCAAGGCTTGGTCCGCTCCTCATCGTGTGCGGAGTAAGGATGAGCACGCCGCTGCTGTCGCTCTGTTGAAGCTGTCCGAATCAGGAAAGGTGATTCTGCCGATGTCGGCGGCTCACCTCTCAGAGACCGCGGCGTGGTCGAATGATGCAGGCCGAATCGCGCTTGCGGACACCATCCTTGCCGGAAGCTCCGGCTGGCAGATGCGAGACCCTCTCGAGGTCCGTGCTGCGGAGTTGCGCACCGTGTTGTGCGCTTCCGTCGGGCTGCAGAGTGAGACTATGCCCGAGATCTTCACTCTCGCCCCAAATGCCGCCCTCAACGCTTCCACACGCACCGACACGTCGGACCCGTTGCCCGAAGGGATACCTGACGAGTGGGTGGACGTGTACCGCGCTTTGCTGTCGAGCATCGTGTACACGAGTTGCATGTTGAATCGTGAGCCCACGCCACGCGGCGACCTCAGCGGTTGGGTGAAGCGCGTGCAAGACTTCGCGACGTGGCTGGCAGGCGAGACGGAGCGCACGAAGCACCAGAAGCGGCGCTCGGCTTACGTCTTCGCGTTCTCGGACGCCATGAAGGAAGTCGCTCAGGCGTCGTTCTCCGCCGGTGTCAGTCCCGAGCAGATGAGCGCTTGGAGCAGGAACACCTGGAACCAAGCGTGGACGGACGCTCCCGGCGTTTCCCACTTTCGGGAAGCCATGGTCGACAAGCTTGTCGCCGGCGGGAGGTGGGAGGCGAACGATCTCACGGACCTCATGTATCTGTGCACGGCGGCGGCGTACGCGGATCACGTGGTGGGCGAACGCCGTACCATCGCACTTCTACGCCAGACCACGAGGCGACTCCACTCTCCGGTCCATCTCCACACGGACCTCGTCTCGCTCGTCGACTCTCTCCGGTTACCGAAGTAGCCCCAAGGTCGCGCGGCCGACCATCTCGTACGCGTAGGTGGTGAGCGGCGGCCGGCATACCTGGTCCGTGGTGACGCCTCGAGCGACCCCGAGTGCACCTCGATTGCCCTGGCGACGACGCCGGTCGTCGAGATTCGGTGGCTTGGATTGCGGATGAGCGACGCCATGAACGATGAGCCTGAGACCAAGGCCGAGCAGCTCAAGGAGGCAGGGTATGTCGTGGCGGGCATGACGCTGGGGGAGGGCTCGATCACGCTCGACGAGCTCGTGGCGGAAGACCACCCGAACCTCGCGCTCGTGTTCGGCACCGAGGGGCATGGCCTCGCGCCACAGACCGAGAGGGCGCTCGATCGGAAGGTGACGATCCCGATGAGGGGCGGGGTGGACTCTCTTAACGTAGCTGCGTCGGCGGCCGTTGCGTTCTACGCGACGAGATGAGCCGTTTGGGACGTTGCCCGGGGCCAGAGACGAGGTTCTACGGCGAACGTTGGCATGCCTGCACCCGCATCGTCCCGCAGATGCTGACAGAGTGCGGTCATGTCGAGAATCAACGTGAGCGTCGGAGACCGCGTGTGGGTGCCATCCCACCGATTGCACGAGTCTCGCCAGCAGTTCGCGCTGACTAGCCGCAGTGTCCTCGAAGTGCAGGATCGCTCCGTCGTCGTGGATGACGGCTCGGGCACCAGCCAATCAGTCAAGATCGCGACTCGGCAGGTGCACTCAGACTCGCTCGGGTTTCTGGTCCTGGCCATAGGTGATCTGGAGACGGAAGAGACACTGACTCGACCACTTGCAAAGAGTGCGCTGCAGTACCTTCGCCTGCTCCTACCCGATGACGTAATTGACAGTGCGAGCCTACGAACACGAACCGAGCTGACCGCCCTCTTTCGCCGCAACGGTGCACAGTACAGTCACGTCGTGCTCGTTGGCCACGGCTCTAAGACCGACATTCCGCTGCTTGACGGGCGGGTTACCGGTGCGGAGTTGGGCGATTTGCTTAACCATGGCGAGCCCAAAGCGATTCTCTCCCTATCGTGTTACACGGGCCAGATGCCGTTCGCGCGGCCGTTGAGCCAAGGCAGGGGTTGCCGCGAGTTGGTCGCCCCGTTCGGGTTACTACACGGAGCGGCCGCGTCGCTTTTTTTCCAGGCCTTTCTGCATCAACACCTTCTCCACGGGGAGGGTGTAAAGGCAGCGTTCGGCCACGCCCAAGTTGCAGCGGAGGGAACGCACTTTCGGCATTGGCGCAATGGCAACAAGCAGTGAGCTGGGTCCACCCGAGGCTGGCGCTCGTCTTCGGCACCGAGGGGAGCGGCTGTCGAAACGGACCTCGGCGCCGTTGGATCTACGGGTCAAGATCCCGATGCTGGGGGGGGCGACCCCCTCAACGTGGGTCGCCTGCCGCTTCGGCCCCTCCAATCAATGCCTGGTCAAAGGACTGCTCGTAGCGACTCGGGAGCAGCTGATCCTCAGCAACGTTCGCGACGGTCCCGCGGGAAATGCCGATGGCCGTGGCAGTTGCCCGGATGGACTCACCCCACGCAGCCGGAGCTCCAGGATCTGCGACCGAGTCTCGTCGTCGACCACGCTCGGTCGCCCGATCAGTGCGCCCCGGGTGCGTGCCTCACGCTGGCCCTCCTGGATGGAGAGCCTCCGTACCAATCGTCGCGAACGGTCGAGCGCGCGACCGTACTCGACCGTCTCGTGCAGGGGAGCGCCACTGGCATAGCCAGTCAGGATGCGCACCGGCACGCCTAGGTCGTGGAGACGCGCCAGGACGATGTGCGCGTTGACCCGGTCAGGGCCCAGGGAGGTGATCTGTTCGACGGCAAGTTCGTCGCCTGACTCCATTGCCGTCAGTGCGTCGTACAACTCGGGGCGGTTGGCGATGACGGACCTGCGGCTCGCGGGTTCTTCGAAGACGCGACCGCACAGGGGATTGAGCAACCCATGTTGGCGTGCTGCGTCCGCAATGTCATTGCGAACACGGACCAGACCGACGAGCGCCAAGGAGGCCTACCTAGGATCGAGCCAAACAACAGAGGCCGCGACGAGAATCGCGCGGAACTGATCACAGGCTATGGGCCGCAGAGTGGCTGAATACTTTTTGGACACGGGAAACCGTGCCGCGCAGCACCGGATTGCCGGACTGGCCGGTGAAGCCGCTGGCCAGGCGCGAGGGACGACAGCTTCATGGGCTGAGCTCATGTGTGAAGCCTCTTTGCGGCACGCTGAGCGGCTATCAGCACCGCACAATGTGGGTGCGGTCTTCCGGTCCGCCGCTGCCATGGGCGTCGATGGTGTCCTCGTGACCCCGCGGTGCGCCGACCCCTTGTACCGGCGCGCGATCCGGGTGTCGATGGGCACCGTCTTCCAGGTGCCGTGGACACGGATCGACCCCTGGCCGGGCGGCGTCGACCTGCTCACGGAGGCGGGCTACGTCGTGGCCGGGATGACGCTCGCGGATGACGCCATTACGCTCGACGAGCTGGCCGAGCAGGACCACCAGAGACTGGCGCTCGTCTTCGGTACCGAGGGGGACGGCCTGTCGAGGCGGTCCTCGGCGGCGCTCGATCTGCGGGTGAGGATCCCGATGATGGGCGGCGTGGACTCGCTCAACGTTGCTGCCTCGTCCGCAGTCGCCTTCTATGCCCTGCGTCGCTGACCCGGGCCACCGACCGGGCCCATACACTCGCCCACGTGTCGAGAGTTGCCAAGGTCCACGCCACCGCGCTGGTCGTCGTCCTCCTCGTGGCGGGAGGCCTGTTCATGATGCGCGAGGGACTCATCGTGTCCGCGGCCAATGCCCTGGGCGTCACGCAGCACCACGAGGCGGAGGTCACGTCCCTGGACGAGGCCCCGTGGTACGGGAGCGTCTCCTGTCGTCGCAAGAATGTGGATGACGCCTATCGCGTCTCCGTGCGGTGGCAGGACTTCGATCCCGGGGAGGGCGAGTACACGGTCTGTCTGGATCGCCACCGCGGGGACTACGAGGTGGGCATGGACCGGGAGGTCATCGTCGACCCGTGGTTCGGATATGTCCGGAGCTCGGAGGGCGTCGTCACGTCCCTCTTCCTCCTGGGCGTCGTCGGGTTCCTTGCGGTGCTGATGCTCCCGATCGGCCTCTGGCAGTACGTGGTGGCCTTGAAGGCGGCCCGCGACCCCGATCCGCGCGTCATCGGCTGAGCAATCGCGGACCGGGGGCGTCGAGGCTCTGCGCGTCAGGCCTGGTACAGCCCGGTGATGACGGCGCGGCCGAGCGTGTGCGGCAGGTAGGTGAAGGCCGCGACGGTGCAGCTGACGGAGTCGTCGACCCCCAGGGCGTCCGGCCCGACATCGAGGGCGTGCACGGCAAAGACATAGCGGTGGGGGATGTCGCCCTCGGGCGGAGCGGCCCCGCCGAAGGCCTTGGTGCCGAAGTCACCGGCGGTCATGAAGGCGCCCGCGGGGAGCTGGGCCCCGCCCTCGGCGCCCGCCCCCTCGGGAAGGGACGTCGTGCCGGCCGGGAGGCCGAGGACGGTCCAGTGCCAGAAGCCGGCTGGCGTCGGGGCGTCCGGGTCGAAGCAGGAGACCGCGAAGCTCTTGGTCCCCTCGGGCGCTCCGGACCAGGAGAGCTGCGGACTGCGGTCGCCGCCGGAGCTGACCTGGGCGTCGGGGAGCGTCTCTCCGTCCGCGAAGCTCTCGCTCGTCACCTCGAAGGAGGCGGTCGGCGGGAGCATGTCGTACGGGGCCGGTGCGGTCGGTCGTGTGAGGTCCATGGCTTCGACCCTAGGACGTGCCGCCGGCTCGTCAACCGGCAGTGCCCCGACCGGAGCGTGCGGGCGGCCGGTTGCCGTCCGGTGCCGGACGACGCAGGCTGGGGACATGCTTCCCGGACGCAGACCGCCCCATGACTTCCTCGGCACCGTGATCGGCACCCGCGACCCGCGGGGTCTCGCGCGCTTCTACGCCGAGGTCCTCGGGTGGCCGATCCACAGCGACGACGAGGACTGGGCGACGATCGCTCCGGAGCAGGCGCACGTCTACCTCGGCTTCCAGTACGAGGACAACCACGTCCCGCCGGCCTGGCCCGCGGACGTGGGAGAGCAGCAGATGCAGATGCATCTCGACATCGAGGTGAGCGATCTCGACGCCGCGGTCGCGGCTGCGGTCCGCCTTGGCGGCGTCCTTGTGGCACACCAGCCCCGAGAAGAAGTGCGCATCATGACCGACCCCTCCGGGCACCCCTTCTGCCTCTACACGGTGCCCTCCGGCGACGAGGAGTGAGGACGAAGGGCGGACACGCGGGGGCGGATTTCTTCCCGGGCGCATCCGCGTGTAAAGTTTCACGTCGTTGCCCCGGTGGCCCCCAGCCGCCGGATGCACCACTCGTCCGGGTGGCGGAATTGGCAGACGCGCTAGCTTGAGGTGCTAGTGTCCGTATTAGGACATGGGGGTTCAAGTCCCCCCTCGGACACCCGCAAGACCCCCGGTTCACCGGGGGTCTTCGCATTTCCCGGGACTGTCGCGTGTGTGGTGGCAGTCCGGGATGCCCGTACCATCGCAGGTCGAAGGGACAGCGTCCCGAGCGAAGGAGACCCAGGATGAGAGACCCCCGCATCGAGCGGGCCGCCGAAGTGATCCGTGCCGAGGTCGGAGGGATCGTCTTCCTCGGGCTCGACGAGGGAGTCCGCGTCGCCGAGGCCCTCGTCGAGGCCGGTTGTCTCGTCGACCCGGGGCTGGCGTGGGAGCAGGGCTTCGAGGCCGGACGCGAGATGGCGGACAAGTGGGGTCATGCCGAGTGGTGGACCCTGGCCCAGGAGCCGGCCAATCCCTACCGGAGCCACGACCTCGATCAGTGAGCCCTCGCTCGGCTCCGGGCTGAGCGCATTTGGCATGCTCGGAGGATGGACACCGAGGAGATCACCTTCGAGGGCACCGGCGGCGAGAGTCTCGTCGGCTCGCTCGACCTGCCACCCAAGGAGCCGGAGGGCTTCGCCCTCATGGCCCACTGCTTCACCGGTGGGCGAAACCACCCGGCGACCCGGAGGGTGTCCGCGGCCCTGTGCGAGAGGGGCCTGGCGGTCCTGCGATTCGACTTCACCGGGTTCGGGGACTCCGGCGGCGAGTTCGCCGAGTCGACCTTCTCGTCCAATGTCGCGGACATCGTCCGGTCTGCGGACTGGATGCGCGACCAGCACGGCCCGCCGTCGCTCCTCATCGGTCATTCCCTCGGGGGAGCGGCCGTCATCCCCGCCGCCCGCGAGATCCCCGAGGTGGCTGCCGTCGTGACGATCGGTGCCCCCGACGACCCGGGCCACGTGGCGCACCTCTTCGAGGGCGTCCTGCCGGAGGTCGAGCGTGACGGGCGGGCTGACGTGGTCCTCGGCGGCCAGCAGGTCATCGTCTCCCGCGAGTTCGTCGAGGACATCCGATCGGTCGACATCGACTCCGCGGCCGCGGCCATGGACAGCGCCCTGCTCGTCCTCCACTCGCCCCACGACGAGGTCGTCGGGCTGTCCAACGCGGAGGGCATCTACCGGGCCGCCCGGCACCCGAAGTCCTTCATCTCCCTCGACGGGGCCGACCACCTCCTCACCGGAGCACGGGACGCGAAGCGCGCCGCCGACCTCATCGCCGCCTGGGTCGACCCCTACATCCCCGACTTCACTCCCGAGATCGACTGACCTCCGGGTCGAGCACCGCACCAACTAGCCTGCGGTCATGAGTCAGATCACTGCGCCCGAGGACGAGGTCGTCCGCATCTGCCGCGAGCTGCTGCGGATCGACACGAGCAACTACGGCCCCGGTCAGGACGGACCGGGGGAGCGGGAGGCCGCCCACTACGTGGTCGCCGAGCTGCGCGAGGTGGGACTGGAGCCCCAGGTCTTCGAGTCCGAGCCCGGGCGCACCACCGTCGCCGTGCGGATCGCCGGTGCCGACCGCGACCGGGGTGCGCTGTGCATCCACGGCCACCTCGACGTCGTCCCCGCGAAGGCCGACGACTGGAGCGTTCCCCCTTTCGACGCCGTGGAGCGTGACGGCTGCCTCTGGGGCCGCGGGGCGGTGGACATGAAGGACATGGTGGCGA
>JBQGNO010000155.1:0-7006 GCA_052087725.1 Janibacter sp. | reverse complement strand
CCCGCCGACTACAACCTCACGACGGTCCTCGACCACCTCGCCGAAGGCGATCCGTGGGCCGACATCGACGAGCGGGCCTGCTCGCTCGAGCCGCTGCTCGAGCTGTGGGAGACCCTGCCCGGGGGTGAGCTGAACTACCCGCCCGACTACCCGAAGATGCCCGGCGAGCCGCCGCGGGTGCAGCCGAGCAAGAAGGTCGCCGAGCACTGGGACGAGGACGGCAACCGGGTCGACGGATAGCCAGCACGGGAGACACCTCGGCAGGAGTCAGAGGACGAACCCCTCGGTGTCGAGGAGGATCTCGTCGTTCGCCTTGATGGTGACCCGCGTGGGGCCGAGCCCCGTCTGCTCGATGATCGCCACGACCTCGGTGCCGGACGACAGGGTGCCGCTGAGCTCGAACCAGCCCGAGGGTGCCTTGTACTTCTCGAGCAACCGGTCGCCCTCATGGAGCTCCCACGTCGTGAAGATCATGCCGCTGCGTCCGGTGAGACGCACCGGGCAGCCGTCGATGGACAGGTCGTGGGCATCGCGCAGTGTGCTCATTCACCGACGGTATCGACCCCACGGCGAAGGGGTGATGCACCGATGTGGAGAATCCCTTCGCGTGTGGTATTACTTAGCACTTCAACTAGAATTGTGGGGTAGGCAATGGGCAGTCCTGGATGGTTTCCGCAACCCGATGGCCAGGAGCGGTACTACGACGGTGAGGAGTGGACGGATCACGTCCGCGCCGCTCAATCTCAGGCGGCTCCGGTGGCACCGCCGCAGAAGAAGAGCAGCGCCTGGAAGTGGATCCTCATCGTGGTCTTCGTCGTACTGGTCCTCTGCTGCGGTGGCTTCGCCGCGTGCAGCGCAGGCGTGATCGGGACCGCAGACGAGGTGAGCAAGTCGATCGAGGCCGAGGAGTCGGAGTCCGGCGGCGTGAACAACGCGGTCACCATCACCGAAGGCGAGGCCTTCGAGGTGCGTGGGTTCGACTACGCCGAGGGGTGGAAGGTCTCCGAGGAGTACGACATGGTCGACATCACCGGACTCAAGGTGACCAACAACCGCGATGAGCGTGACAGCGCATTGGTTGACATCAAGTTCAAGCAGGGTTCAGAGGTGCTGGCCAGCGTGGACTGCACGACGGACCCGATGCCGGTTGGTGAGACCGTGACGCTGAACTGCATCTCGGCTGACTCCCTCCCCGACAACTACGACAAGATCACGATCAACGACTCCTTCTGATCACGACCCGATGGGCCGCCCGGCAAGGCGTCGGGCGGCCCATCGTCGTCAGACCCCCAGCACCTCACCGTTGTCATAGGCCGGCGCACGTTCTATCTGGTCGTGCGTCCACGACTCGGGGTCGCGGTCCGGCCGCCAGCGCAGGAACTGCACCGTGTGCCGGAAGCGGTGCCCCTCCAGCTGGTCGAAGGCGACCTCGACGACGCGCTCCGGCCGCAGGGGCACGAAGGAGACGTCCTTGCCCGACGAGAAGCGCGACCGGTCCGTCTCCGCGTGCTCGACCTGACCGTCCGCGTCGCGGCGCACCAGCGGCTCGAGCTCGTCGATGAGCTCGAGGCGACGCTGCGCGGTGAAGGCAGCGATCCCTCCGACGTTGAACAACCGGTCCCCGTCGTAGAGCCCCAGGAGCAAGGAGCCCACGCCGTGCCCCGACTTGTGCACGCGGTACCCGGTGACGACGGCCTCGGCGGTGCGCTTGTGCTTGATCTTCAGCATCGTGCGCTTGCCTGGGGAGTAGGGCGCGGTCAGCGCCTTGGCCACGACGCCGTCCAGACCGGCCCCCTCGAAGCGAGTGAACCAGTCCCGCGCCTCGTCGGCGTCGCGGGTCACCCTCGTGAGGTGCAGCGGTGCTCCCTTCGCCACGTCATCGAAGTAGCGCTCGAGACGCGAGCGACGCTCGGCGAAGGGGGAGGCCGTCACGTCGTCGTCGCCGACGGCCAGCAGGTCGAAGGCGATGAACTCCGCCGGCGTCTCGACGGAGAGCTTCGCGACCCGCGACTCGGCTGGGTGGATGCGCTGCCCGAGGGCCTCCCAGGCGAGGCGCTGCGCCCCGGGCTCACCGCTGCGCACGACGACCTCGCCATCGAGCACCACACTGCCCGTGAGGTGCTCGCGACAGGCCTCGACGAGCTCGGGGAAGTATCTGGTGAGTGGCTTCTTGCCGCGGCTGGCGAGCTCCACGGCGTCGCCGTCCTTGACGATGATGCAGCGGAAGCCGTCCCACTTCGGCTCGTAGGACCAGCCGCCCTCGACGGCGTCCGCATCGGGCACGTCCTTGACGGCCTTGGCGAGCATGGGGGCGAGGCTGATCTCCGGAAGGGGTGTCACCCATCACATTCTGCCCGTCCGGCGGGACTTTTGAGACGATGGACCGGTGACGAAGAGGACGGTGGCCGAGCGCGCCCTGACGTACGGGGCAGTGGCGCTCGGCTCGGCGCTCGCCGGCGCGGGGTCGGTGTGGATGGGCGGGGCGACGTATTTCGCCCGTCGGGTCCTCACCCCTGACCCGATCCGCCCCGACGACACGGTCATCCACGTCGTCCACTCCGACAGCGTCACGCTCTCCGGGACCCCCGACCTCCTCGTGCCCGGCCGCTACGGCCTGTGGTTGGACGGTGGCCGCGGGCACGCGCGCATCGGCGCCGTCCTCGAGGTGGACCACCGGCGTGAGCGCGTGCGCCGCGAGCTCCTCGGGGTCGACGAAGGGCGACTCCAGCCCGGTCCGGCCCGGTTCAACGGCTACTACTGGGGCCGTGACCCGCAGTCCGACCTCGGCCTACCGACCGAGGACGTCGTGGTCCCGGCCCAGCTCGGAGCGATGCCCGCCTGGGTGGTCCCGAGCGCGAAGGGGGCCGGTGACCGCTGGGCGGTCCTCGTCCACGGCCGTGGCGCCCGGCGACTCGAGGCGATGCGGGCGATCCCCGCGCTCACCGCGGAGGGGCTGACCTGTCTGGTCCCGAGCTACCGCAACGACGGTGAGGCGCCCGAGGGTCCTGACGGCCGCTACAACCTCGGGATGTCCGAGTGGCGCGACATCGAGGACGCCGTCCGGCTCGCCCTGGCGCGTGGCGCCCAGGAGATCGTCCTCGTCGGCTGGTCGATGGGCGGCGCGATCGTGCTGCAGTTCCTCGACCGCTCACCCCTGTCATCGGTGGTCTCCCGGGCCGTGCTCGACGGCCCGGTCGTCGACTGGGGCGACGTGCTGCGGCACCATGCCGACCTGCACCGCGTGCCGGCACCCGTGGGGCACCTCGGCAGCGCGCTCATGGGCCAGCACTGGGCCAAGCGCCTCGTCGGGGTCTCGGAGAGCGTCGACGTCGCCCGGACCAACTGGGTCAAGCGGGCCGACGAGCTGCACCACCCGATCCTGCTCATCCACTCCCGCGACGACGAGTTCGTCCCGGTGGGCCCGAGCGAGGAGCTCGCGCAGACCCGGCCCGATCTCATCACCTTCGAGCCGTGGTCGCTGGCGCGGCACTGCAAGGAGTGGAATGTCGACCCACGGCGCTGGGACCGCGTCGTGAGCGACTTCGTGCGCTGATCTCAGTCAGCGGCGGGAGGCTCCAGACGCCACAGGCCGAGCAGCGTCCCGTCCTCCTCGAGCAGGTGACGGCAGGTGAGATCGACCTCCACGTCGGCGCCGTCGAGGATGCGGGGGTGGGTCTCACGGCCGCCACCGACGAGCTGGGGCGTCCACGACAGGCCGAGCTCGTCGACGAGACCAGCGGTGACCAGCTCGGCAGCGAGGGTGGGGCCCCCTTCGCTGAGCACGTGGGGACCGAAGGCCGCCCGCGCCCGCTCGATCACCTGCGCCAGGTCGACCCGGTCCTCTCCGCAGATCCACACGTGCTCGCCCTCGACCGCGCCGGAGGAGTCCGTCGTCGCCAGAACCACGCCGGACCCCTGCACGGACTCGGGCAGCTCGGGCCGACGCGACACCACGACGATGGGTGTACGCGCCGGGCCGTAGTTCTCCGCGCGGACCGTCCCGGCTCCCACGAGCAGGACGTCCGCGGCCCGACGCATCGCAGCGAAGCCCCGGTGGTCGGCCGATGAGTTGATCGTGCCCGAGCGGCCATCGCGGCCGTTGGCCGCACCATCGAGGGTGGCGACGAAGTTCAGTCGGAGGATGGCCGCGTCCGAGGCATAGAGCGCATCGATCTCGGTGTCGCCGATCGTGGCTCCGGGGCTGACCGCTGCAGCGGCGTGGTCGGCGATCAGGACGCGCATGCTGCGCAGTCTGCCCCACGGGCCCGGCAGTGACAGGATGCGGGGATGGGCAAGGACACGAAGTCGGGCAAGAAGAAGGCCAAGCGCTCCACGACTCCCTTCCGCAATGCACTGCGGGTCGACCCGGGTACCGAGCTCGCGGCCATCGACCCGCGCAGCACGCCGGGGTTCGACGGGGACAAGGACGACGGCCAGGAGGCCCTGGACCGGCTGGCCGGGCCGGTGTCCGACCTGCAGGAGCGGCTCTTCGCCGAGTCCACCGCGGGAGGCACCCGCAGCATCCTGCTGGTCGTGCAGGGCATGGACACCTCGGGCAAGGGCGGGATCATGCGTCACGTCGTCGGCGCGGTGGACCCGCAGGGTGTCGACATCACCGGCTTCAAGGCACCGACCGCCGAGGAGCAGAAGCACCCCTTCCTCTGGCGGATCCGCAAGGCGCTGCCCGGGCCCGGGCAGATCGGCGTCTTCGACCGCAGCCACTACGAGGACGTCCTCGTCGTGCGCGTCCACGACCTGGTGCCGCGGGCGCAGTGGGCGCGCCGCTACGGCCAGATCAACACCTTCGAGCAGGGCATCGTCGACAAGGACACGACGGTGATCAAGGTGCTGCTGCACATCAGCAAGGACGAGCAGAAGGAGCGCCTCACCGAGCGTCTCGACCGCGCGGACAAGCACTGGAAGTTCAACCCCGGCGACATCGACGAGCGGGAGCGCTGGGACGACTACGCGCAGGCCTACCAGGCCGTCATCGACAAGACGTCCACCGATGTCGCCCCGTGGTACGTCGTACCGGCCGACCGCAAGTGGTTCGCCCGCCTCGCGGTGATGAACCTGCTCAAGGAGCACCTCGAGCAGCTCGACCCGCAGTGGCCCGAGGCCGACTTCGACGTCAAGGAGCAGCAGAAGCGGCTCAGGAAGTCCTGACGCCGGCCCGGTCGATCGCGGTCGCGCCGGCGAGCGACACCAGCCCCGGGTCGAGGGTGCCGAAGGTCGCGCCCGATGCTGCCCCGAGCCGGGACTCGACGAAGGCCTCGGCCATCTCGGCGGGGGAGTGGACGACCATCAGGCTCGCCTGGAGCGTGGTGGCGAGGCGCTCGACGAGCCGCCGTGCACCCATGGCCAGCCCGTCGGGGCCGCGCGTCGCGAGCTCGCTGACATCGCGCTCGAGGTCGTCCAGGGCCGTGTCCAGAGTGGTCAGTCGGCCGCGGGCGACGGAGGCCTCCTTGATCAACGCCATGAGCGAGGCCGGCTCCTTCGAGATCGCCCGCAGGACGTCGAGGGCGTTGACATTGCCCGAGCCCTCCCAGATGGAGTTCAGGGGCGCCTGGCGGAAGAGGCGGGCCATGCCGTGCTCCTCGACATAGCCATTGCCGCCGAGGCACTCCAGCGCCTCCGCGACGAAGGGTGCGGTGCGCTTGCACACCCAGTACTTCCCAACGGCGACGCCGAGGCGGGTCAGCTCGGTGTCGCCCTCGTCGAGGGCGTGCGCCAGACGCAGCCCGAGCAGGGAGGCCGCCTCGGACTCGAGGACGAGGTCGGTGAGGACATTGCGCATCAACGGCTGGTCGACGAGCAGGGCGCCGAAGGCGGACCGGTGACGCGTGTGGTGCACGGCCTTGGTCAGGGCCGCGCGCATCGTCGCGGCCGACCCGAGGATGCAGTCCAGGCGCGTCGTGGAGACCATGTCGATGATCGCCCGGACCCCGCGACCCTCCTCGCCGACGAGCGCGCCCCACGTGCCGTCGAGCTCCACCTCGGAGGAGGCGTTGGAGCGGTCGCCGAGCTTGTCCTTCAGGCGCTGGAGGGCGAAGGGGTTGCGGGTCCCGTCCTCGAGCACGCGGGGCACGAGGAAGCAGCTGGGTGCCGCATCCGGGGACGTGGCCGCGAGGACGAGGAAGACATCGCTCATCGGCGCCGAGCAGAACCACTTGTGACCGGTGAGCCGGTAGGTCGTGCCGGTGAGCGGACCGCCGGGGGTGGCCACCGCGCGGGTGGAGTTGACGCGCACGTCCGAGCCGCCCTGCTTCTCCGTCATGCCCATGCCGGCGATGGCCCCGGCCTTGGTGGACGCCTCACGCAGGCCGAAGTCGTACTCGCGGGAGGCGAGCAGCGGCTCCCACCGCGCGGCGAGCTCGGGGGAGTGACGCAGGGCGGGGACCGCCGCGTTGGTCATGGTGATCGGGCAGATGTGGCCCGGCTCCGCCTGGCTCCACGCGATGACGCCGGCCGCCCGACGCACGTGGGCTCCGCTCCCTTCGTCCTGCGTCCACGCCTCGCCGGTCAGTCCGGCGCCGGCGGCCACGCGCATGAGGTCGTGCCAGGCCGGGTCGAAGTCGACCTCGTCGACGCGGTGGCCCCACCGGTCGTGGGTGACCAGCCGCGGGGTGTTGCGGTGGGCCCGGTCGGCCCAGTCCGCGGTCTCCTCCGAGCCGGCCAGCTGCCCGAGCCGGGTGAGTTCACCCACAGCGGTGTCCGCACGCTCCCGCGGGACCCAGCGCTGGACCCCCTCGGAGAGGACCGCGTCCCCGGAGAAGGCGTTGTGACCGGTGAGCGGCGGGACCTGGTTGGTGACCTCGTGGGTGGGCATGACCGCACGATACGGGCCGGTCCCGAGCCCCGGAGAGGTGCTCTTCACCCTCAGTTTGGAATCTGGTCGTCCGCTGGGCTAATCTCGCCCAGCGCAGGCACGCAGCGATGTGAGCCTCGAGTGCGGATGTAGCTCAGTTGGTAGAGCGCAACCTTGCCAAGGTTGAGGTCGCCGGTT
>JBQGNO010000154.1:0-7044 GCA_052087725.1 Janibacter sp. | reverse complement strand
CGCTGCGGGTCCTCCTCGTCGAGGTCGACGAAGTCGATGACCACGATGCCCCCGGCCAGGCCGAGGGAGGTCTCGACGGAGTCGGTGAGGCGCTGCTTGCTCGCGCGGTCTCCCTCCCCCTTCGCCACGAGGCGGTCGACGACGACGGAGATGGTGTGCTTGACCTGCTTCTCCAGCGTTGGGGGCTCCGACAGGGAGATCGTCTCCCCATCGACCCGGGCGCGGCTGTAGCCCTTGGTCCGCAGCTCCGAGAAGAGGTCGACGAACTCGCCCTTGCGGGCCCGCACGACCGGCGCGAGGACCTGGAAGCGCGTGCGCTCGGGCAGCTCGAGCAGCCGGTCGACGATCTGCTGCGGACTCTGCCGGGTGATCGGCTCGCCGCAGACGGGGCAGTGCGGGCGGCCGACGCGGGCGAAGAGCAGGCGCAGGTAGTCGTGGACCTCGGTGATCGTGCCGACGGTCGAGCGCGGGTTGCGGTTGGTCGACTTCTGGTCGATGGACACCGCCGGGGACAGGCCCTCGATGAAGTCGACGTCCGGCTTGTCCATCTGGCCGAGGAACTGGCGCGCGTACGCCGACAGCGACTCGACGTAGCGTCGCTGCCCCTCGGCGAAGATGGTGTCGAAGGCGAGCGACGACTTGCCCGACCCCGAGAGGCCGGTGAAGACCACGAACGAGTCCCGGGGGATGTCGACGTGGATGTTCTTGAGGTTGTGCTCGCGGGCTCCCTGGACGACGATCCGGTCGTGGAGGCGGGAGCCGGCGGCCTTGGCAACAGTCACGCCCCCCACTTTAGGTGCCGCCCCCGACAGCCCGCCCCCACCTCTCGGTCGTCGGACCCCGGACCGCCTAGCCTGTCCTGAATGAGCACCCCCATCGAGGACTACGCCGCCATCGGCGACACCGAGACGGTCGCCCTCGTCTCTCGGGCCGGGTCGGTGGACTGGTTGTGCCTGCCGCGCTTCGACTCATCATCGTGCTTCACCTCCCTGCTCGGGACCCCCGAGCACGGCCGGTGGCTCCTCGGCCCGGTCGGCGAGGCGACGACGACGCGTTCCTACCGCGGCGACTCCTTCATCCTCGAGACGATCCACACCACGGCGACCGGGACGGTCAAGGTGACCGACCTCATGCCGCTCGGGGACGCCCGGGCCGACCTCGTCCGGGTCGTCGAGGGCCTCGAGGGCGAGGTCGAGATGGAGCACGAGTGGATCGTGCGCTTCGGCTACGGGCGGATCCGCCCCTGGGTCGCCCACTCCCCCGGCCACGAGCTGGACGACGAGGTCATCACCGCGATCGCGGGCAACGACATGCTCGTCCTGCGCGGGAGCCGTCTGCCGGAGCCGGTCGGGAACCACCACCACGACCAGTGGACCGTCCGGGCCGGCGAGCACTACAACTTCTCCACGACGTGGTTCGCCTCCTACAAGGCCATCCCCCCGCCACTGGACATCAGCTCCCGGATCGAGGCCACCGTCCAGCGCTCCTCCGAGTGGGCCTCCCGCTGCAGCTACGAGGGCCCCTACGCGGACGAGGTGCTGCGCTCCCTCCTCACCCTGCGGCTGCTCACCGACACCCGTCGGGGCGGGATCGTCGCCGCGCCGACGACGAGCCTGCCCGAGGACTTCGGTGGTGTGCGCAACTGGGACTACCGCTACTGCTGGCTGCGCGATGCCTCGCTCACCCTCGAGTCGCTGCTGCGGTCGGGCTATGTGGGCGCGACCAAGCTCTGGCGGGACTGGCTCGTCCGCGCGATCGCCGGCGACCCCGAGGACATGCAGATCATGTACGCGGTGGACGGCGGGCGCGAGCTCCCCGAGCGCGAGCTCGACCACCTCCCCGGGTACGCCGACTCCCGTCCGGTGCGCATCGGCAACGGTGCGGTCGACCAGAAGCAGACCGATGTCCTCGGCGAGGTGATGATCGCCCTCGAGGAGGCCCGGGCCCAGGGGCTGAAGGAGTCCCCGCAGTCGTGGGCCGTGCAGCGGGCGCTGGTGAACAACCTCGCCGAGCACTGGGACCAGGCCGATCACGGGTTGTGGGAGATCCGCGGTCCGCTGCGGCACTTCACCCACTCCCGGATCATGGTCTGGGCCGCCTTCGACCGGGCGATCCGGGGCGTCGAGCTCCACGGGTACGAAGGGGAGGTGGAGCTGTGGCGTGACCTGCGCGACCGGGTGCGTCAGGACGTCCTCGACCGGGGCTGGAACGAGGACAAGCAGAGCTTCACCCAGCACTACGACACCGACGAGGTCGACGCCTCGCTCCTGCAGATCCCCATGGTCGGCTTCCTGCCGCCCGACGACCCCCGCGTCCTCGGGACGGTCGCCGCCGTGGAGCGGGATCTCATGAGCAACGGCTTCCTGCTGCGGTACCGCACCGAGTCCGGCGTCTACGGTCTCGCCGGTGACGAGCACCCCTTCCTCGCCTGCTCCTGGTGGCTCGTCAGCGCCTACGCCCTCACCGGCCAGCTCGAGAAGGGCCACGCCCTGATGCGTCGGCTCCTCGGGCTCCTCAACGACGTCGGCCTCATCGCCGAGGAGTACGACGTCGAGGGAGACCGCCAGGCCGGAAACTTCCCCCAGGCCTTCAGCCACCTCACCCTCATCGGCGCCGCCTATGCCCTGCGCGATGCCGACGCGCAGGCCCCGACCACCCAAGGAGATCCGGCATGACCGACACCTACACCCCCGAGGTCGCCCCCGGCGGCCCCTGGTCCACCCGGGAGCTCGAGGCGCTGACCATCCGCAAGATGGCCGTGTCCGAGATGCACAACAACGTCTACCTGCTCACCTGCCGCGCCACCGGCGCCCAGCTGCTCATCGACGCGGCCGACGAGCCCGACCGCATCCGCGAGCTCGTCGACGCGGGAGGCTCCGGACTCGGCCACCTCGTGACGACCCACCAGCACTGGGACCACGTCCGGGCCCTCATCGAGGTCACGCGCGCGTACTCCCCGGAGACCTACGCCGGTGAGGACGATGCGCCCGCCCTTCCCCAGCTCCCCGACCACCGGCTGCGGCACCTCGACACCGTGGTCGTCGGCGAGATCACCCTCGACGTCGTCCACCTGCGCGGGCACACACCGGGCTCGGTCGCGCTCGCCTACGACGACCCGACGGGGCACGTGCACCTCTTCAGCGGGGACAGCCTCTTCCCCGGGGGTGTGGGCAACACCACGAACCCCGGCCAGAGCTTCGAGGCGCTCTACGCCGATGTCACCGAGCGGGTCTTCGACGTCTACGGCGACGACACCTGGGTCTACCCCGGTCATGGCTCGGACACGACACTGGGCGCCGAGCGTCCACATCTGGCCGAGTGGCGCGAACGCGGCTGGTGAGCCCCGGACGTCCGGGGTGTTGACGTTCCGGTCCCGGCCCGGGATACTCCCTCCAACTCAATGACTACCCGCCAGTAGCCCGTGACCTGCGGTGTTCCCGGTGGCCACCAGAGCGTGACCAACCCCGACCTGCGAGGACCGCGTCCCCATGAATGACTCCGGACTCATCACCATCGGCCTGCCGATCGCGCTCGCGATCATCATGTTCGGGCTGGGGCTGTCGCTGACGGTCGGCGACTTCCGACGGGTGGCCCGCTCCCCCAAGGCCGTCGTCGTCGCCCTCGTCCTCCAGATCCTCGTGCTGCCGCTGGTCGCCTTCGGCCTGGTCGTCGCCTTCGACGTCGACCCGCTCCTCGCAGTCGGCGTGATGCTCCTGGCGGCGTCCCCGGGCGGGACCACGGCCAACCTCTTCAGCCACCTCTTCCGGGGTGACGTGGCGCTGAACATCACCCTCACCGCCGTGAACTCGGTGCTGGCTGCGGTGAGCATCCCGGTGATCACCAACCTGGCGATCGGCTACTTCGGGGCCGAGGGCGACCTCGGACTGCAGTTCGGCAAGGTGCTGCAGGTCATCGCCATCGTGCTCATCCCGGTCGTCCTGGGCATGCTCGTCCGCCGGCGCTCGCGCGACCTCGCGTCACGGGCCGACCGACCGGTACGGATCTTCTCGATCCTCGTCCTCGTGATCGTGGCCGTCGGCGCCCTCCTCGGCGAGCGGGACAACATCGTGGACTACCTCGAGCAGGTGGGCCTGGTCACCGCGCTCTTCTGCGCCGCCAGCCTGACCCTCGGTTACGCCGGTGCCCGGCTCCTGCGACTGGGCACACCGCAGGCGATCGCCACCTCCATGGAGGTCGGCATCCACAACACGACGGTCGCCCTGACGATCGCGCTGAGCGTGCTCAACAGCACGGAGGTGGCTGTCCCCGCGGCCATCTACTCGATCTTCATGTACATCCTCGCGACGGCCTTCGGCTTCGTCATCAGCCGCGGCGTCCGCGCCACCGACCGCAGCAGGGACGCCCAACCCGTGGCGTGATGTCTCCCGTCCACGGTGGCGGCCGCAGGGAGCGCGTCAGTGCGTGGAGGCGACGGTCGCGCTGAAGCCGATCATCACCACGCCCATGGCGCCCTCGATCCGTCGCCGCACCCGCGGGGCCGTCAAGGCACTGCGGGCCCGGTCGGCCAGGAGGACGATGCCGGTGAGCCAGACGCAGCCCACCATCACGAGGCTGAGGGCATAGAGCGCGAGGATCCCCAGACCGGCATCGCCCCCGACGAACTGGGGCAGCACGGCGATGTTGAAGGCGAGCACCTTGGGGTTGGTGATGTTGCACAGGAAGCCCTGGCCGAAGGTGCGTGTGTGCGTCGCGCGCACCTCGGCCCCGTCGGGACCGGCAGTCTCCTCCGCGAAGCTCCCCTTCCAGGCGGTCCACAGCGCCTGGATCCCCAAGTACAGGAGATAGGCGGCGCCGACCCACTTGATCGTGAGGAAGAGCGGCTTGCTCGCGACGATGATCGCGCCGAGACCACCGGCGGCGAGCAGGCCCTGGACGGCTCCGGCGGCGCTGACCCCGGCCATCGTCATCAGGCCCTCGGACCGGCCGCGCACGAGGGCGGAGCGCAATGTCAGGGCCGAGTCCGGCCCGGGGGCGATCGTGATCACGAGCACGAGCACGAGGAAGGACAGGTAGGTGGACACCGGAGAAGCCTAGGGTGACGCCGTGAGCCGTGTCGATGCCGTCCCCGCGCCCGTCCTCGTCCTGGGCGGCGTCGTCTCGGTCCAGTTCGGCGGCGCCCTGGCCGCGACCCTCGTGCCGCAGATCGGCGCAGCGGGCTCGGTCCTGCTACGGCTGGGTTTCGCCACCGTGCTCCTCGTGGCCATCGCCCGTCCCCGATGGCGAGGGCACAGCCGTCGGGACCTCGTGACCGTGGGCTGCTTCGGCCTGGCGCTCGGGCTGATGAACTTCGCCTTCTACGGCTCCCTGGGCCACCTCCCGATCGGCGTGGCCGTGACGATCGAGTTCGTCGGTCCGCTCACCCTGGCTGCCGTGCTCTCCCGACGCCCTCGCGACCTGCTCGCCGTCGGGGCCGCAGGCATCGGGGTCATCCTCATCTCGCGTGCCCTGAGCATCCCCCTCGACGAGCTCGAGGGCACCGGGATCCTCCTCGCGCTGGCGGCCGGCGTCTGCTGGGCGGGCTACATCGTCTTCTCCGGACGGACCGGTGCCGCCTTCCCCCAGCTGGAGGGCCTGGCCCTGGCGATGGTCGTCGCCACCGTCGTGATCCTCCCCTTCGGCCTGTGGGACGTCGCCCGGCACGGGACCCAGGTCTGGGACGGCGAGGTCCTCCTCACGGGTCTCGGGATCGCCGTGCTCTCCTCGGTCCTGCCCTACTCCCTGGAGCTCTTCGCCCTTCGCCGCCTCGCCCCGGCCGCCTTCGGGATCCTGCTCAGCCTCGAGCCGGCGGTCGCGGCCATCGCTGGTCTCATCGTCCTCGGCCAGCGTCTCGCACCCGTCCAGCTGCTCGGCATGGCGCTCGTCGTGCTCGCCAGCGTCCTCGTGCTCGGCCTCGGCGCCCGGCGCGACCCGTCGCCATCGGCGTCCTGACCGGGCACGGCGAAGGGGGCCGGCCACCAGCACGGTGACCGACCCCCCTTCGCTCGGGTGACCTCAGTCGGCGGAGCCCACCTGGTTCTTCTCGTCGTTGCGCGTCTTCCACAGGCTCGCCACGGTGGTGACGCCGAGGATGACGACGATGGCGCCCAGCGAGACGGTGATCGGGATGTCCGGGACATCCAGGGGCTTGCCGCCGTTGAGGAAGGGCAGCGTGTTCTCGTGGAGCGCGTGCAGGATGAGCTTCACGCCGATGAAGGCGAGGAGCACGGCCAGACCGATGCTCATGTAGACCAGCTTCTTCAGCAGGCCACCGATGAGGAAGTACAGCTGGCGCAGACCCATCAGGGCGAAGAGGTTGGCCGTGAGCACGATGTACGGCTCCTTGGTCAGGCCGTAGATCGCGGGGATCGAGTCGAGCGCGAAGAGCAGATCGGTCATGCCCAGCGCGACCACGACGACGAAGATCGGGGTGGCCAGACGCTTGCCGTTCTCCTTCGTGAAGAGGTGCGAGGTCCACTCCGTCGTGCTCGGCACGGTCTTCTGGAACCACGTGATGACGGCATTGGGTTCCCACTCGTCGTCATCGTCGTCATGGCTCTCCGTCGCCAGCTTCACCGCCGTGTACAGCAGGAAGGCACCGAAGATGTAGAAGACCCAGGAGAACTGGTTGATCGCCGCGGCGCCGACGAAGATGAAGATCGTCCGCAGCACGATGGCGATGATGATGCCCCACAGCAGCGCGGTCTGCTGGAAGCGCTGTGGCACTCCGAACTTCGCCATGATGATGATGAAGATGAAGAGGTTGTCGATCGAGAGCGAGTACTCGGTCAACCATCCGGCGAAGAACTCGGTCCCGCGCTCGCCGCCCTCGGCGAACCACAGACCGATGCCGAAGAGGATCGCAGCCGCGACGTAGATGCCGAGCGTGACCGAGACCTCACGCGTGGAGGGGACGTGCGGCCGGCGGGCGACCATGACCACGTCGAAGGTCAGCACGACGGCGGCGACACCGAGGGTGAGGAGCCATACCCAGGTGGGCACGTCCATGGTGCCGCCGCTCATGATCGTCGGCTGGAGTGATGGATA
>JBQGNO010000153.1:0-7128 GCA_052087725.1 Janibacter sp. | reverse complement strand
GACGGCGGCCACGAGATCTACCGGTCGTGGCGCGAGCTGCTCGACTCCTACGGCGTGCCCGAGCGGGTCATGTGCGCGGAGGCCTGGGTCGCCCCGGCGGACCGTCTGGCGCGCTATGTCCGCCCCGACGAGTACCACCAGGCCTTCAACTTCGACTTCCTCGAGACCCCGTGGCTCGCCGGGCCGCTGCGGACGGCCATCGCCGCGTCCCTCGAGGCCAACGACTCCGTCGGCGCCCCGGCGACGTGGGTGCTGAGCAACCACGACGTGCTGCGCCACGCGAGCCGCTTCGGCCTCCCCCAGGGTGGTCCCCGCCCCAACGGCATCGGCGCCCACGACCCCCAACCCGATGCCGACCTCGGCCTGCGACGGGCCCGGGCCGCGACGACGCTCATGCTCGCGCTGCCCGGCGGCGCCTACGTCTACCAGGGGGAGGAGCTCGGGCTGCCCGAGCACACGAGCCTGCCGGACGCGGTCCGTCAGGACCCCACCTTCATGCGCACCGGTGGACTGGAGCTCGGCCGTGACGGCTGCCGCGTGCCGATGCCGTGGACGAAGGGGGCCCGGGCCTACGGCTTCAACACCACCGGGTCCGCGTGGTTGCCGCAACCGGATGCCTACTCCGATCTCGCCGTCGACGCCCAGACCGGGGTCGAGGGCTCGACGCTGGAGCTGTACCGGTCGCTGCTCGCGCTGCGCAAGGAGCGCCGGCTCGGTCTGGCTGCCCTGGCCGAGGTGGACGGCCTGGGGACCGACGTCCTCGGGTACATCGCGACCGCCCCCGATGGTGGGCGCACGCTCGTCCTGGCCAACCTCTCCGATGCGCCGGTGGCCCTGCCCGAGCAGGCCCGCGTGCTCATCGCCTCCGACGAGCTGGACGGCGGACGGGTCCCGACGGACACGGCCGTCTGGGCCACGCTCGACTGACGAGCTCGAAGGGAGCGTCATGGCCTCGATCCTGCTGCTGCACTCGGCCCTCGGTCTGCGACCGGGAGTCCACGACGTCGCCGACCGCCTGCGTGCGCACGGCCACGAGGTGAGGGTCCCCGACTTCTACGAGGGGCACGTCTTCGACGTCGAGGCCGAGGGCATCGCCCACCGTGACGCGCACCCGGAGTACTTCGAGCACGTGCGCGGCGTCGCCGACGACATGCCCGCCGACACGGTGCTCGCGGGCTTCTCCCTCGGGTCCTTCTTCGCCCAGCGGCTGGCGGCCAAGCGGCCGACCTCGCGGGGCGCGATCCTCATCAGCTCGGTCACCGCGCCCCGTCCCCCGTGGTCAGGCGTCCCGGTGCAGGTGCACCGCTACGCGACGGACCCGTGGATCAGGCCGGCCGATGTCGACGCCCTCGGCGAGGCGGTCCGGGCGAGCGGCGCTCCCTTCGAGGACCACGTGACACCCGGTGAGGGGCACCTCTTCACCGACCCGGACCTGCCCGGGTACGACGAGGCGGCCACCGCCGCGAGCGTCGAGCGCATCGCGGCCTTCCTCGCCGGTGACGGCCTCCGGTGATCCGGTGAGACCCGCCTCGGACTTCCCGTACTTCGCCGACGAGACCCCGGTCGCGCTGGCGCACCGCGGCGGGTCGACCTACGCGCCCAACCTCGGCCGGGAGAACACCGTCCACGCCTTCCGGCAGGCGGTCGACCTGGGCTACCGCTACCTCGAGACCGATGTGCACGCCACCGCGGACGGTCGCCTCGTCGCCGTCCATGACGACGTCCTCGACCGGGTCACGGATGCGAAGGGGGCCATCGCGGACCTCCCGTGGTCCGAGGTCTCCGCCGCCCGGATCAACGGCACCGACCCGATCCCGCTCATGGACGAGCTCTTCGAGACCTTCCCCCGGGCGCGCTTCAACATCGACGTCAAGGCTCCCGGCGCCGTCGACCCGCTCGTCGAGGCGATCCGGCGCCACGGGGCGATCGATCGCGTGTGCATCGGCTCCTTCACCGACTCCCGGCTCCAGCGCGTGCGCCGCGAGCTCGGCCCCGACCTGGCCACCTCGGCAGGGCCGCGGGAGGTGGCCTTCCTTCGCCTCCTCCCCCGGTTCATCTCTCGGCTGCTGCGCTCGCCCTCGCAGGCCCTGCAGATCCCGGTCACGCACCAGGTGGGTCCGGTCAACGCCACGGTGGTCACCTCTCGGCTCGTCGAGACCGCCCATCGCCTGGGCAAGCAGGTCCACGTGTGGACCATCGATGAAGCCGCCGAGATGCACCGCCTGCTCGACCTCGGGGTGGACGGCATCGTCAGCGACCGGATCGACACGCTCCGCGACGTGCTCGCGGAGCGGGGCCACCCCCTTCGTCCCTGACCTGCCTCAGCCGCGCAGCGCGGCGATGACCTCGCCCACGGCGGTGGGCCGACCGGCGATGCTCCAGGTGCTCCCGCGCACCTCGACCTGCTCGACCCAACCCCCTGCGGCGGAGACCAGGGCCGCGCCCGGCAGCCAGTCCCACTCGGGCACCGACTGCTGGGCCCACACACCGATCCGGCCCGCGGCGACGGCCGCGAGGTCGCACGACCCCGAGCCGAAGATCCGCACCGTTGCCGCGCCGGAGATCGCCGCGAGCCACGGCTCACGCAGGTCGTCATCGGGGAGCACCGCGGGGTGAAGATAGGTCGCGATCGCCACCTCGGCCAGCGGCAGGTCGACGAGCTGGCCCACCGGTGCCCCGTCCAGGGTCGTCGCGAGGCCACGGCCACCGAGCCATGCCTCGTCGACGGCAGGCTGGTGGACTGCCCCGAGGACGATCCCGTCGGCATCGCGCAGCGCCAGCGCGCTGCACCACGTGGACAGGCCGGAGAGGAAGTTGTAGGTGCCGTCGACCGGGTCGATGACCCAGGTGCGGCCGGAGGACGAGGCCGTCTGGGCCCCCTCCTCGCCGACGATCCCGTCATCGGGGCGCAGCCGGGCGAGCGTGCCGGCGACGAGCTCCTCCGCAGCGTGGTCGGCCGCGGTGACGACGTCGGAGACGGAGGTCTTCTGCTCGCTCTCGAGCCCGTCGAAGCGCATCCGGGAGGCCAGCTCGGCGGCGCTGCGGGTCAGCTCCGCGGCCAGGGCCGCATCGTCGATGTCGGTGGGCAGGTCGGCGAGGTGATCGTCCACGAGGCCCACCCTAGGGCGGCACTCAGCGGGCGATGACGAAGCCCCGGTCGGTCGCCACCCGGGTCCACGGGCCCCTGACGTGCACCGTGGCCTCCGCCCCGTCTGCGGGGCGCAGGAAGCCCAGGACGTGGAGGCCGAAGGCGGTGCCTGCCGGGACCGGCGGCACCGTCTCCGTGGGCCGGCCCCACACCCGACCGCGCAGGTCGGCGACGGCCGCGCTGCCGGACCCGTCGGGCGCCCCGTGGGCGACCTCGGCGATCCCGGCGAGCGCCACGTCCCGCAGCTGCGCATCGGCCACCGTCCCGACCGGCTCCCACCCCGAGCGCGGGGGGCTGAGCGCGCGCCACGTCGGGTCACTGGTCATCGGCGGGTCCGGGACCTCGGTGCCACCCCGTGCCAGGCGATCGGTGACAGCGCCGAGCGGCACGGTGCGGTCACTGACGACCGGCTCCGCGAGTGCGAAGGTCCGCAGTCCGAGGACGAGCCCGCTGCTGCCGATGCCGTGGCCGGGCAGCACGCAGGTCCAGGCGGCGAGCACCTCTCCCACCGCCTGCAGGCGGACATCGCCGGCGTCGTCGACCTTGCGAGCCCGGCCGAGGTAGGACGCCAGATCGAGTGCGCTCTCCTCGTCGGCGAGGCGAAGGGCGGTCATCGCCGACGCCGCATCGCGACGGGCTCGCCGAGGTAGACGGTCAGCGCGGCCCGCTCGTCATCGGTGAGCCGTCGGGGCTTCTGGGCGGCGATGTCGAAGGCGACGAGGGTCGACTCGGCGCGGGCGTAGAGCCTCCCGCCCTCTCGGTCGCGCATCTCATAGGCCATGTCCCAGCTCGCGCCACCGAGCGCGGTGATCCACATCTCGACGAGGACCGGCTCCTGGCGGTAGACGAGCTGGTCGAGGTACTCGATCTCCTGGCGGGCGAGGAGGACGCCGGAGCTGAGCATGCTGTCCGGGCCCGTGGAGTTGAACCAGTCGGCGAAGGCCCGCACCCGGGCCTCCTCGAGCAGCCGGTGGTACTGCACGTTGTTGACGTGCCCGTAGGCGTCCATGTCCCCCCAGCGGAGGACGAGCTCGGTGGTGAATCGCCGGTACGGCTCGGTGGGGCTGCTCATGTCCACATCCTGTCACCGCGCCTGACCGTCATCCCCAGGGGCCGACGAGCCCGTGAGGGCGTCGGACCTCTCGCCTACGGTGGATCCATGACCTCCTCCCCCACGAGCACCTCCCTCCTCGACGATGCGACCGGGGTGCTGCGCCAGCTCGTCGGGCGGGACGACGTCACCTTCCACGAGGGCCAGTTCGAGGCGATCGAGGCCCTCGTCTCCGACCGCTCGCGGGTGCTCGTCGTCCAGCGCACCGGGTGGGGCAAGTCGGCCGTCTACTTCGTCGCCTCCCGGCTGCAGCGGGCGAAGGGGGCCGGCCCGGCCCTCATCGTCTCGCCGCTCCTCGCGCTGATGCGCGACCAGATCGCTGCCGCACAGCGGGCTGGCGTGCGCGCCGTGTCGATGAACTCGTCGAATGCGCAGGAGTGGAACGACGTGCGCGACCAGCTCGCGGCCGACGAGGTCGACGTGCTCCTCGTGAGCCCCGAGCGGCTGAACAACCCGCGCTTCCGCGCCGAGCAGCTGCCCGACCTCACCCGCCGGTGCGGCCTGCTCGTCGTCGACGAGGCGCACTGCGTCAGCGACTGGGGCCACGACTTCCGTCCGGACTATCGCCGGATCAAGGACCTCCTGGGCGAGCTGCCCGAGGGCACGCCGGTGCTCGCGACGACCGCGACCGCCAACGAGCGGGTGGTGCTCGACGTCGCCGAGCAGCTCGCGGCCGGGGCGACGAGCGAGGTCCTGACCATCCGGGGACAGCTCGCCCGCGACAGCCTGCGGCTGGCCGTCCTGCCCCGGTCGGGGATGGACCACCACCTCGCCTGGCTCGCCACGCACCTGGACCAGCTCGAGGGCAGCGGCATCGTCTACACGCTGACGGTGAGCGCCGCCGAGGACGTCACCGCCGCCCTGCAGGCCGCCGGCCACCAGGTCGCCGCCTACACCGGTCGCTCCGACAACGAGGAGCGGGCGGCCATGGAGGACGCGCTGCGCCACAACCGGGTCAAGGCGCTCATCGCGACGAGTGCCCTGGGCATGGGCTTCGACAAGCCGGACCTCGGATTCGTGGTCCACCTCGGCGCTCCCTCGTCGCCAGTGGCCTACTACCAGCAGGTCGGTCGTGCCGGCCGCGCGACGGAGCGGGCCGACGTCGTCCTGCTGCCGGGGCACGACGACGTCGCGATCTGGAAGCACTTCGCGTCGGCGTCGATGCCACGTGAGGACCAGGCGGCCGCCGTGCTCACCGCCCTCGCCGAGGCCGGCAAGCCGCTGTCGACAGCCGCCCTGGAGACGATCGTCGACATCCGGCGCACCCGGCTGGAGCTCCTGCTCAAGGTGCTCGACGTCGACGGGGCCGTGCAGCGGGTCAGCGGGGGCTGGACCAGCACCGGGCAGCCCTGGGTCTACGACGCCGAGCGCTACGAGCGGGTCGCCGCAGCGCGCGAGGCGGAGCAGCAACACATGCTCGACTACATCGCCACCGATGGCTGCCGGATGGCCTTCCTCCAGCGCACGCTCGACGACCCGACCGCGCAGGACTGCGGCCGGTGCGACCGCTGCGCCGGACCGTGGATCGGCGCTGAGGTCGGCGACGATGCCCTGGGGTCGGCGCGCTCGACCCTCGACCGCGCGGGCGTCGACCTCGACCCGCGAGCGCAGTACCCCACGGGCATGGACCGCCTGGGGGTGCCGGTCAAGGGCAAGATCCCGCCGGCAGAGGGCATGTCCCCCGGCCGCGCGCTCGCCCGCGTCACCGACCTCGGGTGGGGACCGCGGGTGCGCGAGCTTCTCGCGCAGGACCAGCCCGTCCCCGAGTCCACCGTGCGTGCCGTCGTCAAGGTGCTGGCCGAGTGGGGCTGGCGCACGCGCCCGGCCGGGATCGTCGTCGTCCCCTCGCGCTCACGACCGACCCTCGTCACCTCCCTCGCAGAGCAGCTCGGCCAGATCGGTCGCCTGCCGATCCTCGGGTCGCTCGACCTCGTCGACGGCGGGCCCATCGGCGAGCCCGGCGGCAACTCCGCCTATCGCCTCTCCGGGGTGTGGGAGCGGCTCGAGGTCGGTCCCGAGCTCGCCTCCGCCCTACCGGGTCTGAGCGGCCCGGTGCTGCTCGTCGACGACGTCGCCCACTCCCGCTGGACGCTCACCGTGGCCGCCCGCGCCCTGCGCCGGGCGGGCGCCGAGGAGGTCCTCCCCTTCGTCCTGGGGCTCGACGGCTGAGTCGCGCAGGTCCACGGTGACCATCGGCAGGAAGAACTGGATGATCGGACCGATGCCGATCGCGTAGAGGACGGTGCCGAGGCCGACGACCCCGCCGAGCAGCCACCCGAGGATCAGCACGCTCACCTCGAGCGCGGTGCGGACCAGCCGCAGGGACAGGCCCGTGCGCCGCGACAGCCCGGTCATCAGCCCATCGCGCGGTCCCGTGCCGTACTGGCTGCCGATGTACAGCGCCCCCGCCAGACCGTTGAGGACGATCCCGCCGATGAGCAGCCCCGCGCGCCAGCCCAGGCCCAATGGCGCCTCGAGGACCGACAGCGTCGCGTCGGTCGCGACGCCGATGACGATCGTGTTGGCGACGGTCCCGAGGCCCGGCCACTGGCGCAGGGGGATCCACAGCAGCAGGACCCCGACCCCGGAGAGGATCACCACCGTCCCGAAGCTCAGGCCGGAGAGCTTCTGCACCCCGTCGTGGAAGACATCCCACGGGTCGAGCCCGAGCGTGGAGCGGATGAGCATCCCCATCGCCGTGCCGTAGAGCCACAGACCGACGAAGAGCTGGGTCAGGCGCCGGGCGGACCGACCGGCCCCCAGCTGCTGCAGCGGGGTCATCGCCTCGAGGGGGACATCGCGGTGGAGAGCAGATCGCATGTCCCGATCATGTGGCCGGACCACCCCCACGGTGAAGAGCCACTTTGGA
>JBQGNO010000152.1:0-7203 GCA_052087725.1 Janibacter sp. | reverse complement strand
ATCGATAGGCAGCGAGCGGCAGGATCGTTATCCCGGGACGTCGCACTGCGTGGTCTATCGTCGATGTTCGACATACAACACCACCTGTGCCAGTTACGCACAAGCCTCTAATGTAGAACGTGAGGCAAGGTTTAAAGTGTCAACTCCCGGAAACGAACTGTTTCCGGGAGTATTTAGCTTGGTCGGGATAACAGGATTTGAACCTGCGACCTCGTCGTCCCGAACGACGCGCGCTACCAAGCTGCGCCACACCCCGAGGTGTGCTCCGCTGCCCTCAACAGGCAACGACAAGGAAGAATAACCCAGCAACCGCCCGGGACAACAATCGGGGTCACTCGACCGGCGCCACCCCGGTGTCGGGGAGTCCGTCGCCGCCCTCCTGGGGCGCCTCGAAGGTCTGCTGCGGAGCGACCGGCGCCTCGGTCGTCGTGGGCTGCGGGGCCGGTGCGTACGTCTCCTGCGCGGGCGGCTCCTCGACCGGAGGCTGCTCCACCGGAGGCTCTTGGACGGGTGGCTCCTCCACAGGAGGCTCCTCGGTCTCCGTCCCGGTGGTGCTCGACGAGCTCGACGACGAGCTGCTCTTCGTGGCCGTCGACGAGGAGTCGCTCGTGGACAGGCTCGGCGCCGGTGGCAGGTCGACCTCGGGTTGCGAGCTCGCGACGGCCCAGGCCGACGTGCCTCCGGCGAAGATCAACGCTGTGGCCAGCGCCACTGCCTCACGGGCTTTCATCACTGCTGTCCTTCCGGGACAAGGGTCATCAGGGTGGCCTCCGGCCGGCAGGCGAAGCGCACCGGGGCGAAGCGGGAGGCCCCGAGGCCGGCGGAGACGTGCAACCAGGCGGCGTCCTGCGGCTCTGCGCGACCGCTGGCGGCGCCGCTCCACCAGCGGGAGACTCCCTTCGCCCGACGGCGGTCGAGGTCGCAGTTGGTGACGAGGGCGCCGACGCCGGGGACGCACAGCTGCCCCCCGTGGGTGTGCCCGGCGATGATCAGCCCGGCGCCGTCGGCCGCCATGCCGTCGAGGACACGCTGGTAGGGCGCGTGGGTCACGCCCATGGTCAGGACCGCCGCGGGGTCGGCGCGCGCGCTCACGGCGGCGTAGTCATCGCGCTCGATGTGCGGGTCGTCGACGCCGACGAGGTCCAGCCGGGTGGACCCCACGGTGAGGGTGGTGCGGGCATTGTCGAGGTCGACCCAGCCCTGCTGGGCCAAGCCGGCGCGCAGCTCCTCGGTGGGCAGCGGGATGCGCTCGGCGGTGACCTTGGCATAGTCGCGGGTGAGATAGCGGGCCGGGTTCTTCGGCGTCGGGGCGTAGTAGTCGTTGGAGCCCATGACGAAGACCCCCGGCAGCGCGAGCAGCGGGGACAGCGTCTCGAGGACCTCGGGGATGGCCTCGAGGTGGCTGAGGTTGTCACCGGTGTTGACGACGAGGTCCGGCTCGAGGGCCGCGAGCGAGGCGATCCACTCCTGCTTGGCGGCCTGCCCCGGCACCATGTGGATGTCACTGAGCTGCAGGACCCGCAGGGGACGTGAGCCGGCCGCGAGGACCGGCAGCGTGTACCGACGAAGGGTGAAGAGGCTCGGCTCGACGAGGGTGCCCCAGGCGAGGGCAGCGCCGCCGGCGGCGGCCGTGGCCGTGAGGAGCCGGGCGGAGGGAGGCAGGGTCACCCGGCCATCCTTGCAAATGGGTCCGTCGGGTGCTCGGACCCTGAGATGATCAATCCATGAGCCACTCCTTCAAGGCCACCCTCCAGTCCGACCTCACTGCGGCGATGCGCGCCCGGGAGCAGGTCCGCGTGGCCACCCTGCGGATGGTCCTCACCGCGATCAGCACCGAGGAGGTCGCCGGGACCGAGGCGCGTGAGCTCACCGAGGCCGAGACACTCAAGGTCGTGATGAAGGAGGCCAAGAAGCGCAAGGAGTCGGCCGCTGCCTACCGTGACGCCGCCCGCCCCGAGCTGGCCGAGCGCGAGGAGGCCGAGCTGGCCGTCCTCGAGACCTATCTGCCCGAGCAGCTCGGCGATGACGAGCTGGCCGAGATCGTCGACCGTGCGGTCGCGCAGGTCGGGGCGACCTCGATGGCCCAGATGGGCCAGGTGATGAAGGTGGCCCAGACCGAGATCGCCGGCCGAGCCGACGGTGGCGCCGTGGCCGCCATGGTCAAGCAGCGCCTGGCGGGCTGACTGTCCGCTCATGACGAAGGGGGCTGGTCACGTGACCAGCCCCCTTCGTCATGTCTCAGTCGTCCGTCGTGTCTCAGTCGTCGCCGGACCGACCTGCTGCCGGCGGTGCTTCCGCCTCGTCGGTCGTCGGCTCGTCCGGGGTGGAGGGCGCCACGCCGTTGGAGAGGTGATAGGTCACCGTCGTGCCCTTGAGCGCCTTCCCTTGCGGGTCGGTGTACGCGACGCCGCCGGCCTGGACACCGCTGTTGACCTGGCTGCCCTCCTTGGCCTTGAAGCCGGCCTTCTCGATGGCCTCCTCGGCGTCGTCCGAGCCCTTGCCGGTGACGTTCGGGATGTCCCGCATGTCGCCGTCGACGACCTCATCGCTCGGCTCCTTGAAGGACTTCTTGTCCATGTTCTCCGTGGCCTCGTCCATGATCTCCTTCCAGATCGGACCGGCGATCGTGCCGCCGTAGACCTTCGGGTAGTGCTGGCCGCCGATGGAGACGTCGGTCATCTCGTACTCACGGATCGGGGAGCCGACCCACACGGAGGTGGCGAGCTGCGGGGTGAAGCCGGCGAACCAGGACTGCTTGTTGTTGTCCGTCGTACCGGTCTTCGCCGCGGCGTCGCGGCCGTCGTCGAGGACCATCTTGGCGGCGGTGCCGCCCTCCTCCATGGTGTTGGTGAGGAGGTCGGTGGCGCCGCGGGCGATGTCCTTGTCGATGACCTGCTTGCACGGCGGCGGGTCGATCTTCATCTTCGTGCCCTTGGCCGTGGTGATCGACTCGATCGGGTTCGGCGGGCAGTACTTGCCTTCCGCGGCCAGGGTGGCGTAGGCGGAGGAGAGCTGCAGCGGCGTCGAGGAGTCCGACCCGAGGACGAGGTTGGAGACCGCGTAGTCGTCCTTGGTCTTCTCGCCGTCGGAGTTGTAGCTCAGGCCGTAGGGGAGCCCGTAGCCATCGGTCAGGCCCATCTTGGACATGACCTTGGGGATCCGGCAGGAGCCGATGTCCGAGGCCAGCTGGGCGAAGGCGGTGTTGACCGACATCTTCGTCGCCTGCGACAGGGGCATCGGGCCGCCGGCACCGTTCTCGGCGTTCGCGACCGTCCACGGCTTGTCGGTCGTGCACTTCTTCTGGAAGTCCTTCTTGTGGAAGGTGGCCGACGTGCCGCTCGGGGCATCGATCATCGCGTCCATCGGCTTGCCCTTCTCCAGGGCGGCGACGATCGCAAACATCTTGGCCGTCGACCCGATGGCGAAGCCATTGGTGCCGCCGTACTGGGCGGGCACGCTCCACGCCTGCTCGGAGTGCTTTGTCGTGGCCTTCTCCATGCCGACCTTGTACTCCGATGTCTGGGCGATCGCGCGGACATCGCCGGTCCCGGGCTCGATCATGGCGGAGGCGGCGCCGAACTGCTCCGAGTCGGAGACCTTGTCGTCGAGGTCCTTCTTCAGCTTCTTCTGCCAGTCACGACGCAGCGTGGTCTTGATCGTCAGGCCGCCGGTGTTGACCGTCTGCATGCGGGCATCCGGGTTGGGGCCGAGCTCGGGCATCTGCTTGAGGTAGGAGATGACGTAGTTGCAGAAGTAGGGGTCCTTGGCCTTGGAGCAGGTGCCGCCCTCGTTGGTACTGAGGTCGAGCGTGTCCTTGACGTCCTCGGCCTTGGCCGACTTCGCCTGGCTCGGCTTGATCATGCCCAGCTGCGCCATCCGGTCGAGGACCACGTCGCGGCGCTCCTGCACCTCTTCCGGGTTGGTCCGGATGTTCAGCCGGCTGGGGGACTGGACGACGCCGGCCAGGGTCGCGGACTCCGCGATGCCCAGATCCTCGGCGGACTTGCTGAAGAAGTGCTGCGCTGCCGCCTCGACGCCATAGGCCTGGTCGCCGTAGAGAGCGAGGTTGAGGTAGCTGGTGAGGATCTGGTCCTTGGTGTGCGTCTTCTCGACGTTGAGCGCGAACTTCAGCTCCTGCAGCTTGCGGCTGTAGGTCTGCTCCGTCGCCTCCGCGATGCCTTCCTGGTCGTCCTCGCGCTGGGCCTTCTCGATGAGCATGAGCTTGACGTACTGCTGCGTGATCGAGGAGCCACCCTGGGTCTCGCCCGAGGACGCATTGGAGACGAGGGCGCGGAGCGTGCCGCGCACGTCGATGCCGCCGTGCTCGTAGAAGCGGCTGTCCTCGATGGCGATCTGCGCCTTGCGCATCCACGGCGAGATCTCCTTCAGCGGCACGACGATGCGGTTCGCGTCGTACGGCGTGGCCAGGAGCTTGTCGTCCGCGGAGTAGATCTTCGACTGCTGGGCCAGCGGATTGGTCGTGAACTCCTCGTCGAGCTCGTTGAAACCCTGCGTCGTGGACTTGGCCGCTCCGCCGGTGGCACCCGCGAAGGGGATGACGATCCCGGCGCCGACGAGGCCGAGGCCCACGGACACGGCGATGAAGGCCCCGAGCAAGCGGGCGAGGTGTGGCATCCGGGAGGCAGACATGTGCAAAAGAGTAACGGCCGAACCTGAGCGGAGCAGGCAGGCTTGGCGGCGGTTCGGGATGCCGTCAGGTGCGGCCGGCGAGCGCCTCGCCGATCCTGCGCAGACCCTCGAGATCGTGGATGTCCACGGGGTGCGCAGGGACGGTCCCCATCGCGACTCCCGGGTGCGAGGTGCGGAAGCGGGTGATGAGGCCACGGTGCCTGCTGGCCGTCTCCGCCACCTCGACGTGGACGCGCAGCAGCGCGGCGGCGAGGTCGTGGCCACCGGTTTCGTCGAGCTGGCCGGCGGCATCGTCCGCGCGCCCGGCGGCCAGCTGCTTGGCCGCGGCGACGTGCACGCGGTTGACCAGGACGCCGGCGAGCGGCATCCGATCGCTCGCCAGCCGCTCGATGAAGTACCCGGCCTCGCGCATCGCGTCCCTCTCCGGGGCCGCGACGACGAGGAAGGCGCTCTCCTCGTCGGACAGCAGGGCGTAGGTCTCGTCGGCGCGGGCCCGGAAGCCGCCGAACATCGTGTCCGTCGCCGCGACGAAGGTCTGTACATCGCGGAGGAACTCCCCGCCGAGCAGCTTGGTCATGACCCCGCTCGCCAGCGAGACACCGGCCCCGAAGACGCGAAGGGAGGCGCGGCCCCCCGCCTTCGCCGGAGCGGTGAGCAGGCGGATGAAGCGGCCGTCGAGGAAGGAGCCCAGGCGCTTGGGGGCGTCGAGGAAGTCCAGGGCCGACCGGGAGGGAGGCGTGTCGACGATGATCAGGTCCCAGTCGCGTGAGTCGTCGGCGATCTGGGCCCGCAGCTGCCCGAGCTTCTCCATCGCCATGTACTCCTGCGTCCCGGCGAAGGAGCTCGACACCGCGATGTAGAAGGGGTTGGCGAGGATCTGGGCGGCCTTCTCCGGCGAGGCGTGGGTCTCGACGACCTCGTCGAAGGTGCGCTTCATGTCGAGCATCATCGCGTCGAGCGACCCGCCACCGGTCGTGTCCAGGCCCTCCACGGGGCGGGGGGTGTTGTCCAGCTCGACCAGGCCGAGCGACTGGGCCAGCCGGCGGGCCGGGTCGATCGTCAGGACGACGACCCGTCGCCCCTGCTCGGCGGCCCGCACCGCGAGTGCGGCGGCGGTGGTGGTCTTGCCGACCCCGCCGGAGCCGCAGCAGACGATGATCCGGCGCTCGGGGTCGGCGATGACCTCGTCGAGGTCGAGCCGGGGCTCGTCGCGGGCGGCCATCACACGCCTCCCTGCTCGTCGAGGGATCCCGCGAGCAACCGCAGGCCACCGCTCTCCACGCCCTCGGGCAGGTGCGGGAGCGTGTGGACCGGGACGGGGAGCTCGGCGAGGATCGCACGCTGCTCCTCCTGCAGCTCGGTGCGCAGGACGTGGTCGCCGCCCTCGCGGAGCAGACCGGTGACCATCGCCGGGCCCGCCTTGATGCCTGCCTCACCGAGTGCGGTGGTCAGTGCGTCACGCACGTCCTGCCCCTCCTCGCGGATCTCGGCGGCCTGCTCGTCGGTGAGGAGTGGGGGGCGCTCGCCGTTGACGACGACCGACCCCACGCGAAGGGAGAGGTCCCCGAGCTCGTCGATGGCATCGCGGGTCTCCTGCACGGGCATCTCCTCGAGGAGGGTGACGACGTGGACGGCGGTGCCGGGGCTCTGGAGCAGACGGGTGATCGAGTCGGCCTGGGTGCGGATCGGGCCGATCCGCGCGACCTCGGAGACCTCGGAGTTCACCGCGAGGAACTTGCCGATGCGGCCGGTCGGCGGGGCATCGAGGACCACGGCGTCGTACACGGGGCGCTTCTTCGCCCCCTTCGTCCGGCGGCCGACGGCCTCGTAGACCTTGCCGATGAGCAGCACGTCCCGCACCCCGGGCGCGATGGTCGTCGCGAAGTCGATCGCGCCGACCTTCTCCAGCACGCTGCCGGCCCGGCCGAGCTTGTAGAACTTCTGGAGGTACTCCAGCAGGGCGCTCTTGGCGTCGACGGCCAGTCCGAGGAGCTCACCGCCGGAGGGGTCGGTGACCAGACTGCGCTCGGTGGACCCGAGGGGAGCGACGTCGAGGACCTGGGAGATCCCCTGGCGTCCCTCGACCTCGACGAGGAGCACGCGCTGGCCCCGGGCCGTCAGGGCCAGAGCCATGGCGGCGGCGACGGTCGTCTTGCCCGCGCCGCCCTTGCCGGTGACCACGTGCAGGCGCACGCGCGAGTCAGAGGGGGCGTCCACGGGAGTCAGCCTACGAGTAGGGTGCCCGCATGACCCAGTGGGAGTACGTGACCGTTCCGCTCATCGTCCATGCGACCAAGCAGATCCTCGACCAGTGGGGCGAGGACGGCTGGGAGCTCGTCCAGGTCCTGCAGACCGGGGACGGCAACCTCGTGGCCTACCTCAAGCGGCCCAAGGGCGCCTGATGGGCCGCATCGACGACCGGCTCGCCGAGCTGTCGATCACGCTCGCCGAGCCCGCCGCGCCGGCCGGCGCCTACGTCCCGGCCGTCGTCGACGGTGACCACGTCCTGACCTCCGGCCAGCTGCCCCTCGTCGATGGTGCGCTGCCCGCCAC
>JBQGNO010000151.1:6563-7263 GCA_052087725.1 Janibacter sp. | reverse complement strand
GAGGGCCGCACGCGAGTACTCCACGACGTGGATGCCGCGCAGGAAGGACTGCACGGACAGACCGCTGCTGTGGCTGGCACTGCCCCCGGTGGGCAGTACGTGGTTGGAGCCCGCGGCATAGTCGCCGAGGCTCACCGGCGAGTGGGGCCCGACGAAGATCGCGCCCGCATTGCGCACCCGCGCGGCCACGGCGGGCGCGTCCGTGGTGATGACCTCGAGGTGCTCGGCCGCGTAGGCGTCCACGACCCGTAGACCGGCGTCGAGGTCGTCGACGAGGACGATCGCGGACTGGCGTCCTCCGAGGGCCTCGATGACACGCTCGCTGTGCTTGGTGGCCCTGGCCCGGCGCTCGACCGCGCTCGCGACGGACTCCGCGAGGTCGGTCGAGTCGGTCACGAGGACCGAGCCGGCCATGGGGTCGTGCTCGGCCTGGCTGATGAGGTCGGCGGCGACGTGGTCCGGGTCGGCGCTGCCGTCGGCGAGGACGGCGATCTCGGTCGGGCCGGCCTCGGCGTCGATGCCGATGAGACCCTTGAGCAGGCGCTTGGCTGCTGCGACGTAGATGTTGCCCGGCCCGGTGACCAGGCTCACCGGCGTGCACTCGCCCCGGTCGCCGGCCGCCTCGTCGACGAAGCCGTGGGCGAATCCGGCGACGGCCTGGGCCCCACCCATCGACCAGACCTCGTCGACACCCAGGAGG
>JBQGNO010000151.1:0-6553 GCA_052087725.1 Janibacter sp. | reverse complement strand
CGGGGGCGGGTAGCCCGCGAAGAGGCCGACATTCTCCTTCTGCGGCGGACTGGCGACGGCGAGCGAGCCGACCTCGGCCAGCTGCGCGGGCACGACATTCATCACGACGGACGAGGGGTAGACCGCCCGCCCGCCGGGGACGTAGAGCCCGACGCGCTCGACGGGCACCCAACGCTCGGTGACGGTGCCGCCGGGCACGACCGAGGTCGTCGTGTCGGTGCGTCGCTGGGCGGCGTGGACGGTGCGGGCCCGCTCGATGGACACCTCGAGGGCCCGGCGCACGTCCGGGTCGAGGGCGGTCACGGCCGCCTCGAGGACCTCCGCGGGGACGCGAAGGGAGGTCGGCCGCACGCCGTCGAAGCGCTCGGCGAGCTCGTAGAGGGCCGTGGACCCACGGTCATGGACGTCGTCACAGATCGGCTGGACCGCCGTGAGGGCGGCCTCGACGTCGTACTCGGCGCGCGGGAGCACCGCGCGCAGGTCACGGGCGCCGAGAGGCTGGGCGCGAAGGTCGATCGTGGCGAGCATGGGCCCAGTCTAGATTCGCCGCGCGCCCGGCCTGACCGGTGTCTCACGCCCGGGCTCACTCGCCGTAGAAGACCCGATCGACGACGTGACGGGCATGCCGGGCCGTGCGGCGGTAGGACTCGGCGAGCGCGAGCCCGGACTGCGGCTCCATCCCCACGATCCGGCCGACACCGTCCGCCTCACGCAGGTTGGAGGGCACCGAGTCCACCGGACGCCCCCGGAAGAGCATCCCGGCGTTGCGCAGCCGGGAGGCCATCGACCAGGCCTCGCGCAGCTCCAGGGCATCCTCCGAGGACAGCAGTCCCGCCTCGACGGCAGCGGCCATCGCGGGCAGCGTGCGGGTGGTGCGCAGCCCCTCGTGAGCGTGTCCGTGCTGGAGCTGGATCAGCTGGATACTCCACTCGACGTCGGACAGCCCGCCCATGCCGAGCTTGAAGTGCGCCCGACGATCGGCGCCCCGGGGCAGGCGCTCGGCCTCCATCCGTGCCTTGAGGCGGCGGACCCGGCGCAGCTGCTCCTCGCTGAGCCCGGCCTCCGGCCACCGGATCGGGTCGATGAGCGCGGTGAAGCGCGCACCGAGGCCCTCGTCGCCGGCGACCGCGCGAGCACGCAGCAGCGCCTGCGCCTCCCACGTCTCGGACCACCGCTCGTAGTAGGCCGCGTAGGAGGCGAGGGAGCGGATCATCGGCCCGCTCTTGCCCTCGGGACGCAGGTCGGCGTCGAGTCCGAGCGGCGGGTCGGACCCCGCGCCCCCGAGCAGCCGGCGCAGCTCGACGACGACCGCGAGCGCGTCCTCCTGCGCCGTCTGCTCGTCGGCCCCCTCGTGCGGGTCATGGACGTAGAGGACGTCGGCGTCCGAGGAGTACCCGACCTCCGAGCCGCCGAGTCGCCCCATCCCCACGATGAGCACATCGGTGCCCAGGGGATGCCCCCGGTCCGCCTCGACGTGGGCGATGGTCACCTCGAGCGCGGCCTGGATCGTCGCCTCGCTCACGGCGGTGAGCGCCTCCCCCACCTGGTCGAGATCGGCCCGCCCCTGCAGGTCGGCGACAGCCACGCGGAAGATCTCGGCGCGGCGGATGGCGCGGATGGAGGCGACCGCCGTCTCGGCGCGATCCCGCCGCCCGGCGGCCGAGCGCATCCGGCGCAGCATCTCCTCACGGGTGCGCGGCCGCTGCCCCTCGGCATCACCGAGCATCTGGACCGCCTCCGGGCTCGCGAGGAGGAGGGCGCCGGCGAAGCGGCTCGCACCGAGGGTGTGGGCGAGGATCTGGGCCGCCTCCCCTTCGTCGCGGAGCAGGCGCAGGTACCAGTGCGTGCTGCCGAGCTCCTCGCTGACCTTGCGGAAGGCGAGCAGACCCGCGTCCGGGTCGGCCATCTCGGCGAACCACTCGAGCATCACCGGCAGCAGCTGCTTCTGGATCGCGGCCGTGCGGTTGACGCCTTCGGTGAGCACCTCGATGTGGCGCAGGGCGCCCGCCGGATCCCGGTAGCCCAGCGCCCCCAACCGCGTCCGTGCCGCGTCGGGGGTGAGCCGGGCCTCGTCCGGGCTGAGCCGGGCGACCGCCGAGAGGAGTGGACGGTAGAAGAGCCGTTGGTGGAGCCGACGCACCGCGCGGGCGTGCGTGGTCCGTCGGGCGACGACCTCCTTGTCCGGCTGGTCCCACAAGCGCATCGACCGGCCGAGGCGGCGCAGGTCGTCCTCCGAGGTGGGCATGAGGTGGGTACGGCGCAGCCGGTGCAGCTGGATGCGGTGCTCGAGAGTGCGCAGGACGCGGTAGGCCGAGTCGAGGACCGCGGCATCGGCCCGCCCGACGTACCCGCCCTTCGACAGGGCCGCCAAGGCATCCAGGGTCGTCCCGGAGTGGAGGGTCTCGTCCGTGCGGCCATGGACGAGCTGGAGCAGCTGCACGGAGAACTCGACATCGCGCAGACCTCCGGGACCGAGCTTGAGCTGGCGTCTGGCCTCGGCGGAGGGGATGTGCTCCTCAACCCGGCGGCGCATCGCCTGGACGTCGTCGACGAAGTCCTCCCGGGAGGCCGCCTCCCACACCAGTGGCCGCATGGCGGCGAGGTACTCGGCTCCGAGGGTGGCATCGCCGGCGAGGTGGCGGGCCTTGAGCAGCGCCTGGAACTCCCAGGTCTTGGCCCAGCGCTCGTAGTAGGTGCGGTGGCTGGCCACCGTGCGCACGAGTGGGCCCTGCTTGCCCTCGGGCCGCAGTGCGGCGTCGACGGGCCAGAGGCTCCCGTGGGTGGTGGCGTCGCTGCAGGCGTGCATCAGGCGGGTCGCGATCCTGGCGGCGACCTCGAGCGCCTCGGTCTCGTCGGCCTCCTCGACCGGCTCGGCGACGAAGATCACGTCGACATCGGAGATGTAGTTCAGCTCGCGCCCGCCGGCCTTGCCCATGCCGATGACGGCGAAGCGGACCCGGGGCGCGTCCTCGCCCTGCTCGTCGACAGCGATGCGCACGGCGATCTCGAGGGCGGACCCGGCGAGGTCGGCGAGCGCGGTCGCGATGGCCGGCAGCTCGGCGACCGGGTCCTCGGACGTGACATCCCGCGCGACGATCCCGAGCAGCTGGCGTCGGTATCCCACCCGCATGGCGTCCTGCGGCTCGAGGTCCGCTCGCTCGGCGACCTCGGCGATGAGCGCCTCGGTGCGCTCCTCCGGGCTCATCTCGCGGGCCGTGACGGCGGCGCCCCACTGCTCGGGGTGGGCCACGAGGTGGTCGATGAGGGCGGTCGAGACGCCGAGGGCCCCGATGATGCGGTGACGGGCCACCTCATCGGTGAGCAGCGCGGTCACGAGCCCCTCTCGCTCCTCGTCCGCGGCCTCGAGCACCCGCACCAGCCCCAGCAGCGCAGCGTCCGGGTCCGCGGCCCGGGAGAGCGCTCCGAGCAGCGGTGCGGGGTCCTCGACCAGGCGCTCGAGCACGGGCTCCCCGAGCAGCTGCTCGGCGCGTCGGGTGTCGCTGAACCCCCGACGGGCGAGCATCGGTCCGGGGCGGGCGGGAGGAGTGCTCACGCTGTCCTCACAGGCGCGGCAGGAGTCGCTCGAGCTCGAAGGGGGTGACCTGGTTGCGGTAGTCGGCCCACTCCTGTCGCTTGTTGCGCAGGAAGAAGTCGAAGACGTGCTCCCCGAGCGTCTCGGCGACGAGCTCGCTCTCCTCCATCGCCTCGATCGCCTCGGCCAGGGACGACGGGAGCGGCTTGATGCCCATCGCGCGACGCTCCCGGTCGGTGAGGCCCCAGACATCGTCCTCGGTCTCCGCCGGCAGCTCGTAGCCCTCCTCGATGCCCTTCAGGCCCGCCGCGAGCATGACCGCGAAGGCGAGATAGGGATTGCAGGAGGCGTCGAGGCTGCGCAGCTCGACCCGGCTGGAGTTGCCCTTGTTGGGCTTGTACATCGGCACCCGCACCATCGCCGAGCGGTTGTTGTGACCCCAGGTGAGGTGGGCCGGCGCCTCGCCGCCACCCCAGAGACGCTTGTAGCTGTTGACCCACTGGTTGGTCACCGCCGCGTACTCGCGACCGTGGTGGAGCAGGCCGGCGATGAACTGCCGACCGACCTTGCTCAGCTGGTACGGGGCGCCCGGCTCGTAGAAGGCATTGGTGTCTCCCTCGAAGAGCGACATGTGGGTGTGCATGCCGCTGCCGGGGTACTCCGCGAAGACCTTCGGCATGAAGGTGGCGTAGACGCCCTGCTCGAGCGCGACCTCCTTGACCACCGTGCGGAAGGTCATGATGTTGTCGGCGGTCGACAACGCGTCGGCATAGCGCAGGTCGATCTCGTTCTGGCCCGGGGCTCCCTCGTGGTGGCTGAACTCCACCGAGATCCCCACCGACTCGAGCATCGTGATGGCCGCGCGTCGGAAGTCGTGGGTTCCCCCCTTCGGCACGTGGTCGAAGTAGCCACCGTCATCGACGGGTACCGGCCGCTCCCCCGGCGGGGTCCCCTGCTTGAGCAGGAAGAACTCGACCTCGGGGTGGGTGTAGAAGCTGAACCCCATGTCGGCGGCCTTGTCCAGGGTGCGCCGCAGGACGTAGCGGGCGTCGGCGAGCGCCGGTGTGCCGTCAGGGAGCTGGATGTCGCAGAACATCCGCGCCGTGCCCGGGTGCTCACCGCGCCACGGCAGCACCTGGAAGGTCGACGGGTCGGGGCGGGCGAGCATGTCGGCCTCGTAGACCCGGGTGAAGCCCTCGATGGCCGAGCCGTCGAAACCGATGCCCTCGCTGAAGGCGCCCTCGAGCTCGGCCGGGGCGATGGCCACCGACTTCAGGGTGCCGAGGACATCGGTGAACCACAGCCGGACGAACCGGATGTCGCGTTCCTCGATGGTGCGGAGGACGAACTCCTGCTGACGATCCATGCGCCCATCCTGCCCCACAGGGCCGCTCGACGGTGCCCGCGACTGCAGCAGGCCCTGCCGGGAGTCCCGGCAGGGCCTGCTGCAGTGTGGGGTCGGGGGTCAGGGGGACTTCGCCCCTGCCTCGACCTGGACGACCATCTGGTCCTTGTGGCTCTGCTCGGCCTTGACCTTGATCGTCGTCCCGGAGCCGGCCACCTTGGTGGAGCTCCACGGGTTCGCCGCGCTCCAGTAGCGGTTCGGGTTCGAGTCGTCGAAGGTCGGGATGCCCTTGCTCGAGGGCACCTTCTCCGGCACGCCGTTGCTGTGGAAGGTCACCTCATCCGTCTTCTGCTTCCCGAAGGTCGCGTCGAAGGGCTGACGGCGGTTGCCGAGCAACGTGCCGTCGGGGAAGGTCACCGGCTCGGGACGGGCGTCCACGGGCAGCACCTGGCCGTACCCGGGGTGGGTGCTCGTGTTGTTGTCCGAGTAGGCGTTGTTGATGTACCAGACGAGCAGACCGTCCTGGTAGGGGAAGCGCTCGACCCAGTTGGGCTGGAGCGAGCCAAAACCGAAGTTGTAGGGCCCGGTCTTGAGGTACTGGTCATAACCGGAGTACACGCGGTTCTCGGCGAGGTAATAGCTCTGGACCTTCTCCGAGGTCGAGCCGGTCATCCGGGTGAAGCCGTCGGCCGTCCATCCGTTGTCACCGGACTCGACGTCGTCGGAGAGGACGGTCTGCCCGTCGACGGTGATCTCGATGTCGTCGATGAAGGCGCCGTCCTCGGCGACACCACCGTCGGACTGGTAGCGCCAGCGGAACTGGACCGTCTCACCGGCGAAGGCGCCGAGGTCGTACTCGACCTCGTTCCACGACAGGTCACCCCCGTCCGCCGCATCGAGCTCGGTCCACGTGGACCCGCCGTCGATGGAGACCTCGGTGTAGAGGAAGTCGTAGCCCGCCTCGATCTCCGTGGCCAGCTGCGCCGTGACGGTGGCCGCGCCGGCGTCGGTGAGGTCGACCTCGCGCGTCAGCGTGTTGTTGAGGTCGTTGTCCGAGCCGGACCACCACTCATAGCTGCCGGAGTGGGGGGTGTTGTACTCGGTCTTCACGGTCTCCTCGGGCAGGAGGACCGAGATGGCCTGCGGCAGCTTCTCGTGGTCACGATCGGCCGGGCCGAGCTTCTGCGTGCTCTTCTCGCCGGGCTCGACCGTGGTGTGGTCGAGCCAGCCGAGCTGGAGCTTCTCCCACGCACCCATGTACCCGGGCTTGGAGCCGATGTCCTCAGTGCCGTCGTTGAGCCAGGAGCCGCCGGACATCAGGCTCCAGAAGCCGGTGCCGTTGTCACCACCAGCGGTGTCGTAGAGGTCCGGCAGGCCGAGGTCGTGGCCGAACTCGTGCGTGAAGACGCCCAGACCGCCGTTCTCCGGCTCGGTGGTGTAGTCACCGATCCAGATCCCGGAGTCGCCGAGCGGCACGCCGCCGAGCTTGTTGCCGTCGGGGCCCTCCTTGCCCATGTTGGTGGAGTAGGCGTACCAACGGTGGCTCCAGATGGCGTCCTCGCCCTCGGCGCCGCCGCCGGCCTCCTCCCCTTCGCCGGCGTGGATCGCCTGGAAGTGGTCGATGTAGCCGTCCGGCTCGTTGAAGTCGCCGTCCCCGTCGTGGTCGTAGCGGTCCC